>JBMOEO010000105.1:0-11447 GCA_049318945.1 Phototrophicaceae bacterium | reverse complement strand
GAAGCCCTGTTGTTGAGTGCCAAAACCACCGTTGTTGCCAAAGCCTTGTTGAGTATTCGTGCCTTCTTGTGGGGTAAATGCGGATGTTGCAACAGGTGTGGGTTGAAGGAAGGTTGCACCGCTATCAGATGGGGTAGTTGCTAAATCGCTTGTGGCACTGGACATCAAATCATCCGGTAAGGGCAAAATCAAGGGATTCTCGCTGGGTAACAACATTACACGAACGTTCGGCGAAATCTTTTCAATGTAGTAGTACGTCAATATTTGTGGGGATTCTTGCAACGCCTTGCCGATTTCACGCGCAGCATTGGCTTGGGCAAGGGCGCGGATTTCTGTGGCGTTGGCATCCCCTCGTGCAAGGCGTATCTCCCGTTCAGCTTGGAATAAAGCCGCCTCCTGTTGTTCTTTTGCCACTTGTTTTTCTTCTACAGCGACAGAGTATTCCACCGAGAAGGTAATATCACGGATCAGGAATTGGTCTAACTCAAAACCTTTTAGGGTGAGTTCTTCTCGTAGCAGGCGTTCAAGCGTTGCTTCAAGATCAGCCCGTGCTGAACTATTGACTTCATTCACGGTGAACTTAGAAACTTCCGTCCGCACAAAACCGCGCACCAACGGACGAATCAAATCATTGATATAGCGATTTTGCCAATCCACATGTACTTGAGTCACCTGATTCACATCAATGCGGAAGATGGTGGAGGTAGTCAAACGCACTTCTTGCCCATCTTTTGTACGCGCCCGAATAGAATCATCCCCAATGTTTTCTGACGCGCTATCCCCATTAGACATGGTATAGGTTTGGTAGTAGATAGGATAAAGCTGCACTTGCTCTAGGAAGGGTACAATCACATGTAAGCCGGCACGCATAGATTGTTGACGGACACCATCTGGAGATAGGGCTGAAATCACCACCCCAGCTGAAACGGGTTGAATGAAGATAACTGCATATCCCAACAGTATAATCACAAGGGTGAGTGCAAAGGGGATCAACACTTGTGCCGAAATTAGCCGTAGGAATGCAATCACAATCCCTTGTCGGATCAAGGTGAAGAGGAATAAGATCACAACATATAAAGCAAACCCAATGATGGCGACATTGGAAAGAATGTTAAGTAGCGTATCTATATTATAGGCAATGAATGCTGATGAATTTGAGTCCATAAGGGCTTACTCCTACCTTACTCCTTTTTATCCTATAGCTTGCAATACTGATTCTAATGGCGTTTGTTGATCTACGATGACCGTCACAACACCATGAACGAGATTTTCAACCGCAACACGTTGTTGATTTGTGAAATCCGTTTTCAAAATTACTTCACCATTGGAAGCATTAATGTTGAGGATGGTACTTGCCACAGACTGTATATTGCCATCTTGATCTATAAATTGAAATAGTGCAGGATTTCCTGCTTGAATCTTGCTTAGGTCTGATGGCACAAAGATAGCCACCGTACTACGGCTATCAATGACCTGGGCATCTACTGAATAGATTTTGACATCTAAAGGGAAGGCGATAAAACCGATGACCCATGCCAAAACAACCGTCATCAACAACGTCAAGACAATTAAGAATAATCCACGATTGGTGCGCTGAAGTTCGATTAGAGAATAGGGAAGGTTATTTGTAGGATAATCCATAATTACTCGCTATCAATCATAATCAACGTCTTGGAATATTTAATGAGAGTTTCTAGCACGCGCACTTTGTTTTCTGGGTCTAGCGCGACGAGATTCTCATCAATGATGGTGAGGTCGGGGTTTTGCAGGATAGCACGTGCAATGAAAACGCGGTTGCGTTCCCCATGTGAAAGTCGCCATCCTGTTTCACCCACCTGTTGTTGGATGCCGTAGGGCATTTCATTGATTAATCCCTCCAACCCTAATTCCTTACATAGCTGTTCTGCTTCCACAAGATCGCTAGAAGTAGGAACACGGTTGCGTCCCATTAAAAGGTTATATGCTAGGGATCCGTTGAGAATGTGATTTTGTGCGCTTGCCGAAACATAGGCGATATTCTTGCGCCAAATGTGAGGATTCAAGGTGTATTGATCGTTGCCAGCATATAGCAACAATCCAGAGGTGGGTTGTCTAAGGTGACACATGATGGTAGCAAGCGTCGATTTGCCACTGCCGGTCTCGCCTTGTAACCAGATGGTTTCCCCACTTTTAATCGTGAGGTTGATGTTGTTGAGGATGGGTTCAAGGTTTTCTGCAAAGCGATAACGCACGTTGCGTAGCTCAAGGATGAGGTCGCTACGTTCCACTGCGTTGGTCGTTTTGGCGTGTTCAACGTTTTGTGAAGTTGTTTTGAGATGCTGAATTTGATACCAAGCATGGATGCTCTTAACCAACTCTGGAACGGAGAAGGCTAAGATTTGCAACTGCATGAAAGCAAATAACCACAGGGATAACCGTAAGCTGATCCCTAAAGCAGTGATCGTACTGAGATTTAGGGCAAGCGGAGCAATCCCCAACAATGCCACCAAAACCCCACCATACGGGATGAGTGTCCAGACTAGGGTGGCACGCTGGTCATAAGCGGTTGCCTGCTGTAGATATTGAGCAAGCAAGGCATCTTCCCGTTTGAACCAGTCGGTTTCTTGAATGAGGCGTGTGGTATGCCCACGTAGTTGTTCCACAAATTGGTGGATAAGGTGCTTGTGTTGGGTGTTGAAAGCGGGGTAGTGTTGTACCAAGTGCTGAATCATTGCCACACATGTTGCTAACCAACCTGCTAGAATCAATGCGCCAAAGACATCCCCTATGATTAAAAGGATAACGGTTGCCAAGATGAGAAATACACTAGATGCAATGACCCACGAACTCCGTTGAAAACCCGATTCTTCTAACGTTTCGGTTTCCATCACATCATGGAAATATTGTGTGCTGTGTTGTAGCACTTCACCAATGGGTAACTGGAGGGTATCTTGAAACAATTGTTGTTTGATATTCAAGCCAAGTTTCAGCGCGTAGAGATGTTCTAGCCAGATGAGCATCATAGCAAGCGGAATGCGTGAGACCCACACCAAAAGCCCTAACACTAGCCAAGACGGATTAATTCGCCCGCTGACACTTGCCTGCCCCATCAAGGTGATCGCGGTGAAGAATAAGATGTAATACCCACTTCGTAAGCCAACTTGTAGCCCCAGCCAGTTTAGAATTTGCTGACGGGTGTTGCTCAAGGCGTTTGACGTGGGTTGGGTGTTGACCAACCAGATACCCTGAATGCGATGATCTGCTAGGTGTAAGTCTATGTAGGCTTCGCGCACTGCCTGCCGACGAAACAACGGAATACCCACTTCTTGCAGAATCGCAGTGGTGACATCAAAATAGGCTCGTTGTAAATGTCCTCTAATGACATCAAGGAGGCGTTGCACAGATAACCGCTTGCGCTTTCCATCTGTTCCCAACAGTGTGGCATAACGGATATTACAGCGTAGGATAACCACATATCCATGGATGGATTCTATCTGTGTGGTGGACGGAATGGGCAAGATAAGCGGGGCGTTCGCGCGGATTAGCTCAATGAGTTGCGCATATCGCACATCAACCTCTGTTAGCCCAAGCTGAAGTTGGCTACACGCTTGCAACAACCAATTCTCAAGGGTGAGCGGTTGCTGGGCTTCCTCATACGGCTCAAGGAAAATGGGTTGAGAAGATTGTCTGAGTAACACCAACGCTTGATGTAAGTTGGAAGTATTCCAGATGATGCTATTGTGAGCAGGTTGATTCAATCTTTTGCCACTTTCAATCGGGTAAAACTCATTATAATCGTAGCAAAGTTTAGTAGAAATGCTACGTCAATAACCCATAATCTATGTTATGGGTTATTGATCCCTTCAAGTTTTAGGGTTGTTTCCAAATTAGGTTTTGGAAAATGCCGATTTGTTCCGGTAAAAGATTCATAACATCTTTGCGCTTTGCCATGTATGCGTCAGCATGCAAGGGGATGATGAGGGCACCCTCTTCTGATAAGATACGCTGTGCTTCGGCATAGAGTGGTTTGCGCTCTTCTGGATTTTCAGTTGCGCGAATCTGTTTGATTAAAGCGTCAAAGTCTGCGTTTGCCCATCCTGTAACATTAAAAATAGCATCTGATGTGAACAACAAACTCAGGTTAGTTTCAGGCTCTCCAATGTTAGACCACCACTGTACCCCAAAAGGAACTTGCCCCCAGTATTCAGCCCAATATAGATTGGCAGGGACTCGCTCAATTTCTATACGGATCCCAGCAGGTAAAAGGGATTCCTGTAAAACGACACCAGCATTCACCAGCCCAGGGAACAAGTCCGCTATGGTGAGTGTGATGTCGATTCCGTCAGGATAACCTGCCTCAGCAAGGAGTGCCTTTGCCCCTTCAATATCTTGTGCAGGGGCTTCAATGCCATCCCAATAAGGACTTGCTGGGCTGATAGGGTGGTCATTGCCTGAGTATCCATCCCCTGAAGCAAACACTTGCCGAATCGCCTCACGGTTGGTTGCCATCTTGAGTGCCTTGCGCACGCGCACATCATTAAAGGGTGGTTCAAAAGTTAGCATTTCAAAGCCAAACCAAAAGCCTGCAGGGGACTGCACAATATTTACGTTGGGATTGGCTTGTAAAATGGGGATGTTGGTTGGGCTTACTTGATAAAGAATATCCACATCTCCGACGGCTAAAGCCGCTACTTGGCTGGTGGGGTCAGGGATGATGCGATATTGGATGGTGTCAAGATAGGGTAGTGGAGCATTCCAGTAGGCTTCATTGCGGACAAAGGTAACGGATTCATCAGGGATGTTTTCCCCTATGATGAAGGGTCCTGTCCCAATGGGAGTTGTGGCGAGTTCTTCATCAGATCGCCCATTCTGAACGATGCTAGCGGTGGGATCCCACATCGTATCCACCAAAGTATGGTGCGGTTGAGACAACCGGAACTCAACTGTGTGTGTGTCTATGGCAACCACTTCGTTCACCGAAGTGAGTAAACTCCCCAATAAACTCCCTATATTCTCATCCATCAGACGGTTGTAGGTATAAACCACATCAGCAGAAGTGAAGTCTAGCCCATTGTGGAACTTGACTCCTTTGCGTAGATTAAATGTCCAAGTCAAATCATCTTCACTCGTTGACCAAGATTCCGCTAGGCGCGGTACAATGGGCAAA
Organism: Phototrophicaceae bacterium; assembly: GCA_049318945.1. GTDB lineage: Bacteria > Chloroflexota > Anaerolineae > Aggregatilineales > Phototrophicaceae > CAIRDJ01. The sequence continues at coordinate 6,301 of JBMOEO010000105.1, read as the reverse complement.
CTGGGTTGCGTAACATCTAAGGTGACAAGCGTATCACCCAGCAGAATATTTCCTAGCATGTCTGATTGATTGAGCAATGTGGCGGGGTCAAAGGTGCTGATTCCATCAACCACAGCTATGCGAATCTCCCCCCCAAAGACGGGTTCAAGGGTTGATTGTGCGTATGTAGTGAGCCTTGAGAAACGATCGAAGAACATCAATGCAGATGTTCCTGCCATCAGTTGGATAAATTTGCGACGGGATACTTCATGATTAACCATTTAAGTTGCCTTTGAAAATTAGACTCACTAGGCGAAATACTTACTAAGGAAATCGTAGTATAGCCTAAATAAGCCGAATGGAATATGCAATAGATTTTACCTTACGATCGTTGATGAACCCTATACAAGAAGAGTAAACAAAAGTAGATTAAGTCCATCAATTATCCGTTTATGCTTACAATAGTTGAAAGGCTTCCCCTATGCCCATCATGTTGCCTGTTGTTTTTCTGGGTGGGGCGATTGCTGCAGGTGTAACATATCTCCAAGAAAAAGAACTTCCTCTTCCTTTCGCCAAACCGAGAAGCAAGTTGATTGTTTATTTGGGGGATGGATCTCAACCTGAGTCTGAACCAGAAGATCGCTTTATTGAACAGGTTAATTTAAGGTATCAGAAGTTTTTCCAAGAGCGTATTGATCCACTATTGGGGGCAAGTCGTCAGCAAGACCTTGCCGAACTTTCGCCGACAACGCAATTAGTAGAACTCCCTGATGGCTACATCAACCGTCGTTTGGGATATTCAGTTGTTGGTTTGTTTTTCGCCATTGCCGGTACTCTTTCGCTTCCCTCTCTCTTAGTGGTGAGTGTGGCAATAGGGTTATATGCTAACAACGATCTCTACTATGAAGGGGCACGCAGTTTACTTAAGGGCAAGCCCGATCACCTAAGCACCGCCATGCTGGGAATGGTGACATCTTGGATTGGTGGTTTCTGGATCGCTAATTCACTCGGTTCACTGTTGTATTACACCAGTGAGAAATTAGCCTCCATCAGTGAAAATCGTTCTCGTAGCCGAATGATTGACATCTTCGGGCAGATCCCCCGTACCGCACATGTGATTTTGGATGGCGAAGAGATTGAGATTTCAGTTTCTGCCTTAAAAGTGGGTGATGTGGTCATTGTCCGTGCAGGGCAAGTCATCCCTGTTGATGGCGAGATTGTTCAAGGGATTGCTTCGATTGACCAACACATGTTGACGGGGGAATCTCAACCTACTGAAAAAGAAGTGGGGGATGGGGTATTTGCTTCTACTCTGTTGCTGTCAGGTGAAATTCATATCACCATTACACGCACTGGTACAGATACCGTTGCTTCACAGATTGTTGAAGTGCTCAACAATACAGCTAACTTCCAGTTTGAAATGGTGAATCGGGGTAAGCGGATTGCCAATGCGTGGGCACTTCCAACCCTCTTGATTGGGCTTGCTGGGGGATTAGTCGGTGGGATTCGTTCGATGGTGGCGTTATGGAATGTGGATGTTGGCTCTCAAATCATGATTACCGCCCCAATCAGTTTATTGAACTTCCTAGACAAAGCATCTTCAAATGGTGTTTTAGTGAAGGATGGTCGCTCACTCGAACGCTTGAAATTGGTAGATACCGTTGTATTCGACAAGACAGGTACGCTAACCGAAGAACGCCCCACCGTCAAACAGGTTCATTCATTCGCTCAGTATAGTGCAGATGCCATTCTACAAATTGCTGCCGCTGCCGAAAGCTATCAATCCCATCCAATTGCCCATGCCATCCTCCATGCCGCACAAGAGCAAGGTTTAGAAATCCCCAATGTGGAAAAAACCAGCGTTGAATTGGGTTATGGATTACGTGTGATCGTTGAGGGGTATGAAGTTTTAGTAGGAAGCCAGCGATTCATGGGAATGAGCGATGTAGCATTTCCTGTCAATCTGGTTGATTTACAAGCACAAACTGCCGAACTAGGGCATTCAATGGTCTATGTTGCGGTGGAGGGTGTATTGGCGGGGGTGATTGAATTGCAACCGACGATTCGCCCAGAGGCATACAGTGTGATTGCTACGCTCCATGAACGGGGTATCAAAACGGTTATTATTTCTGGCGACCAAGATGCACCCACGCGCAAGTTAGCTCAACAGCTGGGCATTGATGAATATTTTGCCAACACGTTACCGGAGAATAAAGCGCAGCTGGTGGAGATGTTACAAGGGCAAGGGCGCAAGGTGTGCTTTGTTGGGGATGGCATTAATGATTCCATCGCCTTACGCAAGGCGGATGTATCCGTCTCAATACACGGTGCAACTACGGTAGCCGTGGACACCGCGCAAATTGTCTTAATGAGCAAGAACCTAGAGCGGTTGCCCTATCTATTTGATTTGTCGCATACCTTCAATCGAAATGCCAGAGTTGGAACGTTGATTGCTACCGTGCCCGCCTTCATTCTGATTGGTGGAGTGTTCATCTTGAATTTGGGGGTTTATGCTTCTATCGCATTTTGGAATGTTGGTTTGGTAGCAGGGATGATGGTGGCAATGTCTCCAAGTCTTTCCAATACAGAACCCACAAAGAAGCAGGTACTCACGGAAAATAGCCGTGCTGCGTTGGGTGAATAAAGGGGTTTTCTGTTTATCAACAGACATCATGGGGAGATGAATAGGTGATGGTGGTATTTTTGTTCAGGCGGTTGGTATTCATGGTGGCAACCTTATTGTTTGTTTCCATGCTCATTTTTGTGGTGACAGAAGTTTTGCCCGGAGATGTGGCTACTGCTATTTTGGGTAGACGTGCCACCAATGAAGAGACCTTATCTGCCTTACGCGAGCAACTCGGCTTGAATCGCCCTGCACTCACACGTTATGTTGATTGGCTTACTGGGATGTTACAAGGTGATTGGGGAGACTCCCTCACCCTCAAAGTTCCCATTTATCCACTCGTCACTGAACGCTTAGGCTACTCGCTCGTTTTGGCTCTGGTTGCCTTCGTGATAGGCGTGCCCTTGGGCTTACTACTGGGGGTGATTGCCGGCTTAATGCAGGATAGCTGGGTCGATCATTTGATCTCTGGAATTTTGTTGCTTTTAGTTTCTATCCCAGAGTTTGTTTTGGCTACAACTGGAATTATGATCTTCGCCTATCAATTTCAGATTTTACCTGCCACAAGCACAATCGAAGCCGACATGAGTTGGCAAACCGTCTCGCTCGCCCTGATATTGCCCACCACTACCCTAGTGTTAGGAATGTTAGCCCATGTCGGGCGGATGATGCGCAGTAGCATTGCTGAAGTGATGCACAGTCAATATGTACGTACTGCTGTTTTGAAGGGGCTTCAGATGCGTGTTGTCATTTTCCGCCATGCGTTGCCCAATGCGCTTCTTCCAACCATCAGCGTGATTGCTTTGGAAGTAGGGTATCTATTGGGGGGAATTGTGGTCATTGAGAATATATTCGCCTATCCAGGTTTGGGGCGTTTAATGTTGCGTGGGGTGACGAATCAAGACTTGCCCCTCTTGCAAGCTGTTACTTTGATAATGACGGTTGCATTCATGGTTGCTAATTTTCTAGCAGATATGGTCTACCTGATGTTGAATCCACGCATTCGCTATGAATAAAGGATAAGCCCATGCAAGAACCCATGCCCAATCCTGGTCTTCAAGGCATCACCGTGCCCACCAGCAAGGCTACCCATCAACGCCCAACTGAGGGTTCATTTTTATTGAAGCGGTTGCTTAAGCTACGCCATCATCCAACTGGCTTGTTGGCGTTGGCGTTTATTGTATTGTACCTCTTTTTAGCGATCTTTGGGGAACAAATCGCCCCTTATCCCCAGTCCCAACAGCACTATATCGATACATTGAAGCCACCTTCAATCACCTACTGGTTTGGTACCGATCAGTTTGGACGGGACGTATTGAGCCGTGTCATTGTCGGTTCGCGCGATGTGATGTTGTTGGCTTTCTCAGCGGTATCTTTTAGTGGCATACTGGGTTTGTTGATCGGGTTAGTGGCGGGCTACTATGGCGGATTGCTGGATGAGCTACTGATGCGCCTGATGGACATCATTATGTCATTCCCCGCGCTTTTGTTAGCGTTGCTGATCTTGAGCATCTTTGGCTCAAATTTCTTCAATTTGATTCTGACCTTAGGGATAGTTTTTGCGCCGTTCATTGCTCGTGTGGTACGCAGTGCCGTACTTGATGTGCGTTCCCTAGAGTTCATTGATGCCGCGCGTTTGCGTGGGGAGGGGGATTTCTACATCATGACCCAAGAGATTTTGCCCAATATTATTCCGGTGGTCATTGTTGAGTTTTCCTTGAACTTCAGCTATACCATCCTAGCAGGAGCATCGCTAGGATTTTTAGGGTTGGGTGTTCAACCTCCCTCACCTGATTGGGGCTTACAGGTGAATGAGGGGAGTCTATACGCGCTGATCGCCCCTTGGGTGGTGATCTTCCCTTCGATTGCTATTTCCATCTTGGTGCTATCAATTAATGTATTTGCTGACATTTTGGGGCGCGTTTTGGTTGGTGAGGGGGAATCATGATACCGACAATATCAAACACCACGCTTCCTGTTTTAGAGTTGGAAGATGTTCACATTGCTTACCGATCTGCTGGGCGATGGCAAGAGGTTGTCCATGGCATATCGTTTGCTATTCACAGAGGGCAAACGGTGGGGTTAGTGGGAGAATCGGGTTGCGGTAAAACCTCAACAGCCTATGCGGTCATGAACTATCTCGGCAAAAACGGGAAGCAAAGCGCGGGGTCTATCCGTTTTAATGGGCGTGACATGCAGTCTTTTTCCCGCCAAGAGATACAAGATGTTCGGGGTAAAAAGATGAGCATGGTCTATCAAAACCCTGCTTCTTCCCTCAACCCTGCCTTGCGGATTGGTCAACAAATGATCGAGGTTCTAGCTCGCCATGAGAATCTCTCCCAGCAACAAGCAACAGACCGTACCCTTGAGATGTTCCGCAAAGTGCGTTTACATCACCCCGAAACAATCATGCAACGCTATCCCTATCAATTGAGTGGGGGGCAACAACAGCGTGTGGTGATTTCAATGGCATTGGTGACGAACCCTGATTTGCTGATTATGGATGAGCCAACCACAGGGTTGGATGTCACCACAGAATCTGCCGTGTTGCGCTTAATCAGAGAGCTTAAACAAGAGTTTGATACAGCCATTCTTTACATTAGCCATGATTTGCGTGTGGTGGCGAAAGTATGTGATTGGGTGGGAGTGATGTATGCTGGTCAATTGGTTGAATGGGGAACGGCAGAGGCGGTTTTCAATCAACCGCAAAACCCCTATACTGCTGATTTGTTGGCTTGTACCCCAAACCTAACGCAACATTACCAATCCAGCAGATTGCGCACCATTGAAGGGCGTGTCCCTGCAGCTCATGCACGTCCAGAGGGTTGTACCTATGCTTCGCGTTGCCGTTTTGCCCAGCCAGATTGCACCCAATCAACACCGTTGATGCGTGGTTTAGCATCTATGCCCGCCCATCAGGTGCGTTGCTGGCATTCCGAAGCAATCCAAGACCAACTGTCACCGACGATTCCGTTACAGTCCATTGGTCAGGTCGGCTTGACTACTCCTGCTGTTCCTTCTACAACCACCCTTTTAGCGATCAACGATTTGAAACAATACTATGATGCCTCCCCTTCGCTCTTGAATCGGGTGTTGGGGCGTGAGGTTCAGCCATTCAAAGCAGTTGATGACCTCTCCCTGTCGATTAAAGAGGGGGAAGTATTTGCAGTAGTAGGAGAAAGCGGATCAGGTAAAACAACAACAGGGCGTGCGATTGTAGGATTACTCAAGCCAACTGATGGCTCAATCACCTTCCAAGAAAAGCCGTTAGCCCCTCTTGTACAACAGCGTTCCGCTATTGAACGCCAAGCCATCCAAATGGTGTTCCAAAATCCTGAGTCCACCCTAAATCCTAACCATACCATTGGACACATCCTGCAAAGAACGCTCTTGCGTTTCGGTGTCACGCGACGTGATGAACGTCAGCGAAAAGCCGAACACCTATTAGAGTCTGTGCGCTTAGATGCAAGTTATGCTTATCGCTATCCAAGCCAGTTGAGTGGGGGCGAAAAGCAACGGGTAGCGATTGCACGTGCCTTCGCCGGTGATCCTCAGTTAGTGGTTTGTGATGAGGCGGTTTCTGCCTTGGATGTGTCGGTTCAAGCCACCATCTTGAACCTATTGATTGACTTGAAAGAGCAAACCCAATGCTCTTACTTGTTCATCTCCCATGATCTAAGCGTTGTCCATTATATCGCT
>JBMOEO010000104.1:0-12063 GCA_049318945.1 Phototrophicaceae bacterium | reverse complement strand
GATTCTGTGTAATACAATTTCAGATAAATTTGATAAAGTTATAACCAGCGTGCGGGCTAAATCCCATGCCCTTATCCTTATTGATGTTGAATGTGTAGATGCTTTTGATGAAACCCATGTCTGAAAATCCCCCTATTTTGCGTCAACGTCGCTGGACGACCAAGGAGTTATTGAGTCTTGGCTTTCAGTATTATAACCGTATCCCTGCTGTGGTGATGGCACGCCCTCACTTTGGCAAGTTTGAGATTGATAGCCAGTTGGAAAAATTGACTGGGGAGGGGGAGTATATGATCTGTTATGATGCTCGCCATGCTTCTGTCCACCATGTGGAACAAGTGCCCAGTTGGCCCGTGCGTGCTGATATTTTCGATAAAACCTATGCGCGTTGGAACGTAGATGGATGGCAACCCAATTCATTGGAAGCACAACTCAGCTTACAGGGTTGCCAACCCTATACCAAAGTGAGTGGGGTGTGGGCGGCACGCTTGCGTGAGGCGGTGTTGGTGCAATCCCTAGAGAGTGCCACGCCGGTTGCTATTCCGTCGGGGGCTTGGTTGGTGATCGGCACGGATGGTGAACCCTATGGCATGGAACATAACGAATTCAAAGGACGCTATACACGATGAGTACCGAGATAAACATCTTCAAACTAGACGCACCCAAGCTGTATCGGTGTAATGTGTATCTGTATAACAGCAACCTCTCCCAGTTGCATATTCGGGTTTTTCGTGGGTTGAATACCACGCCCAACTTCTATTTGTTGTTCACGGATGTGGGCTACTTTGAAGGACCCATGAACTGGCAAAATGCGGACTTCTCCCGTGAATCTGGGGAGGCATGCCTTGATCTGATGTTAGAAGCTGGCATGGTACAAAATATCAACTTGGATGATCCGGATACGCGCCAAGCCTTGGCAGAGGCGGCGTACTTGTACACCGTGAAAACCGCCTATACCACCATTCGCATCATCGCTGGCTCTGCAGTGCGTTTGACTGAACTTGCTGAAGATGAAGAAGATGTAATCTAAAATCTGGAATGCCACTGTTGTTTCCATAAGGTGGCATCCGCGTTTTTAACAAGGTTACAAAATTTGTGAAGAACGCAAAATTTTCCCACGCAAATTCTTTCTTGTGTTAATCTGAAAGTATAAATCCCTAGTACAGCAACCCATGCTTGTTTTTGCATTATGCTAATGTATGCTAGGTATTTCTTAAAAGATCAATGACAACATCGCTACCAACATCCATGCCCAATCATCTTAACAGGAGTCTTTGGAATGATAATCAAACGCTTAACCTACACCCAAGATAACGGATGGTCTGCGCCTTTGCCAGATTGGGATAGCTCACAAACCCTCGTCATGGCATTTGCAGATTCCGCTTATTTTGATGACCACGCCCCATTCTTAGAACTCCGTTCCATGTATCCCCATAGCCACTTGATAGGATGCTCCACATCAGGGGAGATCAGTCAAGATCGCGTGGTGGATCAGTCGTTATCCGTTGCGGTTGCCCAGTTTGAAAAGACACCATTGGCGCATGCTTCAGCCTTTGTGGAAGCATATCCCTCTAGCGTGGAGGTGGGGTATACGCTTGGCGCACAGCTAAACAGTCCCGATTTGCGGATGGTCTTGGTATTGGCAAACGGAAGCAATGTGAACGGAAGTGCGTTGGTGGAGGGCATCCATCAGGCGGTGGGTTCACAGGTGATGATTAGCGGTGGGCTGGCTGGGGATGGGGCACGGTTTGAACGGACGTGGGTCATTGAGGGCGGTATCCCCCAAATCGGCTATGTGACGGCGGTTGGGCTGTATGGGGACGCGCTAGAGATGGGCTTTGGGAACGGTGGCGGATGGGAATCCACTAACCAAAACTACACCGTCACCCGTGCTGTGGATAATGTCCTATATGAATTGGACGGTGAACCCGCCCTAGAAGTCTACAAACGTTACATCGGGATTTTCGCCGGAGATTTGCCTTCCATTGCTTTGATCTTCCCCTTCTTGATGGTTGATCCCAACGGACAAGAAGAGTCTCTTGTGCGTACCATTCTCAACATTGACCCACGCAACGCCAGCATGATCTTCGCTGGAGACATCAAAGAAGGCTATCAGGTGCGCTTCATGCGGGCGTTCATGGACAATCTGGTGAATGGGGCACAATCTGCCGCACAACAGATTCAAGTGCCCACGCAAACAACCCCCATCCTAAGCATCGCGGTTAGTTGCGTTGGGCGACGCTTAGTGATGAAAGATCAAACGCGCAAGGAATTATCCGCCGTTTTGAAAGTCCTGCCCACTCAAACTGAACAAGTGGGTTTCTATTCCTACGGTGAAATCTCACCCGGACGGGATCGAGTGGCGCGGTTATATAATCAAACGATGACGCTAACCACCCTCACCGAGCGACTCAACTAAGCCTCATGGAAATGATCCAGCTAACTCATTGAACAGCGTCTATGCTACAGGTATGATTATGGGCGCATATTCATGGGGATAGTGTATGAATCAACGTGGGTTTATTTTTGACTTTGATGGCGTGGTGGCAGATACCACCGAAGCGCATTATCTAGCATGGGCGCGGTTGTGTGCGGAAAACGACTGGGCATTTGATCGCCAGCTAGGGGATCAGTTGCGTGGGTTAACGCGCCGCGAGTGCTTGCGGTTGATCTTGGGGGGAACGCTTGATTTGCCTGAAGCAACCATTCAGGCACACCTTAACCGCAAGAATGAATACTTCTTAGAGCGTGCCAACCAGATGACGGAAGCAGACGTATTGCCGGGTGTGTTGCCCCTCATGGAAGAAATGCGCTCGGCAGGCTATAAGATCGCGCTGGGGAGCGCAAGCCACAACGCCCGTTACATGACACAATTACTCGGCATCGCCCCCTATTTGGATGCCATCAGCGATCCACATACCATCGTCAATGGCAAGCCCGCCCCTGATACGTTTTTGTGGGCGGCTGGGGCAATCGGCGTAAACCCGAAGCGTTGTGTGGTCTTTGAGGATGCCAGCGCGGGGGTGCAAGCCGCCTTAGCTGGGGGCTTCCATGTGGTGGGTCTGGGTGATCCTGCCCTAGTGGGGAAGGCGCACCTTGTTTTATCAGGTCTCCACGACACCACACTTTCACAGTTTGAACATTTCTTCGAGGGCAATCCATGACCCATCTACCACGCATTGGCATCACCACTAGCTATGAAGACGGCAAACAAACCCTAAGCCATCTCTACGTACAGGCAATTGAACGCGCTGGAGGGCTTCCTATTCCCGTTCCCATGTTGAGCGACTCCGCTACTGCCCAAGCCTTCACTGACCTGTTGGATGGGCTACTCATGACCGGAGGACCCGGCATCGTTGATGGGCTAGTGGACGCGCTTCCGCATGATATTGAACCTGTTCACCCCGTGCGTGACTTGTCCGATAAACTGATCTACGACGCGCTCATTCACACTGACCACCCGATCTTAGGGATTTGCTACGGGATGCAGTTCTTGAATGCGCGACACGGTGGCAATATCTATGGTGATGTCCATCGGCATGCCGACGGCGACATCATCCACAGTAGTGGGCGTGGCGGAACAGCGCATCCCGTGCGTGTGGCGGATGATTCCTACCTTGCCAAGTTGTTTCCGACGCTTGACCTGACGGTGAACACGTATCACCTGCAGGCGGTTTCCACAGTGGGGGCGGGGTTGCGCGTCAGTGCGAAAAGTCCCGACGGCGTGATCGAAGCGATTGAATCCCTAGATGCGCGTTTGATCGGGGTACAGTGGCATCCTGAACGCCAGTTTGATGAGATGCTCCCCCTATTTGAGGACTTCATCCGTCGATGTCGCGCGTAACGCTCAAGCAGTTGCTTCCCTATGTGGTGTTGTTATCGTTAATCGCGCTGTGCTTTTGGCGGTTGGTTTTCACCGATTGGGTCTTTGGGCGTGGAGATGCTTACGTTTACTTCTCCCCATATTGGACAGTGCGCGATTCCTTCTTGCGACAGGGACAGCTCCCATGGTGGACACCTGATTTATACATGGGTTCTCCCCTATTGGCAGACCCTCAACTAGGGACGCTCTACCCACCCAATTGGCTGACGTTGGGGTTAAACGCCCCCAATGCCTTACGGGTGAGCGTGTTGCTTCATGTGGTATGGGCAGGCTTGGGGATGTATCTGTTGGCGCGTCAAGTGGTACGGCTTTCCATCGGGGGCGCACTCATCACCGCATGGATGTTCGCGCTGGGTGGAACGCTCACCGCGCACGCCGAGCAGATCAACCAGCTACAGGGGCTGGCATGGTATCCGTGGCTCTTTTGGTTGTGGCATCGTGCCGAACGCGCCCCGCGTTGGGGCATGGTGGGGTTGGGGGGGGCGTTCGCCTTGCAGTTCTTGGCAGGGCATCCGCAAACGGTTTTCATCGCAGGGGTTGGGCTAACCTTTTACGCGCTGTGGATGGGTGGAGTGTGGGGCATCGTGCGGTTGGGCTTGGCAGGCGTGCTTGCCCTGTTGCTCACTGCGCCCCAGCTTGCCCTCACTTGGCAACTCATCCAACAGGGTGAGCGGAGCGGGGGCTTATTCCTGATGAAAACCCTCTCATTCAGTTGGAATCCGTTTGTGATTGGGCGTGCCATCTTGCCCAGTTATGACAGCAAACTCTTCAGCGAGTATATCATTCTGCTAGGCGTGAGTGGGGTGATCCTCGCGGTGGTGGGGATGATCGCGCGTCCGTCGCCAGCTACTGCTCGCCCGTGGCGTGTGTGGACAGGGCTAGGCATTCTCGGCGTATTCTTTGCCATTGGCGCGTATAACCCTAATATGTGGTGGATCGTCAGCCTGCCGGGCTTCAATCTGTTTCGCGTGCCGGCGCGGTGGCTAGTGTTGCTGGCGGTTAGCGCGTCTGTTTTGGCTGGCATGGGTTATGATGCGCTCATCGCCTCTGCCACATGGCGCAAACGGGCATGCTTGCTGATCCTGCCCGTAGCGGTTGGGCTTGGGCTGGCTTTGGCAAGTTTGTTGACCGAGCGCGTCCCTGATGAGATTGTCGGTTCTGCCTTGCCCACGCGCTGGACGTGGCTAGGCTGGGGGCTGGCGTTAGTGGGGGTGCTAGGGGCAAGCGCGTTGCCTGCGCGGATGCGTTCGATTGGGTTGGTGGCGGTGTTGGCAGTTGAGCTATGGGGTGCTTCATGGACGATGCCCTATAACGATGTGCTTCCGCCTGATGTGTGGACAAAACCCTCCCTCACCGCCTTGCAACTACAACAATACACCCAGACCGACGCAAACGGCTTAACCCCAGAAGGCTTCCCCCCCTCGCGCTTGATGAGCATCAGCGGGCTATACTATGATCCCGGCAACCGCGCTTGGCTAGAATCGCGCTATCACGCTTTGGGCTTGTCCCCCGTTCAAATCCATTACAGCTTCACCGCCACCAAACTCAAAGAGAGCCTTTCACCCAACCTTCCCCTGATCTGGAACATCCCGACAGTGGATGGCTTTGGTGGTGGCTTGCTCCCCACCAACCGCTATAACCAATGGATGGAAGCCATCTATCCCGAAGGGACTACCGTGTCGGCGGATGGACGCTTGCGCGAAGCATTGGCACAGCCAAGTTGTCGCGGGGCGTGCGTGCCTAGCCTCACCCACCTTGACCGCATGAACGTAGGTTATCTGTTGGTGGATAAGGTCTTTGACTTGTGGCACGAGGGGCTTGCCTATGATACTGCCTTGCCCCAAGCGGGCGGACGCTGGGCAACCGAGCGCATCTTTCATGCCGATAGCGTGCGTGTGCTGGCGAAGTGCCTAACCGCCTCATGCGCGTTGCCCACCCATGTGAGCGTGAACGGGGGCAGGTATTCGCTGGCGCAGATGCCCTATGAGAACGCCGAAGGCTTCGTGCTGTTGGGCGCAACGCTCCCCCATTCTCAACGCATTGACTCGGTAGAATTGGGCACCACTGAAGAGCGCGTCTATGCGGTGACAGTTGCCAACCAAGCGAACGGCTTGTTTGTCCAGCTGACCGCCGAAGGGTGGCGATGGGTGCTGTCCAGCGAATTGAAGCTCTATCAACGAGTGGACGCGCTCCCACGAGCATACTTCGCCACCGAAGTAGAGCGCGTGGCAAGCATTGCCGAAGCGCAAGCGTGGCTACGCGCTTTGCCTCCCACGTATGACCCACGCGCCAGCGTGATCGTGCGCGAAAGCGACTTGCCCACGCTGGGGGCAGGTGGTAACGTCCGCGTGGTGAGCTACCATCCCACTGAGGTGATACTGGAGACGGACGGGGCAGGGCTAGTGGTGCTTTCAGATGCGCATTATGATGGCTGGATGGCAGAGGTGGATGGGCAACCGAGCGAGATCATCGAGGTCAATATCTTGTTTCGTGGGGTGGTTATCCCTGATGGAACGCACACCGTGCGCTTCCACTTTCGCCCATTCGGGGAGGCACTCGGCACGGGTTGAACCTCACCGTGCAAATAGGTTTTGTGCTATGATGGTGACACGTCGTCAACTAACCCTATGCTGAAGTCGCTATGTCTGAAATTGATACCACCCATTCAGAAAAATATCGGTTGTCGTGGGCAAGGCTCGTTTCCGATGTCCTTAGCCCCCCTATGGTTTGGACGTTGCTTGCCTTCCCGTTGGGGTTATTGGGGGCGGTGAGCATGGCAAACGCGCTTGCTTCCGCTACCCTATATAGTTTCTTATCCAGTTGGGTGCCGGTGCTGTTCATCGTGTGGATGGTCAAGCGTGGGCACATCACCGACATTCACATGAAGGTTCGCAAGCAAAGGCGCATCCCCCTCATGTTGACCATCATCATGTCGTTCATCGGGTGGCAGTGTGTGCGCCTGTTGGGCGCATCCCCGGCTTTGGTTTCGTTCACCTTCTATACCTCAATCGGGATTACCCTCATGTCGGTGGTGACGCTCTATTGGCAGATTAGCTTGCACGCGATGGCGATTACCAGCGCGACGACAGTTATCATGCTGTTCTTTGGCGTGCGCTATGCCTTGCCACTTGCCCCACTCATCCCGTTGGTATCATTGGCACGGCTCAATCTTCACCGCCACACCCCCTTACAAATCTTGGCGGGTGGCTTGGTGGGCATTCTGATTCCGTGGGGGCTACACTTCTTGGGGCAATGATGGGTGTGCTTTGTCACCCGTTGGGGGTGTCATCTGGCAGTTTGTGTAAAAAATCACAACAGCTTGCGTAACCAAAATTAGTCTATTGGGTTTAGTTTAATCAAATGGCTGTTCAATAGCCTTATTGTTAGTTTACAAAACAGCCTTACACGCTGTTCTATCGAGAGGGTAGTTAAGCACGTTATGTACATCCAAGATTCCGTTTTCGGGCGAATTGTCAACTTTGATGAATTGCGTCGGCGGATGCGTTCTGTTTATGATGCAATCACCCCCAACTTTAATTTGCTTCGCACCGTTGAAACACTCTCTGAACACTTTGATGATGATCCCAATTTGATGATTGCCGGCGGAGCAAGCATGCTCGCCTATATGATGATTCCAGCGGCAGGTGAGTATGAACTTGCAGAACAATTGAAGGGGAATCTCTTCACGTTGGGATGGACAGAAGAACAAACCGGGTCAGACTTGTTGAGCATTCGCACCACCGCCACCAAAGTGAACGATGACCCCAACGACAAGACCTATCACTTGAGCGGGGGCAAGTGGTTGATTAACAATAGTTACCATGCAGATTACCACTGCGTCTTAGCGAAAATTGACCCCACACAAGACGGACCCCGTTCACTATCATTGTTCCTTGTCCCCCGTAGCAGCACGCGGAACTGGGAACGCCTTGAGACGCACGTCCTCAAGGGGATGGTACTCACCAAGTTTGAGGTGGAGGGCGAAGGGCGGTTACTGGGCAAAGCCGGTCACGGGTTGCAAATCGTGCAACGCATGGCACTCCCCAGCAAGTATCAATGTTCATGGATGGGCATGCGCATGTTGCGCCGTTCCGTCCCAGAGGCGATCAACTGGCTGGCGCAAAAGAATATCTTCGGCGTGAACCCCATCCAGTTTAGCAACGTCTTCCGCCAGTTGTATAACCTTTCCCTGCAGAAGGCACTCCTAGAGTTCACCTACTACCGTGCCAACTCCTTGAACATGGGCGACTTCCTACAATTTCATGGGACGATGCTCAAGTCATGGCTGTTGCTCCGCGTGAATGAGATGCTCTCCCAGACGTGGTTAGTGGTGGGGAGCAAAGGCTTCTTGGCAGAATCCCCCATTGGGCGCGATGCCATTGATTCGTTCATCCTCCCCGTGTTTGATGGTCATTACACCGTGAACACGCTCATGACTTCTAAACATGCTGACCGCTACCTCCATTCTGAAGAGACCATCAACGCCAACGAACGCATCGAAGGGCTACGTCAAGACCTGTTCAACAACGGGCTTCATGGTGAAATGGAGGCAAACTCGCGCACGTTGCGCCAACCCAACTTCTTCAACCTTGCCGAATATTTCAACCAGTTGAACTTGCCCATCAACATTCCCATTCAAGAGGCGGTGGACAGCTTCAGCAATCTCTTGGCAGAAGTTCAAGCACGCGCTGAATTGGTGAATGAACCCGAATACAAATACAAGACGGGCGATCTGGTGCATTGGCTAGAGAGCGTGCTTTCGGCAGCAGAGCTATGGAAAGTCACCGAGAACGATCACTACTTGAACGGCATCATCCAACAGTTTAACGGCTTTGTCAAACACTTTAACGATGTCGTGAGCGAAGGGGACTTGATGACCAACTTCATGACCCCGTTGCGTCAGTTGCCCTTGCCCCACGTGGACGACCCCAAGCAATTCCTGTTGGACTTATGCAACATCGAACAGCAGATCCGTCGCTATCAATTGAACGCACAACCGACTGTGAGCTAGTCCTCGCTGTGTTTCATCCCCTTCACAGTAGGCTAAAGCTGATGTGGAGGGGGAGTTATTGCGTGTCATCCCACAGATACGCGGGGGAGTCGGGATTTTGGGATCGCCAATAGTAGGGGGACATCGGGTTGATGAACCGACTCAAGTCAGTTTGCGTAGACCAGTATGAGCCATCTGGCAAAATGGTGAACTCATTTAGCAATGCCCCCCACAAATGCACACGGTATAGGTTAGCATCCGTCAGATTCGCCCCGCGCAAATCAGCGTGAATCAACATCGCCTGTGACAAGTTCGCCCGTATCAACAACGCCTCACGCAGATCCGCCCCCCATAGCTGGGTCTTGAACAGGTTTGCCTCCGTCAGGTTGGCATGTTCTAAAATCGCATTGTCTAAGACCGTCTCTTGAAAGTTCACCCGTAGGAGATATTGCCCCTTCAAGAGTGGCTCTTCCCCATATAGCAAGCCATACTCGCGCATCTCTTGCACTGCCATTGTGGCGATGTCACTGTTGCCACGCCGTATCCATTCTAATAGGCGCGAGCGGTGGCGTTCTCTTTCGAGGCGGTCAGTGTGGCGACGGTTGAGCGCGTGCAAACTCCCGATGACAATCAGCGCGGAAATGAGGCTGGGGCTAAGTTGCACCAGCGCGTCCTGCACATTGACGCTGAACAAACTCAACAAGGGTTGAATCGTCAACCCACTTAGCACGCCCAAACACCAATACAACCATCTGTGTTGTAACCAGATCATGCGGATTTCTTGCCAACGATTTTCATAGGTGGGCGCGGGTGCCGTCACCTTGGGGAATTCGTTGGTCTCATCGGGGGTGGGGTGAAGTGGGGTTGTCATAGGAATTATTATACACAAACAGTTTGTAAAGGTTAACAGAGTTTTGGTTAGCGTTTCGTTGCACTGCGGTTATGGGCTTTTATACAATTCACCATACGAACATGCCACCATAAAACGGTATACTAAAGGGCGTATAACAGATCATCCAATCAATGAGGGAGAGCAGATCAATGAGCATCACTTTTGAAAAACTCCAAGCCTTGCTGAAAGACAAAAAGACCCTCACGCCCGAAGAGGTAGAGGCACACATCAAAGAGCATGGTGACATGACCAATGCTGAAAAAGTGGAACTAGAAGCGCAAAAGCTCAAAATCGAAAAAGACAACCGCACCGAAGAGATCACCCTAGAAGCGTACCTTGTCGCGCTTAAAGTCTTGGATACCGCCAGCGAAGGCTCCGACGAATACAAGCAGGCACAAACCACCGTTGATAAATATGAAGCAGGTAACTAAAGCATGACCTCATCCTTGTCTGTTGATTCATCCGATCATGGTATTGCCCCGTTGATCTGGGTGGTTCGCTCCGCATTGCTGGGAATATTAGGCATGGGCTTATGGGTGATGGTGTTGATGATGGTCTTCTTTGGCTATCAGATCAGCATCTCCAACCGCATTGTGCCGGGTGTGATGATTGACGGGGTGGATGTTGGCGGGCTAACGCTTGAACAGGTACGCGCTCAACTGGGTTCTACTCTGGATTATCCTCAACAAGCGATCTTCACCTTCGTCTATCAAGAGCGCGTCTGGCAAGTTTCGGCAACTGAGCTAGGGGTGCGCCTAGACCTAGACCGCACCTTAGCGCAAGCATTCGCCGTGGGGCATCAAGATACCCCCTTGCTCAACCTACAAGAGCAGGTGCAAGCGTGGGCGCGTGGGGTGCAAGTTAGCCCCCACTATGTATTTGACCAAAGCGCAACGCTTGCCTACTTGCACGGGTTGCTACAGGAAATTGGCACGCCAGCCGTACAACCCACGCTGGTCTTTGATGGCTTAGCGGTGCAAACCACCCCCGCGCAAATGGGGATTGAACTGGAGACGGAGGCGATCTTGAACCAGATCACCGCCCAAGTGCAACAGTTCACCGCTGGGGCACAAATCCCCCTCACGGTCAAAGAGGTTCAACCGCAAGCCGTAGACTTAGAGGCAACCGCCGCCTTCTTGCGCACTGCTGTTTCTGCCCCGCTCACCCTAACCGCGATGGATGGCAACGGGCAACCATTGGGGGAGTGGCACATTCAACCTGAACAGATTGCCCCGTTGCTTCGCATCACCGAAACGGTGGGCGAAGGGGGGGCGCGGACGTTTGGGGTGGAAGTGGATATGGACGGCTTTCAAGAGGCGTTGCGTCAGCTTGCGCCGGGCTTGATCGTGCCGGGGCGCAACGGACGCTTTCACTTTGATGATGCGAATAAGCAATTGGTGGTGATTGAGCCTGCAGTAGATGCGCGTGAGTTGGATGTTGACGGCACGCTTGCCCGTTTAGAGCAGGCGGTCTTTTCGCTTGACCAGCGCATTGTGCCGATGGTGTTCACCACCACGCCCCCACACTATCATAATCACCTGACCGCCGCCGAGCTAGGCATCACCGAGTTGGTCTCCGAAAGCACATCGTACTATAGCGGAAGCACCGCCGCGCGGATTCAAAATATCGAGGTGGGAACAGCATTGTTTGATGGGGTCATCATTGCGCCTCAAGAAGTGTTCTCATTCAATGCCATCTTGGGTGAGTTAAGCTATGAGCAGGGCTTTGCCGAAGGGGCAATCATCTTTGGCGGACGCACCGTCAAGGGGATTGGCGGGGGAATTTGCCAAGTGAGTACCACCATCTTCCGTACCGCTTTCTATGGTGGATTCCCCATTGTAGAACGCTACTCGCATGGCTATCGCGTGTACTATTATGAGCTAGGCAATTGGGGTCCCGGCTTGGATGCGGCGATCTTCACACCCAGCGCAGACTTCAAGTTCCAAAATGACACCGACTATCACATCCTGCTAGAAGCCGAAATGCTCCCAGAACAAGACGCGCTCACCTTCCGCTTCTATAGCACCAACCCCGGACGACAGGTAGAAGTTAGCCAGCCCATTGTGCGCAATGTCACCCAACCCACTGCTACCATCTATGAGGAGAACCCCGCGCTCAGTCAAGGGCAACAGCTTCAAGTGGATTGGTCAAAAGAGGGGGGAGATGTGGTGGTGACGCGCATCATCCGTGATGCGTTTGGCAACATCCTAGAACAGCGCGACTTTGGCACGTTCTATCAACCGTGGTCGGCGGTCGTTCAGGTTGCGCCCGGCGATTCACGCTTACGCAATGGATGAGTGA
>JBMOEO010000103.1:0-12483 GCA_049318945.1 Phototrophicaceae bacterium | reverse complement strand
GCGGTCTACCGATCCATTGCCACGTCACCCGTCACTCCGTTGACAAGCAGGGTGCGAATTGCATTCGGCAAGATCAAATTGACTAGCCACACCGGCACCAAGTATAAGCGTGGGCGAATGGTGACATCATCCCCCCATTCCGCTTCGCTTTCGTCCGCATGGGTTTTAACGAATGCTGATTGTACCCGCTTTTGCACGTCACTCAAGGCAGGTTCTAAGGGAACATCGGGGATGAGGGCAGGCAGTTTTTTGAGGATGGTGGGGTTAAAATCCCGTGCAACAGATAGATCCGGGGGTTCATAAACGGATAATTGTTTGGGTAGGCGACGGGTGGCAGGGATGAAGATCACCTTCTCGCGCTGTTTCTTCTCAGAACGGATGACAAATGCCCAATAAGGAATGTAGATGGCATAGCGTTCAATCGGCAATTCTGACGCGCTTGTTCCGCCTAACTCTTGATTCTTCGCCAATTCTTCTACCACATAATCCACGATCTCGCTTAGGCGTTCCCCCTTCACCACATACGGAGCGGTCAGTTCAATCTCATCTGGAATGTTGATGAGCAAGGGGGAAAACTGGGTATGCTCACACAAGGGGCAATGCTCAAACTTAGATTGTTGAGGGACGGTGAAGCGTCCGCTACAGTGATTACAGCGCAAGACGGCACGGCGTGGGATGATGTGGGGTTCTTTGGTGTTGATCGGTAAGGTGGCGGGTTGGCGTTTAGCAAAGCCTTCTTCCCCCACTTCCTCCTCAAAGATGAATTCTTCTTCAACAACAGGCACTTCAGCAGTAGACCCGCCGGAGGGCTTGATGTTGGTTTCTGCTGGGGTTGGAATTTTGCCAAACATCAACAGCTCCCCCGTTAGTTTGAGGGCGACTGAATTCCCCGGCGCAAACTCTAGCGCAGCGTTTAGGTGAGCACCCTGTTTGAGGGGGGATGTCACCAACTGCGCCAAGTAGATGTGGGCTTCGATGAGATCCGGCTGTTGACGCAATGCTAGTTGGAAAGCAGAAGCAGCGTTTGCCCACCGCTTATCCTTGATTGCATTCATCCCTGCGCGATATGCCACTAGCGCACTAGGGGTCAAATCATCGGGTTGTTTTTCTGCAGAGACCCCACTGAGATAGAGTGGGCTTGCATCACCATATTGTGCCTTCGCTTCTTCAAGAGTTGTTTCTACCAAGCGATAATCATTGTTGGGGCAGACGATACGTTTACTTTGTTCATGTGCAATCATGCGCTGACCACATCTTGGACAGCGTAACCCGTCTGATCCCACCATAGTTTTGCCTTATCTCTTGTAATTTTCGGTATAAGTGTTGATTACTTTATCACATAACCTAGACACAATACATAAAAAATAGGTGGCGATTTTTAACATAGCGCGTTGCATACAAAACAAAAGGGTGCATCACGTCGGTACGTTGCACCCTTCTTATTTCCATCGCAAAACCGCAAGTCTTATGGGCTAAAATAATTCAGGAATATCATCTTCACTATTGAACTCTACCTCGACCTCTAATGCCATGATCGGCTTAAGGGTGGTTGGTTGTCCCAAGCGAAGCAACGCGCTCTCTGCAGACTTACGGGCACGTTCATTGTGGTGATAGGCATGAACAGCCTGCAACGCTTTGATGGCGGTATCTCCGCCGATCAATCCTAGTGCTTCCGTTACGTGAATCACGGTTTGATGTCCGGGCGCGTTCAACGCACTGATGAGCGCATCAACCGCGCGTTCTTCACGTAAATGACCGAGCATCTGTGCCGCACGTCCCCGAACGATCACGTCTTCTGTATCGTTCTGAACTGCATGAATCAATGCTTGGACGGCTTCATGACCGCCAATCATTCCAAGTTTATAAACCGCTTTGCGTCGGCGTTCTTTGTTGTAGTCATGTAATTCTGCAATGAGTTGCCGAATCTCTCGGGGGGCATCGGAGGTCGCCATCAGGATTTGCCTTTCAGCCTAAGCCTAACCTAGAACGGATGATTAAAACCAGTTCCCATGCGAATGATTTTACATCTTTTGAAAATAAACTCTACAAATAAATTGTATGAACTCAATAGGTGGATTCTAATTAATTGATGAATCCACCTCACAAGCGGGGTCAATATTGAGCGCGGTGCGTTCGGTACAACTAAAAGGACGAATGGCGCGGTTTTCATAGACCCATTCTAAAAGTTGTTCAAACGGTAGTGAACGCAAAGCCAACGCGGTATTGGTGTTTAGCCCCACCCCCAAGATGTTGTCCCCTTGCGAATAAGCAAGGGCGTTAATGCCGGCGGAATTAACATTTTCCTCTCCGTCAACAAAATATACTTCTACCAAATCCCCACTGGGTAATTCATAAACTTGAATCAATCCGGTGCTATAGCCCACCGCCACGCGGTCATGTTCACTGCTAAAACTGACAGCACGCAAGACTTGATCGGGATTTTGTTCTGGGTTCAAGCTGAATGACTTGAGAATCGTGCCACTGGTTGCATCCCACATGAACACGCTATCATCATCAGAGACAGAGTAATAAACTGCCTGCCCGTCTACCGTTGCAAAGCCCACCCCCAATACGCGGCGGTCATGCCCCTCAAGGGTTTGTAGATGTTGTCCGTTGGTCAAATCCCACACCATGATAGTGCGGTCTTCTGCCCCAGAGAGGGCGCGTGTTCCATCTTCGTTGATGGCAAGGCTACGAATGGCGCGGCGGTGTTGAACAGTGGTGTATTGTCCGCTGAGGGTATATGCAGGTTTGGCACTTGCCACATCCCACAAGACCAATTCGCCTTCGTCATTCCCCACCAAGAGCTGTCTGCCGTCGGGCGTGTGAGTAACCACTTTAATGGGAACGGCATTGGTGGAAAGGGTCGCTCGGATACGATTGTTTTGAACATCCCAAATGGAAACCACCCCCTCCTCATCCCCGACCGCGAACGAATCAGCGGTTGGGTTATAATCAAGGGTGTTGATGGGAGAGACCCCATTGAACTGATTCATGCGCCGTCCATCGCTCAACGACCACAAGTGAATCTCGCCGTCGCTTGTGCCGGTTAAAACCGCATCGTCCTCTGCTAGGACAGTGATGGCAGAAATTTGCTCGCGGTGGCGATTATAACGATATAGTACGGACGCTTCCTCGATGTTCCAAAGGGAAATCTTGCCACTTTGCAACGCCACCGCCAAACGACCTCGATCATTTAAGAAGGAGATTCCTTCGGCAATTTCTTCACTTTGATGGAAGGAACGCAGGAATTGAGCGGTTTGCATATCCCACACAATCAGGGTGGAAAATTCGTCAATGCTCACCAAGCGAGTCCCATCTGGGTTGAAGGTCAGGTCTACGATCCCTTCTTGATGGTTGGGCGGAACGCTTCCAAATTGGGTTAGCAACCCTTCAGAATTAATGTCCCACAAGTTGACCGAGCCATCGCGTTCACCCGTAGCAATCGTGCGCCCATCAGGAGAGTATGTCACCGATAGCACATCCGAATTCATGGTGAATCGCCGTAGCACTTCACCACTTTCAATATCCCAAATTAAAACGCTGTCGTCGCTAGAGGCGGAAATGCCCCAACGTCCGTTGTTGCTGAAGGTGACATCATTGATGTTATCAGTGTGTTGGCTGAAAATAGTTTGTGCTATCCCTGTTTGCAAATCCCACACAATCACGCGATTGTCTGAACCTGCCGAAAGCATCTTCATTCCCGTATTGTCCACATCCACCGCATTGATGTTCACGCCCTGCCCGTGCAACATGCGCAGTTGTACCGTTTCGGTCTCATAATTCCACAACACGATTTCCCCATTCAACGAAGCAGAAATCAATTCTGGCGTTCTGGGCATGAAGTGTACGGACGTGGTGGGCAGATCATGGATAGAGACATTTTTAACAAGCGTGGAATCATTCCAGTCGGATATTTTTATCTTCCCGTCTGCCCGCGCAATGGCGATTAAAGGCGGGTCTTGGGAAATATCAAATCCATTGATGGAGATGGGTGTGCCATCCTCATCAGTTAACACTCGTTGTTCTTCTAGCCCAGGTGAAAAAGCGGCTTGGGCAAGGATGCGTTTGGCGATAGCGGGGGGTTCTTCCACGCTCACTGCCTGCACCGCCAAAGCTAAGGCAAAGCTCCCATCCTGTTCTAGCGTGCGCCCCGCCTCATTTGCCCATAGCAGGCTATTGGCGCGGTCTGCGTTCTGCTCGGCAATGGCTTCATTGGTTGCGGCGATGTCGGCTTGTAGCACCGCTTGATCCTCTGCATAAGAGGCGGTTGCCGCGGCGGATTGCGCCTCCCGTTCACTTTCACGCGCTACGAAAAACAAAGATGTCGAAAGCAGACTCAACGCCACCGCCACCACCAACGCCCCTGATACGCCCGTCAGCATCAACCGCTGGCGACCTAGCTGTCGTTGACGGCTGGCACCGATATAGTCAATCTGTAGGCTGGTTGGGACGGGGAGCTTGCCGGCTGCATGCGAAAGCCAGTTCTCCGCTTCGGTGATGTCGTTTCCATCCAGCAAAGAACTGCCATCACGATGGCGAGATTCCCACTCATGCGCCCGTACCAACAGGCGTGTGTGCATGTGAACATGATCTAAATCGGTATCCAGTACCTCACGCAGTTTAGCAACATTCTCTTCGATGGAGTTGTCGCTTTCGTATAGAATCCAATTGTGACGGGAGATGGTGTTCCAGTTTTGTTGGGCAACTTCGAGCATGTCTCGCTTTTTGAGAACCGCCAACATGTTTTGGTCAAGCTGACGCAATGCCAATGCTTTGATCGCCTCATCTATTTCGGCATCCCGATACAAGATGGGAATGATGCGTTTGTTGTTGATGCGGGCGTGGTCAATTTCTAGGTTACAAACGGGAGAGTTGAGGGAATCGGGACTGATGACAAATACAATCGCATTTGCCTTTTCGATAGCATCGCTAATTTCCTTCCACCAGTCAGCGGAAAGGGGAATGTTCTTCCAATCAATCCAGACTTCTAAACCTTGTTGCTCAAGCTGGCTGTGTAGTTGGCGCACAAAGTCACTATCTCGGCGGGAATATGAGATCATCACGTCCATAACAATTGCCCACTTCTCTTATGATTTTTCCCTAACTTGTTACAATATAGTATTGTAATGCTTCATGTATATAAATACTACCTAGCTAGTGGGCTTTCCACAAAATCTGAGTGAGAACTTCATCATAATTGCTGAGATATGCAAATGTTTCAGTATTGCCCAAAAGTCCCTTATAATTAGGGAGATCAATTCAATTGACTTGTATTCGGAGCGGAGGCTTTATGCGTTATTTTTTTGTGGTTTGTTTGGCGTTGCTCATGGTTCAAACGGTGTGGGCACAAGACCCCGCCACCGTCAGCGCGGAACTGAACCAACACCTTAGCGAGATTGAAACTTGGGTGACGGACTACCGTCAGTTAGAGATGTTACAACCCGTTGACCGTCGCTTCCCTTCCGTTGCCACCGTTGAACAATTCTTGATGGACTCCATCACCAGCGAAGTCACCGCCGAAATCGTGGATGAGGCGATGGGGTTTTACGTCGCGCTCGATTTGCTTGCACCGAATACGGATCTGTTAGCGGTTTACCTCGCGTTGTTGAAGGATCAAATTGGGGGATATTATGACCCCACCGAGCAAACCATGAATACCATTCTCATCAGTGGTGGGGAGCTAGGGGATGCGCTACCGCTGTTGGAGCAAACCATTTATGCTCACGAATTTGTTCACGCGCTCCAAGACCAACACTACGATTTAGAGTCGTTGGGTTTTGATTCCGATTCTGATTTATCGTTTGACCAATTGATCGCCCTGCAATCCTTGATCGAAGGGGATGCCACAGTGGTGATGAATGAGTATCTGTTGGCTGTGTTGGAAGATCGTCCATTCGCCGCGTTGGGCTTGTTGGGTAGCTCGGTCATGAGCGGGAGCATGAACCTTCCCCCCAATACCCCCCCGATTCTCATCAACGAATTGTTGTTTCCGTATGAAGCGGGGGCGGCGTTCGTCACCGAATTGGTTGAGGTGGGGGGATGGGAACAGGTTCATCAGGCGTTTAGCATCCTGCCCCAATCTAGCGAGCAGATTTTACACCCCTCCACTTACTTGAGCGGAGAAGCTCCCCAACCCGTAACCCTCACCGAGATGGCAGTGCTGGCGAATGATGCCCAATGGCAACGGGTGACTGACCAAACTATTGGGGAATTTTACCTGCGCCAATACCTCACCACTCAGCTAGAGAACAGCATTGCCTATCCTGCGGCGCAAGGCTGGGGTGGCGACCGCCTGCAAGTGTATCGTCAAGTGGATGGCGATCAAGTGGCGTGGGTGTTGAAGATTGTCTGGGACACTCCCACAGATGCTGATGAATTTGCCCAAGCATACACCCAACTGGCGGATGCTCGCTTCGGCTTTGTTACCAACGCTGACGCTTGTTGGCAGGGCGCAACCGATAGCATCTGTACCCTAACCAGTGGGATCGAAACCGTCATTGTGGGGGCACCCACGCTTGCATTGGCACAGACATTGCTTTCAAGCAATACGAGTTTTTAAGGAGAACAACTTATGTGGCAAGTCCTTTTCTCTAGTATGGTGATCGGCTTTTCGATTGCCGCCCCTGTGGGTCCCATTGGGGTTTTGTGTATGCGTCGTACTTTGGTATATGGGCGCGTGATCGGGTGGCTTTCCGGTTTGGGTGCTGCCAGTGCCGATGCCGTGTATGGGATGATTGCCGCGTTGGGCATGGGGCTAGTGATTACCGTATTGACCGAACAAATGGTTTACCTGCAGGTCATTGGGGGATTATTTCTGTTGTACTTAGGCGTGACAACCTTCCTTGCCCCCGTGAAGCCCCTTGACTTAGACGGGGGTGAAACCGCCACCTTGCCCGCATGGCAGGCGGTTAGTTCCACGTTTGCCCTCACGCTCACCAACCCACTGACCATCCTATCGTTCTTGGGGATTTTTTCTGGGTATACAGTTAACGGAAACACAGCCTCATATTGGGTGGTGTTGGGGGTCTTTTTGGGGTCGCTCTTGTGGTGGACGCTTTTAAGCGGTGGGGTGGCTTTGGTGCGGAATTATCTACAACCGACATGGTTAGGGTGGATCAATCGGGTGGCGGGGGCAATCATCGTGATATTTGCCCTTCGGCTTATTGTGGTGGCTTTTAGCTGAAAGCGACCGCTTTCAACAAAGCATGAACACGGATAGAGGTTGTAGACGGGTGATAGGTTTTTGTGACATAACGCCATAACCCGTCACAACTTTTATAGTGTGCCCACTAACGGCACAACTTCCAAACTAGCACATCTCGAATTGGCTTACTTGACCCACCAATGGAACTTTAGGTTTTCACTCACGGGTGGGCACAACTGCATCACCAAACCACGATGCCAAACCCTTTTCCCGTTCATCCTTACGGACATCATTTGACTTGCAATCAGCCGTTGTAGGTTAGCGTGCTGAACCATCCGCATTCCCTCGGTGTGGCAAACTAGGGTCACAACCTATGCCCGCACCATCGACATGGACTTACCACGAACTTTCCCATTGCGCTTCATCGCGCGTAAAACTTCATCTACATGATCTTCAGGAATATCAAGGAAGGTTTCGTTTTGACGAATGTCAATATGCCCGATCAACTTGCCAGAAATGTTGGCGGCACTTGCCACACTATACACAATGTCACCTGGTCCAACGCCAGCGGCGCGTCCGATATTCATGTGCAAACGTACCATGCCTTCTTCAGTGTTGTTTTGGGTGCGTTCGCCACGTACTCTGCGCCCACCACCGCCACCGTTACCCCGATTTTCGCCATAGCCTCGCCGTTCGCCACCGTTGTTTTCATGGTGGAAGCGTGGTTCGCGTTCGCCACCGCGACGATCTTGACGGTTGTTGCCAGTGGTATTGCGTCGAGAACGATCCGACAAACTGACATCTTCGATTTCTTCCAATGGGGGAAGTTTGGCGTTTTCGCGCATTAGGCTTAACGCTGCCACTGCTACGATGTTGGCATCATATTGCATCTCTAACAGCTCATTGAAGAGCAAGTCCGCTTCCGGTTCAATAGTAGCGATGCGCTCGGTGATTCTTTCTTTGAATAGCTCATCACGCTTTTCTAGCACTGCCTCAATAGATGGCATGCGTTCATGGCGGATGCGCTCCCCGGTGTATTGCTCGATCATCTGCACACGGCGTTTGTCGCGTGGGGTGACAAGGGTAATTGCGTCCCCGTCGCGCCCGGCGCGTCCCGTCCGTCCGATGCGATGCACGTATTCAGTGGGCATGGGAATGTCAAAGTTAATCACATGGGAAACTTGTTCAATGTCTACCCCACGCGCCATGACATCGGTTGCCACCAAGATTTTGAAGTAGCCTTCTTTGAAACGCTTTAAGATGCGCTCGCGTTCGTTTTGTGCTAGGTCGCCATGGATGGCAACAGCGCGATAGCCCCGTTCGCTGAGGGTTTCTGCTAGTTCAGCAGAGCCAGCGCGAGTCTGGGTGAAAACCATCGTATGCTTGAGGTCTTCCACTTCTAGCAAACGGCATAGTGCAGGCACTTTGTCGCGGTCATTCACCACATAGTAGCGTTGGCGAGTGCTGGAAACCGTGAGTGATTCGCTTTGTACACGGATGATGAGGGGGTCACGCATGTAAGTACGTGCCAAGCGTTCCACGCTAGAGGACAGCGTAGCAGAGAATAACACGCTTTGACGGTCGCTAGGGGTGGCGCGGAGGATCGTCTCGATGTCCTCAATGAACCCTAATTGAAGCATCTCATCGGCTTCATCCAAGACCAGAAAACGAATGTTGCGCAAGTCCATTGCCCCACGTTGGATCAAGTCGAGCGTGCGTCCGGGTGTCCCCACGACGACATGCACACCGCGTTCTAGGCGACGGATTTGGCGCGTATACGATTGTTGCCCATAAACGGGTAACACACTGATTCCCAATTGTGAACCATAACGAAAGATGGCTTCTGATACTTGAATAGCCAATTCACGAGTGGGCGCAAGTACCAACATCTGTAACCCGTCCTCGTGGAGTTGTTGAATCAAGGGGAGGGTATAGGCTGCGGTTTTGCCGGTACCAGTTTGAGACTGACCGAATACGTCGCGCCCTACTAACAATTGGGGAATGGTTTGGGACTGAATGGGTGTTGGCTCAACGTAACCTAATTCGTCGAGGGTTTCGAGGAGTTCTGGGCTTAAGCCCAAATCACGAAAGGTATCTGTCATTACATCTCCTGAACAAAAAACCCCGCCGTTAAGCAAAAACGCGCAGGGTCTATTTGTCACATAATAGTTTATCTTCGTTCCTAACTATACAGCGAATACCATAAAGCGCAATAGGTGATTTATGGCATTCACCTAGCTATAGGGTTTCGCGCTGAGGGCGTTTAGCCAAGCGGTAGACCGTCTTCCATCCACGCGCTTGTTCCGCCATCCACATTGACAATGGCGGCATAGTTGTTTGTGCCTGCCAAAAATGCGGCGGCGTTCATGCTCCGTCCACCACGTTGGCAAATGAGGACAACGGGCTTATCGGTGGGGATTTCGGCAATGCGCATTTGTAGTTCGCTCAAGGGGATGTTGATTGCCCCCTGTGCAAAGCCATCTTCATATTCGTGTACTTCGCGCACGTCAATGAAGATGTGATCCGTCTCTGGGTAGGTAGCAATGTATTCAGCAGGGGTGATGTTGGTGATGGCGGTAGACATGGGCTATGCTCCTTTTTGGGTGGAATCATTTTAATCACATCATTATAGGGTGGAGGGTTACTGTAGACAATGTGGGTTTGTCATAGTGAATCCAGACCTATCCCATCAATTTAACTTATAGCCAAAACAAGGCGCAGGGGGACATGCTGCCCCTTTGCCAACGGGCAGACAGCCCCAAGTTTAACGGGTTATTTTCATCTGGCATGAAGACACTTAGGCTATACTGGATTGGGTAAGAAAAGTCGCTCTTTTCCTATCCATATCTTCATCATGTAATATTGTTTTGTGTTTCGCGCGGAAGGCACACCCAACCATGACACCCCCTAACTATTCTCCCTCGCTGGATACGCTCTTCAAGTTCTTGGAGAATGCGGATCAACCTTTTGATGAAGATTGTGTTCACATGGACTGCACCGCAGACTGTGAGGATTTCTCTGAATTGGCAGAACAAGTGGCACAAGGTGCCAACCTAGAAGACATCATGCCGATGTTCGCCACCCACATTGACCAGATTGGCTGTTGTCGGCAAGAGTTTGAAGCGTTGGTTGCCGTCCTCCGCATGAGCCTTGATGAATCCGATTGAAGCCTCTCTAAGTAAGGGACGGCTAGATTGAATAGTCTAAGGTTTATAACACCATAACAGGATCACAAGGAAAAGATTTATGAGACGCGAACGTGTGGTTATCATCGGTTCTGGTCCGGCTGGCATGGCGGCAGCAGTCTATACAGGACGCGCCCAACTGAAGCCACTGGTCATTGTAGGCAATCAACTGGGCGGGCAAGTCTCGCTCACCCATGAAATTGAAAACTATCCCGGCTTCGTTGATCCCCTCAGTGGCACCGAGCTAGTCGAACAAATGAAAGCGCAATCCGAACGCTTTGGCGCGGAATACTTATGGGATTCCGTCACAGGCATAGACTTCTCTCAACGCCCCTTCAAGGTTTCAACCTATGGCGAAGAAATCCTCACCGATAGCGTGATTGTCACCATTGGCGCAGACCCACGCAAGTTGAACGTCCCCGGCGAAGTGGAATATGTTGGGCGGGGCGTGTCGTACTGTGGGACATGTGACGGCTTTTTCTTTCGTGGCAAAGAAGTTGTGGTCGTTGGCGGGGGGGATTCTGCCTTTGAAGAAGCCCTCTTCCTCACGCGGTTTGCCACCAAAGTAACCATGATGTATCGCGCCGGTCAAGATAAAGTCCGCGCTGGCATCCAGTTACAACAACGTGCCCTCCACAATGAGAAGATCACCATGATGTATCATACTGTGGTCAATGAGATCAAAGTTGGGGAAAACGGTAGCGTGAACGCGGTCAATATCACTGACCACGCCAACGAACAAACGTATGACTTCAAGACGGATGGCATCTTCATTTTTATTGGGCACACCCCCAATAGCAAAGTTTTTGGGGAACAGTTGGCAATGGATGATAGCGGTTACGTCATCACCGATGAACGCTATCGCACCAGCTTAGAGGGTGTCTTTGCTGCTGGGGAGATTCAAGACCCCATCTGGAAGCAAGTTGCCACCTCCGTAGGGCAGGGCACTTCGGCAGCAATGAGTACCATTCACTGGCTTGAGGAGAATGAACACCTCTTGCAACCGTTAGATGAGATGCAAGTCAAATAGAACAACCCTATCACGGGGTGGAGAATCACCTCCACCCCATCCACCCTCAACTGAACAACAGGCGTACTCCCGTCAAGAACAGCAAAACGTAAATGATCCGCGCAAACAATTCTTTGGGGATGCGTGCTTGCAACCAATACCCCAAGCGTATGCCAAGATAGGTGACGGGCAACAAGACCAACGTTAGCGGAATGTTCCCCACGCGCAATAACCCTAATGCAGTGTACGGAATCAGCTTGACCAAGTTGATAACGAAGAACAAATATGCCACCGTCCCCACGTAACGGCGCGGTTCAAGTTTTTGTGGCAACAGGTAAATCAAGATGGGAGGCAAGCCAGCATGGGCAAGCGTAGAGGTGAAGCCCCCCAAGATACCCATAGCAAAGCCGAAGGCAGGGGGCGCGGTGTATTGTTCCGCCAAGCCTAACAAGCGCGTTCGCCCCAGTTGATATGCCAAGAAGACCAACGCCAACACGCCCAAGCCCACTTTGAGGACGCGCTCATTCCCTTGAAACGTATTGAAGAATAACGCTCCAATGGCGATGCCCACGATGCCCGCTGGCACCAATAGGGTGAGGTTTTTGCGGTCATAATCGTTGCGATAATGGCGCAAGTTGAACACATCAATGAACAGCAAAATGGGCAGTAGCAACGCCGTAGCATCCGCCATCGGCATGACCAACGCCATGAGAGGGGTGGCAATTAAGCCTGCGCCATCCGCAAAGCCGGATTTACCAATCCCCACCAACAACACCGCTACCCCAATAACTAATCCAAAAATAATCAATTCTGACATTCTTCATCAATTCAACTACGGGAATCAGCAAAAAGCGTGTACACTATACCGCGTAGCAGTATCGCTTATTTCACCTTTTTAAGAAACCGCTAGGTTCTTTCGCTATGGTCATTGAACAGCAGCAACGTCCGATCCCGTCATTTTGGCTACGCCTTGTGTTGGCAATTTTATTCACCGTAAAAGGGCTTGGGATTTGGGCAGGCGGAGTGTTTATCCTCATGCGTGCCGAGTTGATGAGCATCGCATCAGAGAGTCAGCCGCTATGGTGGTTGTTCCTCAATCAGTTTGGCGTGATTCGCCCTGCGTTGGTGGTGGCGTTCGGCTA
>JBMOEO010000102.1:0-12602 GCA_049318945.1 Phototrophicaceae bacterium | reverse complement strand
GTGGGTCTTGTGCTATGCGTTAAAGAGTAGGGCGTACTGCAACGCGGTTGTCGGGCTTCCAGTCATATTCCATGTAAGTGGCAGTCCTAAGCGCGACCTCACGCCCATACAGCTGATCCACCAAGTAGAACGCCCCGTCTATGCCGGCGGAGATACCCCCAGTGGTTAGGATTTTGCCGTTATCGGTGAAGCGTTGATCCATGCACAAGGTGGCAGTTGGCTCTAGCTGTGCCAAGTAGCCCTCCACTTCGTGATGGGTGGTGACGTTCAATCCGTTTAACATGCCTGCCCTCGCCAAAATCAACGCCCCACTGCACACCGACATCACCCGTTCGGCAGTCTCGCTGGCATGTTGTAGCCATGTCAACAGTTGCTCATCCTTGAGTGCCTGACGTGACCCCACGCCCCCTGCCACCACAACGAGCGCAGGATTCGGGAGGTCTGCTAGGGTGGCATTCGGCACAACCTGCATGCCATTCACTGCGCGGATCGGTTGGGCGGTAGTCGCCACCAACTGCACATCCATGAGAGCATGTCCATTTAGTTCATCCGTCACCGCCAACACCTCAAACGGACCCGCAAAGTCTAACACTTCGGCATCATCATAGACAACAATGGCAACCTGTTTACGAGTCATCGGCTTGCCCTAGTGCGATAAGACGCGGGCATTACGGGCATCCCAAAAGACCACGCACGCATCCCCAACGTTCAACTGGGTGTTTGCGCTCACGGTGAGGTTTTGCATCCGTACCACCATGCGTTGCCCACCGCTGATCTCCACCATATAGCGCGTGTCCGTTCCGATGTACACCTTCTGCATGATGTGCCCTTCAACAATGTTGGTGGTGGGCGTGATGGGTTGGGTGTGAACCAGTTTTTCTAACTCTTTACGGCGTGATCCTAGCAAGCGTTCAAAGAAGCTGGAGCTATTCTTCTCGGCTTCTGTGGTGGCTGGCAGGTCAGTTGACTTAGGCATGGGTGCAATCTCGATGCGCTCTGGGCGCACCACCACTGAAATCTGCTTGTCCTTACGAAGGTCTTCCTCCACAAGAGAAGCAAAGATGGTGGTATCTTCTGAAACCTTCACATGACACAAATTGCCCATATAGACGGATTGCCCATCAATCAAGGTTTCGTGATGTTCTTGCTTGGCTCGGTTGATAACCATCCCCACCAACACGTTGGTTTCCCCAATGAAATCCGCAACAAACAAGTTAGCGGGCATCTCATAGATTTCAGAAGGCGTGCCACATTGTTGCACCTTGCCATCGCTCATGACCGCGATCCGATCCGCCATAGTCATTGCCTCTTCTTGGTCATGGGTGACGAAGATGAAGGTTAGCCCTAAGCGACGTTGCATCTCTTTCAATTCAAACTGCATCGCCTTGCGTAGCTTCAAGTCCAACGCGCCCAACGGTTCATCTAACAACAATACCGCCGGCTCTTTGACGAGGGCACGCGCCAAGGCAACGCGCTGTTGTTGCCCCCCAGACATTTGCCCCGGCTTGCGGTCTGCCACTTGTGGCAGTTGCACCAAATCCAACGCAGTGCGGGCGCGTTCTAATGCCTCTTTGCGTTTGACCCCCTGCATCTCTAAACCGAAGGCGATATTCTGAATCGCGGTCATGTGGGGGAATAAAGCGTAATCTTGAAAGACGGTATTCACCGGACGATGGAACGCTGGCACCCCTTGTACCTCGTTCCCACGGATCAAAATCTCACCACTGGTGGGCTGTTCAAACCCCGCAATCATGCGGAGTGTGGTGGTTTTTCCACAGCCCGAAGGACCCAGCAATGCAAAAAACTCTCCTTCGTTGATGGCTAGGGAGACCTCATTCACAGCAACTACATCACCACTAAACCGCTTACTAACTTCGCGGAGTTCAACAACTGTATTGACCATATACCACTTCTTTATCTATAAGCGTTTCACCCAACAGGAATCAACCCTATTCTAGCGTGCTTTGCCCTGCTTGTCTAAGGCTATACAAATATTTTGGGATTGTCTGGGGCATGTGATATAATACAGAGGTCTTTCACCCCTTGAAGCCAGAGGAAACCTTGTGGAAATTATATTGCGTCAAGCTACGCTGGGGGATGTTCCTGTTTTAGCAGAGATGAACCGCATGCTTCGTCAGGATGAGCTTTCACCTCGCACAAAAGATTTGGCATGGTTGACGGAACGCATGCAAGAATGGATCACCAACCAAATGTACACCATCGTTGTGATGGAGCGCGGTGATGAAATCATTGGGTATGCCTCCTTTCGATCAGAAGTAGATTTAGTCGATCCAACTCAACAAAACCTATTTTTGCGACAGTTCTTCATCAAGCCGGTTTATCGTCGGCGTGGGATTGGGCATGCCATGTTCAACCGCGTGGAGAAGGAGTTCTTCCCACAGGGGGTTAACATCACGCTAGAGGTTTTGAATGGCAACATACAGGGGCGTTCTTTCTGGGAAGCATTGGGCTTTGAAGCCTTTTCCGTCACGTATCGCCGCGCCAACGATCAGTAGCCCCAACGCATGTTAACGTCTCATCCCCTCGCTACCCCTCTTCATTACCAGTTGAAGGCAGTGCATGAAAGTCATGGCTGGCGCGTGTTGCTCCCTTATCGCTATGATTCAACCACCGACACGCTCTCACGCTTAGAACGGTTGCCTGATGGTCAAGCGGTTCTGCTCCAGATGATGCAAACGGCGACAGGGATTGTGCTACAGGTTGATACGCCCCTCAGTGAATCCAACTGGGCGATCCTCGCCGACCGCATGGGGCACGCCTTAGATTTGCACGCTGACTTGAGCGAGTTCTATACCGTGCTAGAGCAAGTCCCCCGTTTGGCATGGGTGGCATCACAGGGGGCGGGGCGGATGTTGAAGTCCCCCACCGTGTGGGAAGACCTCGTGAAAACCTTGTTGACCACCAATGTGAATTGG
The DNA here is from genome assembly GCA_049318945.1 of Phototrophicaceae bacterium. Taxonomy (GTDB): domain Bacteria; phylum Chloroflexota; class Anaerolineae; order Aggregatilineales; family Phototrophicaceae; genus CAIRDJ01. The sequence goes on along the minus strand of JBMOEO010000102.1, from coordinate 9,666 downwards.
AAAAACACCATCAGCATGGTCAATCGTTTGGTGACGCACTATGACCATACCTTCCCCACTCCCCAACAAATTGCACAGGCTGATGCAGAACAATTGAACGCCACCATTCGCGCGGGCTACCGCATCACCAGTTTGATGAGGCTGGCACAGCGGATTGACAGCGGTGAGTTGGAAGTTGAAACATGGCGCACGACACCCCTCCCCAGCGCAGAACAATTCCGCTTGATTCGCCAGTTGCACGGCTTTGGTGATTATGCCAGCGGGGCAATGATGCGCTTGCTGTGCCATCATGACTATCTAGGGCTAGACTCGGTGTGCCGTTCTGCCTTCTTCCACTTGCACAACAATGGGCAACCAACCGATGACAAGACGATTCAAGCCTTCTATGAACCCTTCGGCAAGTGGCGTGGATTGGTCTTGTGGATGGATGTTCTCTCGACGGATTAGCAACCAACGGATTGTGCCAACGCCAACAAAGCAGGCAATTCAGGATGATTGGGAGCAGTCGCTTGTAACTGCTGTAAATCAATTTGTGCGCCAGCACAATCCCCCAAGTGCGTGAGCAACAAACGACTCCGCTTGACCAACACATCAGGCGCGTTAGAGGTTAGATAACCGGCTTGTCGATAGGCGTTCAACGCCAAATCATATTGAGCAGTCTGCTCGTAGAACTCACCTGCCTGTAACCACACTTCCGCTTCCACCCCTTCCAGCGCGAGGGCACGCTGATAGGTTGTTGCTGCCGATTCGATGTCGCCTAGCTGTGCTTGTAGGCGTGCCACTGCGGCATGTAGGCTGGGGTCTTCTAGGGCAATGGCGCGTGCCTGCTCATAATAGGCGAGGGCTTGTTGTGAATCCCCTAGCGTTTCATATTGCTGGGCAACCGCCGCATACAAGTTAGCAACATCCATATAGGCGGGGCTAAAGCGGATTGCCAACAAGTAATCAGCGATGGCTAGGGCAGGGTCGCTTTGCGATTGGGCGCGACGATTCAATAGCTCGGCAAGGAACAAGTAGACCGCTTCTAGTTTGGGATCATTCGCGCTGATGCGTTCGACGTTCACTTCTTGCGTCCCGCCTCCTGCACAGCTATAGGCTGTGGCTGTGGAGAGATAGTCTAGCGTTTGATCGAGCGCGAACTCCGCCCCTTGCGTGAAGTCAGCAATGGCTAGGGCGTATTGGTCATCACAACGGTAAGCACTTCCACGCCACAGATAGAAGGTGGTGCGTTGAGGATCACTCTTCAAGGCGGCGGATAAATCTTGAATGGCGGAGGCATTCGCACCGATGAAGAGATAAAAGCGTCCGCGTTCTGCGAGTGCCTGCGTATCGTTCGGGTTCAACTCCACCGCACGAGTGAAATCTTCTAAGGCAGAATCGGTATTGCCCAACAATTGCTTGACTAGCCCACGTCCACTGTACGCGCTTGCCAGCGTCGGTTGCAAGGCAATCGCCGCGTTGTAGTCGGCAATGGCAGGGTTCAATTCTGCAAGGGCGCGGTAGCTATCCCCACGCAAAGCATAGGTGGTGGCGCGGTCTGGCTCGAATACCAGTGCTTGGGTCAAGGTTTCCACCGCACGTTGATAGTCCCCTTGTCGGTGGTAAAGTTCACCTTCCAATTCATAGGCGCGTGGATCATTGGGCTGGAGGGTCTTCGCGCTTGCCAAATCCGTCATTGCCCCTTCCACTTGCCCAATCGCCAGATAGAACTGAGCGCGTTCTAAGTACGGTTCTGCTGATTGTGGCTCAAGCTGGATGGCTTGCGTATATTCTCCCCAAGCGGTATCCACGTTGCCCAATGCCCAAAACGCTTCGGCACGTGCCAGATGCACCGTGCTATTCCCACCGATCAGGGCGAGGATTTGATCGTACCGCTCTAATGCTCCGCGATAGTCCCCTGTGCGATAACGCTCTTGGGCATCCAGAAAGTATTGGTTTGCTAAAGTTTGTTGGGTGGCAACAACCTCTGGCATGGTGAGCGGTAAGGTGGTGCGCGTAGATTCAATCGGCACGTCGTCCGCCTCATTGCTTATCAACCCGCGCAAGGTGGTTTGAATCTGTTGTTGGAAGGGGCTAAACGGACCGGCAATGCCCCAGCCCGCGGCTAACCCCAACAGCAACACGCCCAGCAGGAAGAAGCGATTGCGAATGATCCGCCGTTGAAAGGTGGGTGGGGTGGCACCCACCGCGTATAGCACATCAAGCAAGCGTTCTTCGCCCACAGGCGTGAGCAAGTCCACCAGCAGATGGGGTTTTAAGGCTGGCGGAAGGTTACACTCCTCCATCAACACCAAGACAATCGGACGATTTGCCCCCACCGCTTGGGTGAATTCCCATTGACAGCGTTTGTTGTTGACGGATTCATGGGTGAGCAAATACACAAACGCATCACATTCTTGGATGGCAATTTGTAGAACCGTTCGCGCATCCTGATAACCGACCATACGATCCAGATCAATCGTGAGGCGGTATCCGTGTAACAGATCCGTCAGCAAATCTAACAGGTCTTGATCGGATTCATCGCTACAGACGAAGAGCCTCATGGATAGGCTTGCACCTGCACAAAGTCTAACACCAACACATTCTGTTCACACTTCTGGCTGGTGATTGCCAACACCGCTTCAGAAGCGGATTGACCGTTCACCATCAATTGCACCTGATAGGGAAGCTGTTGGGGAGCATCGGCAAGATAGAGTTCATAGCCCCCTACGCCAAACGCCTCCGCGCTCCCACTAAACACCGTAGTAACTTGGTTATCCAGTTGGTTGGTGAATTGCACCCCGATGTTACGTTGTCCCGTTCCATCCAAGCCACGCACTTCCCCAGCGATACTCAACCACGCACACCCCACCCCGTTAGCGTTGGGCTGGTAGGCGGGCGTAGAAGCCACATAGGCAAAGGGGGATGTTGAGGGGCTGGCTGGGGTGAGAGGGATCACCACCACCCGTTCCCCCAACAAGGTCGGGGTGACGACGGGAAATGGGGTGAGGGTGGGCAATTCAGCAGGAGCGGTGGGGTTGAGTATGGGGCTGGCGGTATGGGCAACGGTGACGGTGGGGGGGAGGAAGGTTGCCGTGATAACGCGCGGTAAGGGGGTGGCGGGTGCCAATGGGTTGAGTGGGCTATACGGGTTGCGATAGATATAAGTGGCATATCCCACAAAGAGAAACCCAACGGCGATGATGAGCAGGGTGAGCAAGTTCACCAACGCACGCGCCCACCACGGAGAAGATGGCGAGGGGGGGACGCTCGCTTGTGGGAGCGTTTGGGTGGCGGTGCGCCGTGTGGGTGGCACGTTGATCTCTTGCGCTTCATCCACTTGTAAGGATTCAATAGGCGGAAAGCGGTCTTCGCTTGGTGATCTGAATTTGGGTGATTGGTTTGGCATAACGCATACTTTAATGGATGAACGAGTACGTGCTTCTAATGCTACTCAATGATCTGCAATTCCCATAGACTCGCTCGCCCATTGAAATAGCTTTCGTGTGGGATCAAGCGATACCGCGACGGGTTGATGCTGGAATCGAGATAAGCAAGGTGATGCTCAAGCGTGGGGATTTCTACGCCGTGTGTGATGATGAATAGGCGGTGTTGCTCATCTAAGGTTTCCACCAAAGCCACGTAAGTTTCCCACTCTACAAATAACAATTCAGGGGGAGTTTGCCAGCGCGTTTGGGTGATGTAATAACGGAGCGCGTATTCAAGGTGTGGGTTGGCAACAATGCCGATCTGTGCTGTGGGAGGGGTTAGGCGTTGAATGTCGGCTAAAGCCTCGTGCGCCCCATAGGCATCCCCCGTCTCGCGGTCTTGATAGATCACACCGCTCATCATCACCCAAGCGCACAAGCCCACTGCCACCAACACAGCAGCCCCATCAAACCATCCATCGCGCTTGTATCGGGTGAACAAACGCAAGAAGCCGACGGACATCAACAAGGCGAGGATGGGCAACACGAATAGCCACGTGCGCGGATAGGGATAGGTGCGCGTGATCCATACCAATATGGGAAGGGTGATGCCCCCGATAGCAAGCGAGAAGTGCGTTGTACTCATCTTGCCATGCGTCAAGATGCCCACCATCACACCCAAGCCCATCACCCAATTCATCCATGGATGCCAAAAAAGCAGGCTACGCAACGCACCCCATAGCTCTGGGGTTTGTTGAATTGCCTGCCCCCATGAAACGCGCGTGATCCACCCATGATTGAGGAGGGCATCTAGCCCGCTATGGCGTAAGACGGGGATGTACCACAAAACGGTGAGAACAGCACCAAACGTTAAGCCTGTCAGAATCCCGCGCAAGTTGTGCCACTGACGGGCGCGGACAATTTCTAGCACTAGCCAAAAGGATACCCACGCCACGGGATAAAGCATCACAGGGATGGTGAAAAAGCCGAGGCTGGCGATGCCCCCATAAAGCCACCACCCCCCACGTCGGGCGTGTTGTAGTTGTTTTACCCCCACCATCGCCAGCACGATGAAGCACAATACCACCATGCTATATCCGCGAGCGTTCACACTATACATGATGAGCGCGGGCAATCCACTACAGATTGCCATCCCCCAAAGCCCCACTCGTGGCGCATAGAGCATCCGCCCTAATTCATAGACACAGGGCAACAGCAACACCCCAGCGATGAACGCCACCAAGCGAATACTCACGGGGGAGCTACCCAGTACATCCGTCACCAGATGCACCCCGATACTATGCAGAATGTGATTGTTGGGTTGGCTATAGTCTTGAATGATTTGGCGGATACTTTGGCTGGCATACGTCAAAAATGTGTACGCTTCATCCGCATACATGGCACGTGCAAGATAGTTGAGGCGTATGCCCACCCCCACGAACAAGATCAACACATACGCTACCATGCTTTTGTGCATGCTTATCGTCACTCTTTCAACAGTGGTGCTGTGAAAATACGGTTAAGCAGAAACTTCCCTAGTGGAATCGTTGGGATGTATGCCTGTCTATCATCATACATCCCAACGGGGGCGGGGTGAAGCTAGTCTTTTTGGAGGGAGTGGCGGATGCTTTGCACCATCTCAGACATCATCGGATCACGGGTGAGGTCATCCTCGATCTTCTTGAAACTGTGGTGTACGGTGCTGTGGCTACGCCCACCAAACGCGCTTCCAATTTGTGGAAACGACGCTTCGGTTAATTCACGCGCTAAATACATGGCAACTTGTCGCGCTTCGCTGATGTGCTTGACACGGGTTTTACCGATTAGGTCAGCACGTTTCAAGGCAAAGGCACGCGCGGTTACTTCAATCACTTGCTCAAGCGTAGCAGTTTTGGGAGCATGTTGGCGCGGTGACTCAAACCGTTCTAGTGCTTGTGAGACTTGGGAAAGGCTCAAGGGACGGTTGGGAGTAAGACGCACCTGCATCAGCAAATGGTTGAACATGCCTTCCAATTCACGAATGTTATTGGGGGCGCGTTTAGCAACCATCTCAAGGCTAAGGTTATCTAGTTTGACATTTTGCTCTTCAAGCCACATTTGCATAATAGCGATGCGCGTTTCGGTTTCTGGCGGTTGTATGTCCACAATCAACCCCCCAGCGAAGCGCGAACGCAAGCGATCTTGGAGCGTTGCCACTTTATCTGGGTGGCGGTCAGACGCTAGGACAACCTGCTTATTGAACGTATAGAGTGCGTTGAAGGTGTGGAAAAATTCTTCTTGCGTGGTTTCTTTGCCGGACAAGAACTGAATATCATCCACCAACAACACATCTACCGTGCGATAGCGTTCACGGAACATCGCTTGTTGATGTTTACGGATGGCATCAATCAAATCATTGGTGAACATCTCGGAGGTGATGTAGAGGGTCTTTAAGCCACGTTGCGCACACTCATGAGCAATGGCATGGAGCAGGTGGGTCTTGCCACATCCCACACCACCATAAACCATGAGGGGGTTATAGTTGCCGTAGGGCTTTTCTGCTACCCCACGCGCCGCCTCATAAATCATCTGGTTTGCATTGCTCGCAATGAAACGATCAAACGTATACCGCTTATTCAAAACGCTTTCAGGTAGGATGTCGCGTTGTGGGCGTGCCGTAGGGTTGGGGGTGGGGCTGGGTTCAGGGGCATAGGTGATGGGTTGTTCCTTTAGATATTGGAACAAAGGCATCTCTTTGTAGAAGTTATCTTCGTTGGGAGAGGCAGGTTGAACATGAACCACCTCAAACTTCAGCTCAACTTCATAACCGTAGGTATCGCTCAAGATACGCCGAATGCCCCGCCCAATGCGGTGGGTCAGCTGGTCAATGGCGTAAGCATTGGGCGTTCCCAAAACAAAAAGCGTGCCCTCATGACGCAACAACGTCAAAGGCTTTAGCCAAGTGCGGAACACATCGGAATCATATTGAATTTCTAATTGACTGTATGCTTTGCGCCAGGCTTCTTCTGGTGTGATGTTTTTACCCATTTGTACCCTCTACCGTTTTACCTATCCTTACTTGCTCTAACGGCGTTTTGTCTGCCAATAATCAGGGATGCAAACCTGACCCCGTTGTGTAGGGGAAAAAACGCAGACAACAAACCATCCCGACTTTACAAGCGGTGTTTTTAGCATCAGTGTATTTAATTGTTTCTCGGCAAATACAATCGCCCCCCGTGGAACCGAGCAAGTCCCACCATGATGAGCGTATTGTGGTGTATTGGAAGGGACGACACATTGTGAAGATCAGAAATGTTTGTGTCTGTGTAACCGCTTCCTGTAGTGTGTGATTACTATACAACGCTTGCGACTAAATCACAACTACTTTTTTGAGGAATTTCAAAAATTCCCCCAATTCGTTTTATCCCAAATTGCCCATTTACACAGTATAGGGGTGACTTACCTGCCCACTATTGGGATATATATAGTGACTATTGGGATATATTTGCGATATTCGTTGCTCTGGTTGGGGGGAATATGGCTTATAAACCACATGTTACAAATTTGTAACTACAGGCAATTTGGGATAAGTTGGTTATTCATCCGACAAACTTTTATGAATTAATTAGATTGCCCCCCCTAATAGAAGGGTATCCTCCGATAGCACATTATTTTCATCACGGCTCTATAAGTTCATTAAGGTTCAGTTCAGAATCTGTTAAGGCTGTAGATAGATGATACCCACAAGCAAAAACACAATCCCATATACCTTTCCCCCTTAAGAACGAGCCTAGGTTTCCCCCAACCTAGGCTTGTTCTTTTATGGGCTAGTTACCCCGTAATTGGCAGGACTGCCGCGTTCGTCACCAGCAAATATTGTCCAGAGACCCACCCCGTGATCCCACTGGGCAACCGCAGTTGATACCATGTGCCCGCCGCATTCTTGCCCAACACACGATAAGTTTGCCCACGACTGATCTTCCCCAGTGAAGTCGCTGAGGTGTTGGGAGCGGTGCGGATATTCAAGAGTTGGCTCAAGACCGTTCCTTGCACATATCCGCTAAAGGTGACGGGCACGGTGCTAAAGTCGATCACGCGGAAGTAAGCCCCACTCACCCAGCCCGTTGTTCCGTTGGGCAATTGAATTTGAAACCAGTGTGCGGTGTCCGTGCGCCCAATGACCGAGTACGTTTCATTCTTGTATATACGCGAGACCGCAATCCCATCAATGGGATCCGGCGCGGTGCGCACATTCAGTTGATATGCGGTGACGGTGCCCGTGCTTTGGGCAAATGCGCTGGGGAGCATCCCTGCCAGCATCACCCCTAACAAGATAAAAATAATCAGACGTTTCATGATGACTCCTCTCTTTGAATTAATCTGCCAGCACCGCGTCAACCGCTTGTGCCAAGCTACGTAAGTTGTGAACATGATAGCAACCATCGCTACGCTTCGCATATTCCCACATATCGCTATCCCCACTGCCCCACTGTGACGGATGCTCCGGCACAAACCAAATCAACCGACGCGCCCGCCGATGCAACTCATCCGCTAGGTCAAGGCGTGGGTTGCGATAGTTATTGCGCCCATCCCCAAGAATGATAACGGTGGTACGGTTGCTCAACCCGTTAAGGTGATGTTGCGTATAGGTTGCCAAGCTGTTCCCCAAGTCAGTTGCATAGTAGCCGGGGGGGTTGTCGTTCAATGCCTTTTGAACGGCATAGGCGGTGTCGTGTTCACGAAAGATCATGCTAATGTTGGCAAGGTCAGCATTGAAGGTGAAGCTCTCGGTTTTAGCAACTTGATCCTGTAGCTCATAGATCATCGTCAACAGAAACTCCGCACAATAGCGAACGGACGTGCTGACATCGCAAATCAAAACCAGCGAAGGCTTGCGGTGGTGGGTTTTCTGCTTGAGTTCTAGGGGCACGCCACCATACTTTAAGCTACTGCGCAGGGTACGACGCAGATCAATCTGCCCACTCTTGGCACGCTTTTGACGAAGAGCGGCACGGCTTCGTAATTTGGCGGCGAGCTTGCGCACTTCAGCACGGATGGCATCGGCATCTTCTGAACCCATGTATTCAAACGGCATATCCATCATATCAGGATCAGGAGGCGGGTTATCTTGCGCCATGTTTTCGGCTAGGGTGACACCAGCGAAGTTAGAGAGTTGTTCGCTTAGCCCTTGTGCGTTTGCCATGAGTTGCTCACGCAATTGTTGCAAGGTGTTGGCATCCATCCCCATCTCCTGCAACTCTTGGAGCAGTTGCTCAATCAGTTGTTGGATTTGGGATAAGCCGGCTTCTTGGCGCAAGCGACGCTCCATGCGTCGGCGGTCGCTCATGTTCTGTTGTGCGTTCATGCCTGCTCGCTGGGCAAGTTCCCCCAGCTGGTCACTGTCAAAGGGTTGCCCCTTCAATAATTGGCGCAACAATTGCTCTAGTGCCCCTTCGTTCCCCATCAAGGATTGAAGCGCGTTTTGTAGTTTGTCCTGCTCCTCATCCGAAAGTTGATCGGGGATGTTCTCAAGAGGGGGGCGGTTGGCGGTAAAAAACAGGGGGAAGAAATAATCAAACGATGGTTGGGCATTGGCTGTTTTAATCAGGGTTGCTTTGAGCGCATCCCGAAACACCGCCCGATCTTGTATGCCGACTTGCTCTAAGGCATGTAATGCCTCTTGACTTTCTGCTAGTGAAATCCGCACCCCACTTGCACGGAGGGCACGGATGAAATCAACTACGCGCTTGTCCATCTTGAACGCATCTCCAACAATTTATGATGCTACCACCATATCATAAATCGTTGGTGTTTGTCGAATAACCTTACTGGAGAGATAGCCGCTTGTTTGTGTATGAACATGGGGTTAGGGAATATCCGCGCCCCTTCGCGTTTTGCTTTACAAAGTTTGCGTTTTGGGTTACGCTCTTATCGGTGGGGATGATGGCATAGCGGGCACGGATGTTTATTCTTTCAATAGTTTTCTTATGTGGATTGAAAGCAAGCATAACAAAGTTTTTGTTTAATGTGTACAAAATTACCAAGTGAGAGGTTGCGTTCCTCGTAATTTTAGGTGACAAGCAATTGTCTGATGTTGTGATATAGTATGAGGGAGTGGCGATTATACAGTCTTAAACTTACTTTAACCGCAATATTGTGTGAAAAATCACTATATTGTGAAAAAATACTCAAAGTAAAGCATAATTAGAGTTGATGGGGTTCAAAAGAAATGTTCGTCGAATTTAACACAAAGAATCTGCACATATCCTATCCAGAAGTC
>JBMOEO010000101.1:0-12965 GCA_049318945.1 Phototrophicaceae bacterium | reverse complement strand
TTCAAGCCATGCGCGAAAGTGGTGAGAAGCCGGTTTAATTACTAAAAAACGAAACCCGCTCCCAGATGGGGGCGGGTTTTTCTGTTTTAAGTAGCTGATGAATCAGAACAAATGCAGAAACACGATCCTGTTAGTTCTTGTCGCCCGTCAACGTTCTGGACAAAATATCGTTTAGTTCACGACGACGCTTACGGCTGTTGTTCAATTGCTTACCGGTTGTACCACGATCTTGTGCGGTGCCACCGTTAGTATCCATTGCACGACGCAAAGCCAATTCCATCGCGGTTGGGATGTCATCATCTTCTTGTTGAGCGGTTGCTGCATTTACTTCATCCTGCTCAATCGCCTTGATGCTCATATCAATTTGACGCTTCTTCTTGTCAACCTTAATGACACGAGCGCGAATTTCTTGGTCGATTGAAACCACTTCGGAAGGAGCGGAGACATACCCCGTTGCCAATTCTGAAACGTGAATCATAGCGGGACGTTCAGCACCAATATCAACGAATACACCGTAAGATTCGATGCGAACTACTCTGCCCACAATTTCTTGCCCCTTGCGAATATCCCCAAGAGGTTGTGCAACTGGCTTCTCCGTAGATAGTGCAACACGATTGTTTGTGCTATCCACCTTCAAGACATAAACTGTAAGCTCTTGTCCAACCGTAACAACATCTTGAACGTTGCGAATATCTGGTTGCCCCATCTGAGAAATATGTAACATGGCAGGTTTATCTGAGCCAATATTGACCCATACACCGTAAAGTTCAACCTTTTCCACACTACCCTTAAATTCCATCCCAACACGAAGGTCTTCAAACTTGATTGTGTTAGTTGGTGTTGTTTCTGCTACAACTTCCGTTACGTCAACAGCATCTTCGATAACGGGTTCTACAATGTTTTGCATTTCTTCTGTCATGTTATTTTATACCTTTTTTGTTGATCGTCCTGTGTATTCCAGTGTTTTGTGACAATGGCATGACCCTGCCAATTTGTGAGATACACAGCCTAACACTTCATTAACGCAACGCCCACCTATATTAAACAACTGTACATCATCCTAGATAGGGTGATGTACAGTGTGCTAAATGGTCATGGAGCGTTTGTTAAGGGAACACACCATCAATTCTAATCAGGTTTAGGCTTAGTTCAAGCGCGAGAATGTAAGTGTATAAGAACCATTTGTCCCACCATAGATTGTCCCATAATGTGTGGCAATGATTGTATACTGTCCTGATTGTGGCAAAACAAATTCTTGGATGAGCGAGTTGGTAGTTTCATTGGGAATAGCATCATCATTCGCCACCAATTCAAGACCCGTCGGACTCATCAAGAACAATAATGTATCTAAAGTACCCGTAGAAGCATCCATACGTATGGTTACAGTTTGCCCTATTTCTCCCTCAAACGTATAAATATCAAAGCGGTTATCATCAGCAATGATCCCAGAAACGGGGATGTTATCGGTCAAAACGGGAGCCGTTGCCACTTCAGCCTGATAGTTAATCGTTTCACTCCCACCCGAAACTCCGCCAGGTCCGCGTGTGATTGAGCCATCATTCTGTACGGTGAACGTGGTGATGTAGTGTTCTTGTGGAAGGGGCGCAAAGCTATCCGAGATGACCACTTGTCCAGCGATTACCCCTACCAATGACGCACTTACTGGGCGAGTATCATTACAGTTATTTTGATACCATATATCAATCTCATACGTGCCAGGGCGCAAGCGTTGCCCTTCTGCCCAATATATATACGACGCAGGAACAGCAGTTTGAGCAACACTACAATTCTTATTTCCACCTAGTTCTAAGCGTCCACCACTTTCAATGATCGGGGAATCATCAAAGACTGCATCACCTGATGGATCACGGACGAGCAACTGCAAATCCGCGCTGGTATCCCATAACAAGGCGATTTCAATGTCACCATTTGGCAATGCCAAGTCAACTAGAGATTGTGGTATTCCCAACAAATCCGTTCCAGCGGTTAGGCTAAGGATATAGTTCCCTTCCGTTCCACCCACTGTTTGACCATAACGGGTGGCAACCAATACATACTGTCCGCTTGCATTTAGCGTTTGGGAACGAATGCTGGCGTTACGGCTACTGCTATCCGCATCGTCATTGGAAGCAACCACCAAGCCAGCGGGGTCTATCATGAACAAGTACGCATCTAATCCACCACTGGTGGCGGTCAAGGATGCACTGATAACGCTTCCTTGAGTTCCTTCAAAAGCATATACTGCAAACGGGGCACTATTGGTGATTAAGCCTTCCACTGATGTTTCTATGGCAATGGGTTGCACCAAAGGGAGCAATTCAACAACCGGACGGGGGAGCGTCTCTTGGTTGATTCCACCTTGAGCAACCACAGTCTGTGAATTGGCATCCAGCGAGAATGAACTCATATAGTTTTGACCCGGCAACAGGCTACCTGAAATCGTTTGTAAGGGTGCGCCATCCACAGCAATGTTGACGGTGAAGGGAACTGCCCCAATGTTTTGGCAATCCTGCACATAGAAAACCAAAATCTCATAACTGCCGATCGGCAAATTGCCGGGTGCCCAGTTGATGGATTCTGTTGGGGTTGTGGTGACAACATTCTCACATGCGCCGTTCGTATTCAAGCCGTTGAACACCGCACCACTGGCACTATTGGGCACATCCCAATACACCGTTCCGCCCAATGGATCACGCACTTCTAGGTTCAAGTCTGTTGCACTATCCCATGCTAGGGTTACTTGTACCCCACCAGTAGACAAGACCGTTCCGGTTGGCAATTGTTCAACCGTGACAGTTGTTGCTTCTTCCGTTGGGGCAAGCGTTGGAACTTCCGTAACGGTAGGTGTAACCGCCACAACTTCTGTGATGACAGGGGCAACCGTTGGTGCTGGCAGGGTGGCAGGGGCAACCGCTGTTGGATTAACGGTGACAGTTGGTTGTACGGTAGTCGGTTGGGCTTTTAAGGTTAATGTAAAAGGTATGGTCTGTGATGCTTCTACAAGGCTAGGAGAGAAAACTGTAATGTATACCCTCTCTTGAGTATCATCCAACACCATAGAGAGTTGTAAAACTTCGTTCACTCCAAGATCAGTTACTTGCCCCAGAGGTTGTGCCGCTTCATCCGTGACAAACAGCACAAGAGCATCTGTTGCTGTCTTGGTGACACTCAATGTCACAGAACCTGCTTCAGCTGGAGCATACGCATAAGACTGGGCAATAGCTGATTGAGAGAGTTCCCCTTCAATGGGTTGATTAGCGGTGATTTGACGTTGGATATTCTCTTGTGCCAAAACAACGGTTTGCATGGTGAGTATCACCATCCCAATAACCATGATGAAGCGTAATGCTTTTACGAACATATTTGTTCTCCTAGATTGATTCGTTATTGTTTAATTGATTGGGGTGGCGGTTGGAAGACCATCGGTAGGGAGTGGCGTAGCAGCTAACTGCCCCGTCAACTCAACAAAACTGGTTAACCCTTCCACAACATCAACCACCTTAGAAAGACGTTTGCTATTGAACGATGCAACCACCTCATAACGTCCTTCGGGAACATCCGCAAAGACAAAGTTTTCATACCAGCGTGGATCGCTATTGACTGTTGAAACTGTCTCACTAAATACATACGTTGTCGTTGTATCCTCAATCAGTCCGCTTGACCACTTACGAAGCGTTACTTCATAATCCGAGAGCGGTTCTCCCAATTCATCCGTCAATGACCCAGCAATCACCCCATGCCCAACATAGGGCACAATCCACAGCAAAGGGTTATAGGTACTACCATAGGCATTTTCCCCCATGCGGACTTCAAAATGCACATGGGGTCCACTCACGCGCCCCGTTGAACCCACTAACCCAATCACGTCCCCTCGCTCCACAAACTGATTGCGCGTAATCAACACAGCAGAAAGGTGAGCATACAATGTATATAGAGGTTGTCCGTTATAGCCAAAGTCATGCTGGATAACCACAACATTTCCATAACTGGGTGAATTTTGGAAGATGTCCTCCGATTCCACACGAAGACTATCCGCCGCCCAAATGACCTGCCCAGACCCCACCGCACGTACTGACTCCCCGATTGGGTTGGGCATATCAATCCCGTGATGCACGCGCCAAGGGTTGTCTTTGTCGGGTCCGTCTGCACCATAGGTATAATAGAATAACCCAAAGTTTGTGGCGTTAGAATCTACTGGACGGCTAAACCAGTAGTGATCGCGCCCTTGCGGATCCCGTGAGATCGGAGGGATAAGTGGAGGGGGTTGCCAGATGGGCGTTGATAAAGACAAAGGTTGCTCGGTGAAGACGAGGGGGATTTCTTGCCCCGTTTCATCTAAGATCACCTCACCTAAAGGAGTGGGGGTAACAGGCACAGGCGTGAGCGTGATAGCAACACCCACAGGATCAGTTGGGCGAACGCCGATTTCATTCGGTTGCAAGGGGACTGGCAACCCCACCCCATCGCTACTCACCCCTAGAGTGGGCGCAACAAAGGGTTGAACGGGAATGGCAACAGTTGGCAAGGGGGTACTTCCCTCTCCAAACCCACCCTGTAACAGGCTCTGCCAACTATTTGTGGATTCAATCGGTGCAACTTGGGTTGGAATCACCACCACTAGCGGTTGAATCTGACGGCTATTTTGGCGCGTCAAAAGATAGAAACCGACCACAACCATAACAAGGATAAACAGGGTTAACAAAGAGTTTCGCATGGGTTGCTCTTATGGATTTGGGGTGGGCACAAAACCACCCAACTGGGATTCAGTGTAAAGTTCAAGCATGGCATCTAACCATTCTAAGCCATCATCTTTGCGGAAAAGCCAGAAGTTGATCGCATTAAAATTAGCACGCCAATCACTAGAAGCGGACATCCGTTCCCATCCATAATCAGCAACCAGTTCAGTGAAGTCCACATAGTAACCTGTTGGGACGCTTTCACGCAAACGCCCTCCTTGATCGTATGCTTCCACATCTCCTTGATTACGACTAGCAAAATCCCAAGGAATCGCCCGTAATGGTTCCCCTAATTGCCCGTTTTGAGCATCTTCCGCAACCCGAACATACACACGCCAAAACGTTTCTACGCCTATTTCCTCACGGATCACTTCGATAGGGGGAGGGAAACCAGCGATAGCATTCCGATTGATGGCGAAAGCCCGCCCCGTCATGTGCCAATTGCGCCGTGCTTCGCCCGGTTGAGGTGGGCGATCAATACGCCAGAAAGCATCCTCAATCTGCCCCAAGAAATCATAGCCCGTCACCGCTAAGGTGCGCTCACGTAGTGCGTTGAACGAATCATTCACGCGATCACTCAAAACAGGATTGGGCGCATCGACATCCACCAAAGTATCTAAACGATAGCGAGGCTCTGTGCTAAACTCTACCACCTGTTCGTTGTATAGCTCGGCAGGTACAGACAATGGCAACCCATTGGAGCGTGTTAAATCAACGGGTAAGGGTGAAACCGTCCAAACTGTACCGTATGATCCGCTAGGTACGGAGATGACTTGTGTAGCAATTCCGCTTTGTGTGAAAGGACTCACAATTAAGTGGGTACTATCTATAGAATCTACCGATAAGACCAACCCTGCGCCATCTGGCGACCATGAAGGCATCTCCCCACGTTCCAATACTTGTGGGATAGAATCCGTTAATTGAAGAGACTTCACAAATACTTTTGAGATACCTTCATCAATGGCACTGAATGCGACCAGTTCACCGTTTGGAGACCACGATGCAAAGTCTTCATTACGGGAATCGGTTTGTGTCAAGTTGATTGATGCTTCATCACGTGGATCATCCAGTGAAAACAAATAAAGGTCTTGTGTTCCACTTCGTAAAGAGGTGAAGACAATTCGGCGACCATCCGGCGACCACGACGGGGAAAAGTCAGGGGCAGGGTTTTCAGTGATCCGAATGGGAGCTTGAGAACCATCCAACGGAGAAATGTATAAATCCAAATTCTCACCTTGATAGCTTTCATACACAAGATACTGCCCATCATTTGACCACGAGGGATGCCCTTGATACGAGAGATCATAGGTTAAACGTAGGGTATTGTTGCTCACCAAATCATAGACATAGATTTCCCAATTGCCGTCTTGCCGAGACGCATAGGCAAGTTTGCGACCATCTGGCGACCATGCAGGATGGCGATCATCCGCGCTACTATTGACTACACGAACAGGACTATTTTCACCCACATTCACTGCCCAGATGTCTTCTTGTCCTCCTTCTCGCACAACAAAGGCAATACTTCCACGAACCTCTAAAATGGAGGGAATAGCGGTTGCCGTTGGGATGGGGGTATTCAAGATGGTAGGAAGGGTGGGTGTAAGCCCTTGCACAATGGATAGATCAGGGGATAAAACATTTCCACCAGTGTTGATAGTCACTTTTGGCGTGGTTGCCCACAAGAACACACCCAACAAGGCAAACCCCATGAACAGGATGATATACCCTAAAATACGATTTTGCGTTTTGAGCGGATCTTCAATCAGCTGACTAACCGACGTATCTTGACGCAATCGTGAACGTTGCGCCCGACGCGCCATAACCGTAGAAGCTGACTGTGAGGCTTGGCTTAGGCGCACCGTTTCTTGTATGACGCGCGTGCCGGCTAAACCACCGATAAGCCCAACCCCACTCAAGATCACTTTTGCTAGGCGGAAGAATAACCCTGCTACGGAATAGATCACCCACAGAATGAAACGCACCAATTCGGTTGCACCCAGCAACAAGTGCTGAATGAATTGGTCAATGAGTTGGATGGCGAGAACACCAAATTTATCTGTTACACGGTAAAGTCGGATGAGCATCTTAAAGTCGAGTCATGATAGCTATGATTATTCTACATTTTACAAACAAACCGCTTATAGGGCAATCGTAGCCAACCTGACGCTAACCAAATGATACATTTCATTATGTGTGAAATCGCTTATAATTCTCATGCGTTAACCTATGTATTCGGCAATCATCACAAGGACTCAGCTATGTCATTCCCAAAACAGGCTATCTATGCCTTCATCGTATTGGCTTTGATATTCCCATCGTATCGCCTAAGCATGGCGCAAGATGCAACGGTGGTACATATTGTGCAACCCGGCGAGACCTTGTTTAGAATCGCGTTGCAATATGGATTGACGACAAATGAACTGGCAGAGCGTAATGGCATAACCAATACATGGACGATTTATGCAGGTCAGACATTGATTATTTCAGATGCCGATGCCCCCGCCGCCACTGCTGAAACTCCCCAAGAAACCCCTACCCCTACCAACACATCCCACACCGTTACCCGTGGGGAGAGCCTGCGTAAGATTGCAGACGCTTATGGAACAACTGTGAGTGAATTGATTCGACTCAACCAATTGAGCAATCCCAATTTCATTTTTCCGGGTCAAGTCCTTATTGTGAGCGGAGAGCCATCAAGCAACGTTGCCCCCACACCAGACCCCATGGCACCCGCCACCGAACAGGAATTAGCAACCGCGACAAATGATGCTACACAAAGTACGGTTAGTCATGTTGTACAACGAGGTGAGCGTTTATCAGGGATTGCGATCCGTTATGGAGTTACCGCAACGGCGATTGCGGGTTATAACAACCTAACCAATCCAGATCGAATTTTTGCAGGTCAAACGCTTCTCATTCCCACTCAAGGGGAGCTAAGCAGTCAGGTAGCCGGGGCAACCCCATCCGCCATCATCAATAGCGGACGGGAAATTGTGGTTGACTTAAGTAGCACCACTGCTTATGCCTTTGAAAATGGGACTTTGCTTTACCAATCAGTGGGGTCAATGGGTTTGCCTGCTACCCCCACCGTACAAGGGCAATTCAGCGTGTACTCTAAGATTCGCTCACAAACCATGAGCGGACCGGGATACTATTTACCGAATGTGGAATGGGTGATGTACTTCTATCAGGGTTATGCCCTACATGGTGCATACTGGCATAACAACTTTGGCAACCCCATGAGCCATGGCTGTGTCAACCTAACCAATGAAGCTGCCGAATGGTTCTACAACTTTGCCAGCGTGGGCACCCCTGTCACAGTCATTTACTAGCGCACAGACTGGGGGCATTATGCCCCCGTTAACCCCAATGCCACCGCTTCAGCTTGCATTGCTTTCAAGACTAAGGGAACATGAAATTCCCACAGATCAACTCCTAAAGCAATGCACCCTTCTTCAATGTCGGCACGATTCACACCCGCAGCAAAGCCAGCATCTTTCCATTTCTTCTTGACGGACTTCACCTCAACATCGGCAATGTTTTTGCTGGGACGAACTAACGTGACAGCGGTGATTAAACCGGTCAATTCATCCACAGCATACAGTACCTTGTCTCTTAAGGTGACACGCTCGCCATAGTAGCCATGACTGAGAATGGTCAAAATATCCTCTTCCCCCAGCCCACGCTCCCGTAAGATGGGTGCCCCATCTCTGGGGTGTTGTTCTAAAGTGGGATGAATCTCCCAATCAAAATCATGGAGCAAGCCCACTACCCCCCATGAATCAGGGTCTTGTTGATAATGCGTTGCATAAGCACGCATCGCACACTCCACAGATAGCATGTGCTTACGCAAGCTATCCGACTGTACAAACTCACAAACAATTTGCCATGCTTGTTCACGATTCATAGAATTGTATTCTCCTGTTTTCTATACAAATGGAAATTAATTGCGTGGACCGGGGTCATAAACCTGCACTGCTATAATGAAAGGTTGACCAATAATTTGTTGTAACCTAGTTCGCAGTTCCCATGTTCCCAGAAGGGGATCAAACGCGCCCTTAGAGGGGGTTGTCCCCTCAAAAATCAATGTCACCTCATCCCCAACCCCAACCGATTCACGCAAGAAAATGCGAGGTCCGGCATTGAAGTCTTCCCCTCGAATGAAGGTTAAAGAGGCATTCATTCCCCATTCACACGTTCCCACATTCAACAAGGTGATCGCCCGTGTGTAACGGGTGTTAATGGTAAAGTATCCCCCAGCATTTCCATCCTGTGGCTCTTGGCTGATGATCGCATAATCGTAAGTACAGTCTTCAACAGGTGAAGCCAACACAACGGGAGTTGCAGTGGGGTTCGGCGTTAGCGTGGGCATGGGCGACGAGGTGGGGCTAAAGGTTGGGGTGAGTGTTAAAGTGAGAGAAGGGGTTACAGACGGTGTAAGTGTAAAGGTCGGGACATCACTGGGGGTAGCTGAAGGAATCACCGATGCAGTAGCCGTAGGAGCAAGGGTCATCGTTTGGGTCATGGTTGGTATAGCACCCGATAGGGTATTCTTTCCAAGCATACCGTATAGGTCAAGAAGCGGTTGGCGGAACGTCACCCCTGCAAGTAATATCACTAGCACGCTTATAATTGACACCCATAGAGCGATTGGGATTTCCCGCTCCTTTTTGACAGGCTGCATGCGAGGATGGGTTGCCAAGCTAATCCGCGAAGTCTCTAGGGTACTCTGTGTTTTGGGGATGGTAATAACGGGTTGTGATAAAGTTGGCGCGGTTGTTGTGGAACGTGTGGCAAGGATGAAGCCTCGCTCTGCTAGGCGAATATCCTCAATCAACTGATGTGCTGTTTGATAGCGTTCTTTCGGGTCTTTCTCCATTGCACGTTCAACGATTGCCTTAACGGAACTTGGCACTTGGGGATTGTATTTATTCACGTTGGGGATGGGATCATTGACGTGCATCATCAACACGCTCAAGGCGTTCTCCGCATTATACGGTAACTCCCCCGTCAACATTTGGAATAGGATAATCCCTAGCGCGTAAATATCAGAACGCCCATCCCCTGCTTCTCCCACTCCTTGCTCAGGAGAAAGATAAGCAGGTGTTCCCGCAATCCCCCCACTTGCCGTTAATTGCTTGCTATCCACCAAACGGGCAATGCCAAAATCGGTGAGGACAACATGGCTATCTTCTTGATTAATCATCAGGTTGGCGGGTTTCACATCGCGGTGCAACATCCCCGCATCATGCGCATAAGCCAATGCACTAGCGGCTTCACGGGTGATACGCAGAATATCTTTAAGGGGGAGACTTCTTCCGTTAGCCTTCAACGCAACAAGATAATCTTTTAAGGTGACTCCTTGCACCAATTCCATAACCATGTAGTAGCGGTTGGTCAGGGAGTCATAATCAAAGTCGTACACTTGAACAATGTTGGGATGTTTAAGGCGTGCAATATTTTGAGCTTCGCGGGCAAAGCGTGCCTGAAATTCTTCATCTTCGGCTAAAAAGGGGTGTAATACTTTTATAGCAACATAACGGTCTAATCGTTGGTGATAGCCCCGAAAGACCTCCGCCATTCCGCCTTTGCCAATACGCTCTAAAAGCTGATACTTCCCCAGAAACTGCTCACTCAAAGAACTTCCACCCGACTTTCAGAAAGCACATCTGATACAAAAGAACGGAGTTGTTGTACAACCCCGTCCTTATCATCAATCACAACAGTAGGGATTAAATCTTAACCACCCACACTAAATCCTACAATACCGCCTTCAGTCATAGAGTACGCATTTAATGCAGTCGCCAAATCATCCTCATTCATCAAGCCCAGTTCCAATACCACTTCACGGACACTCTTGCCTTCTGAAAGAGATTTCTTAGCAACCATCGCACCATTCTCATAACCAATGATCGGGTTCAACGCCGTGACTAGGATAGGGTTATTGGCAAGCCAACCTTCCGCACGTTCACGGTTTAGAATCAATCCCTTAACCGCTTTGTCTGTGAAGGCATTCACTGCACCAATCATCACCATCATCATCTCGTTGAGATTATGGGCAATCATCGGCATCATGACGTTCAATTCAAGTTGACCTGCTTGTCCACATAACATGACTGTATGGTCATTCCCCATGATGTGGAACATCGCTTGATTGAGCATCTCTGCCAAAACGGGATTTACTTTGCCGGGCATAATTGAGGAGCCGGGTTGTACCGTTGGCATGGTGATTTCAGCCAATCCTGTGGTGGGTCCGCTTGCCAACAGGCGTAGATCGTTAGCAATGCGTGTGAAATCTTGCGCCATCGTGCGTAATGCTGACGAAAAGAAAACAGCATCTTGCATAGACTGCATCGACTCGAAGAGATCATCAGATTCGTACAGGGTAATCCCAGTGAGTTCCGTCAACTTTTTGACCATACGGCTATGATATTCAGGATGAGCATTCAAACCTGTTCCAGCCGCCGTGCCACCAATTCCCAGACGACGCAAGCCTTCAGCAGCAAAACGAATCTTCTCAATGTTACGCTCAATCGCTTTCGCCCACGCGCCCACTTCTTGCCCCATGCGAACAGGCACAGCATCTTGTAAATGGGTGCGCCCACTCTTGACAACATCATCCCACTCTTGCGCCTTAGCTTTGATCTCATCAGCGCAACGTTGCAAGGTAGAAAGCAGTTCATCTAAACGCCACAGTACCCCCAAACGAATTGCAGTTGGGATGGTGTCATTGGTGCTTTGAGCCATGTTGACATGATTATTAGCGTGAACAGGTTTATTAGGTGCTTCTAGGCTAAACCCTAAAATCTCGCTGGCACGGTTAGCAATCACCTCATTGGTGTTCATGTTATGGCTCGTCCCAGCACCTGCTTGAAACGGATCCACAACAAAATGCTCGTGTAGTTTGCCACTTAGAATTTCATCACTGGCTAGGATGATGGCATTGGCTAGGCTCTCATCCAATAAGCCTAGGTCTTTATGAACTTCTGCAGCAGCACGTTTAATAACGGTCATGCTCCAGATGAAAGCCGTATACGGTTTTAGCCCAGTGATGGGGAAATTCTCAACCGCGCGTTGCGTTTGTGCGGCATAGTAAGCAGTTTTAGGAACGTGCACTTCGCCAAGTGAATCTTTCTCAATACGAAATTCAGTCATTGTATTCTCTCCAACAATCCTACCTACAATAAAAAGGCGAAACCTAGATTTCGCCCTTTGTTGCTATCACACATGAAACAAATGATTAAAGAGCGTTAGCGTAAAGCTCGCTGACCTTTGCCCAATTGACAATATTCCAGAATGCCTTGATATAATCCGGGCGACGGTTTTGGTAGTTGAGATAGTAAGCATGTTCCCAAACATCCAAGCCGAGGATGGGGGTCTTGCCTTCCATCAATGGGGTATCTTGATTGGGGGTGGAGGTAACGCTCAACTTGCCACCCTCGTGAACAACCAACCATGCCCAGCCCGACCCAAAGCGAGTGGTAGCGGCAGCGGCAAATTGTTCTTTGAAGGCATCCATGCTACCGAATGCTTCATTGATTGCATTGGCGAGAGATTCGGAGAGTTCGCCACCTTGACCTTCTGGGGCAAGCGTCATCCAGAACAAGTTGTGGTTAGCAAAACCACCGCCATTGTTGCGTACAGCATTGCGCTTGGCTTCTGGGATAGCATCAAGGTTGGCAAGGATCTGTTCAATGGATTGTTCAGCAAATTCAGTACCATCAAGGGCGTTGTTGAGGTTGGTGGTGTAAGCGTTGTGGTGCTTGCCATGATGGATTTCCATCGTGCGTGCATCAATATGAGGTTCGAGAGCATCAAAACTATATGGGAGAGCCGGTAGTTGGAAAGCCATGTAAGTTACTCCTGATGAGATTAGGTTTATATTCAGATGGATTAGGTGAGAAGCACACCCCACCTACCCTTGAATTTTGCCGTAAAAGCGGATATTTGTACAACCTAGTGAACGTTCTCTAATGTTTTTCTTGTAAAGTTGGCATCCTTGATACAGGCTTCGCGTAGGCAAGTTTATTGGGTTTTAGCAATCGGCAGTATCGCCATTTCAATGGGCGCGATCTTCGCTCGCATCGCACAGAATGAAGCTGTTCCTAGCTTGCTCATTTCAGCAAGTCGGTTATGTTTAGCAACGCTTGCCGTTAGTCCGTGGGTCATCGTCAAACATCGGCAAGAATTACGCACCCTCACACGCCGCCAACAGGGGCTTGCTTTGTT
>JBMOEO010000100.1:0-13158 GCA_049318945.1 Phototrophicaceae bacterium | reverse complement strand
TACAAATTGCCCTGCCAGATGTTGGGTTTCGGCAAGTTTGATGAAATCATCCAGATAACGCCCAATAGGGGTGCGTCGGCTATAGCGTTGTACCTTGCGCCCTCCAATCCCCACCATCCCGCGCATGGTTTCTAAGACCAAAGGGACAAAACGGGCTGAATTGTTACTGATCTTGAACGTATTCTTTTTCGTCATGCTTACTTTAACCCATTAAGATTCTTTGACAATTGTTACACTGATTGATCCCGATCCCTCGCCGAACATCGTTTTCGATGATGCGGCTTTGTTCGACTCCACAAAAGCCACACGTTCCTCCCGCCCGCATCTTGACCACGAGCGCACCCTTAAAACGAGCGCGTAAGGTTTCATATAGTTTTAAGGCAGTGGGATTGATCTGCTGGATAAGGGG
The DNA here is from genome assembly GCA_049318945.1 of Phototrophicaceae bacterium. Lineage (GTDB taxonomy): Bacteria > Chloroflexota > Anaerolineae > Aggregatilineales > Phototrophicaceae > CAIRDJ01. The sequence continues at coordinate 12,749 of JBMOEO010000100.1, read as the reverse complement.
CTTACGTGCATCTTGAAGCTGGGTGATTTGTGTTTGTGCTTGGCGTTGTTCTGCAAAGAGGTGTTGATGTTGCACCTTCTTTTGTTCCATCACCTGATTTAGCTGGGTGGTGGTGGCACGTTGTTCTTCCTCCGCCACATCCAACGCCAACATCGCTTGGAAAAGTTTTTCTTCCGTCTCTGCTAACCGCTTCTGAAAGTTGCTCAATTCGGTTTGACGATCCTTCAACACTTTGGCATGGGTGATGACCCCACCATATAAAATGCTTTCAGCTTCTGCCACCTTTCCCTGCAGAGATTCTAGGTCTATCTCTAGGGCACGGATGTTTTTCTTCATAGGGGTGATTTGCGCAGTGTGTACCGCTAGGCTATGTTGAAGCATTTTAATCTCTGCATCGTTGTCTAATAGCTTTTGTGCTTCATCAATGCGAGCGCGTAGCTGTAGGATGTGTTGGTCAAGTTGCTGGAGTTCATATAGAACATGTATATCAGGCATAATAGGCGTTTGCCGAAATCATCTCGATCATTATACTAAAGTCATTTGATTATAACCTGTACGGGCGGTAAGGGAAAGCGAATGGTGCATTACTTTATCCCACCAAACGATCAGCTTGAACCCATTTACATTTCACCCATAGAATGGCGATGGGTGATGGTGGTGAGCGTGTTGTTGGTTTTTGTCACAACGTTGCCAATTCTGATTGGAATCACGGTTGCCACACTTCAACCCAGCTACAGCTTTATGGGGGTGATGGTCAATTACTACGATGGGGCAACTTATCTCTCCAAGATTCAACAAGGGGTAGAAGGGAGCTTGACGGTAGGCTTTCGGCATTCACCACTAGAAACAGATGAGGCGTATTTGTGGTTGTTATACGCCACGATAGGGCAGGTGGCACGGGTGTTCAATCTGTCTAACGGCGTTGCATTCCATCTGTTCCGCGTGCTGTTTGGCTTGCTCATGTTCTTGGGACTGTATCAACTGGGAGCGACGATTTGGCAACGCCAGCGGTCGCGTCGTATTTTCTTCTTGGTGGTGAGTTTGGGTTCAGGGTTGGGGTGGGCATTTTTACCCTTCGTGCAATCAGAGGCATTCCCTGATTTAGCCATCCCAGAGGCGTATCCCTTCTACAGTGTAGCGGCAAATGTACACTTCCCGTTCGCGCTCATGTTGATCTCCTTTGCCGTAAACTACTTCATCCGCGTCTTTCGTCCGGGTGTGCATATCAAGCCTACCATTCGCAACGGCGGATTGATGATGATTTTGACCTCAATCGGCTTGGCGATTTCTGCCCCGCATGTTTTGTTGAGCATGGGGTTGGCACTGTTTCTACTGATCCTGATTGGTCTACTATTGCATCGTAAAATTAAACCGTTTCATGTCGGGTGGTTTAGTTTATTTGTGTTGCCCTCCACACCGTTTGCGGTGTACTACTTGGGGGTGATTCGCTTTAACCCCACCTTTAGCTTGTGGAATGCACAGAACATCACCCTAAGCCCTGCGCTATGGATTTATCTGGTGGGGTTTGCCATCCCGCTTTTGGTGGCAATGCCGGGAATTTATCGGGCGTTGCGTCATTTTGAGGCGGATGGGGATCAACTTATGGTCTTGTGGCTGGTGGTCATTTTGGCACTGGTTTACTTTCCGTCGAATGGGCAACGTCGTTTCTCGATGGGCTTGATGATTCCTCTCGCTTATTTCGCCATGCGTAGCCTTGAGGATTTTTGGTTTCGGTGGGTTGCGCCTGAGCGTCGCATGTTGATGGGCATGCTGACCTTTGCCATGATGTGCATCAGTCAATTGTTGCTGGTAGTGATTTGGATTGCCTTCGCGCTCAATCCGATGGATTCCCCTGTATTTTTATCGCGCAACTATGACGATGCTTTCAAGTGGCTACAGCAACATCCTACGGCTAACGGAGTTGTGTTGGCTTCAAGCGAGCCTAGCTTGTGGATTCCTACGCGCACCTCTTTCCGTGTGGTATATGGGCACCCCTTTGAGACCATCCACGCAGTCTACAATCAACAACGGGTGGAGGCATTCTTCGCTCATGCGGATTCAGATACGGCAATTTGTGAGCAAGTGCTTCAAGAATTTGAGGTGGTGTATGTGGTGGTTGGTCAGCTAGAACAACTCACGGATCAACCTTCTACTTGTTTGGCAACCCTCCAATTACGGGAAACGTTTGGCGATGTGGCAATTTATCAACCGTAACGGGATCGTCTGGGCTATCGGCGTGGTGGTCATGCTACTGGGCATTTCCCGTTGGCAACCGAACGCCTTGCCCTACATTCCGAACGGTGCTTATTCAGATGCCACCACCTCTCACTTTCATGCGGCAAGCCATTTGTACGAACGGATGAACTTGCTATGGCGTGATGCGATTTTGGGTGGGCAACCGTTCTTGGCAAATCCCCTCAACAAAACCGCTTACCCACTTCAGTGGTTGGCTTGGGTGTTTCCCCCTGTGGCGCATCTCAACCTCATGATTGTTGTGCATCTGTTGATCGCTGGCTGGGGGATGTGGCAACTTGCCGAACAGGTGGGATGTGGGGTGTGGGGTAAACGTGTGGCATCGCTTAGTTATGTGCTTGCCCCGCGCATGGTTGCTCACTTGGCAAGTGGACATGTGGATATTGTGTACGCGCTGGCGTGGTTGCCATGGTTGACGGTCATGGCATATCGCCGTGATGTGCGCGGTTTGATTTTGTGTAGTGCTTGCTTGGTGTGGGCAGATGTGCGCGTGGCGTTATTCGGCTTAGGCTTCATCACCTTGCACCTGCTATGGCTACGCTGGCAGGCGCATCGCCTGTTGGGATGGCTAGGGGGATGGTTGGTATTGAGCGCGTCGGTGTGGGTGCCCTTGTTGCTTTGGGGCGGTTATATCACCCGTCAATGGCTGACCCCCGCCCAAGTGGGAGCGTTCTCCTTGAGCGCCATTGACCTGATTGGCTTGCTTTTACCCACCCATCAAGGACACCCTGAAACGCTGGTGTATCTAGGGCTGGTCTCGTTGTGCTTGTCTATCTTCGGCTGGTGGAGTCGTCCACCGCGTGAGCGGATGTATTGGGCGGGTCTCATCATGGGCTTGGTGGTGTGGGCATTAGGGGAGCATACCCCTCTGTGGGGATGGATCATGCGTTCCGCTCCCGTGATGACTTGGTTTCGCGTGCCGTCGCGTGCATGGTTATTGGTGGTGTTCATCGTCAGCCTGTGCGCAGGCTGGGGAGCGGATGCCTGCTTGAGCATGATAGATCGCTGGAAGCACACCCCCCCACAACGCGCGTTGTTTGTGGGGCGCATGGTCGCCATGGCGGGCGTTGGGCTTGGGGGCGTGTGTGGGATGGGAACTCTAACCATTCCTGCTATCCCGCCCTCCGTTGGGGTGACATTGCTTTTGGTGGGGGGAGGATCAGCCATCGTACTCTTGCTAGGCTTGCTCCACCGCTTGAATGGACGCACCGTGCTACAACTGATGGGCGCGTTGATGTTGCTTGACTTGCTCACGTTCAGCTTCTTCTGGTTGGAATGGCGCACCCCACAAGCGTGGCTCGCCCCGTATGATGAGTTAGCTCGCACGCTTCAAGCCACCCCACATGGGGCATTCTACTCCCCAAATTACGCCCTGCCCCAACAAGTGGCACAAGTCTATACCCTCAAACTATTCTACGGGGTCGATCCGTTTCAATTGGTGGGTTATGTTCGGGCGATTGAAATTGCCAGTGGGATTCCTTACCGTGATTATTCGGTGATTGTTCCCCCGCTTGAAACGGATGAAACGGGTGATGATCTCACCTTAGCCAACCGTTCTGCGGTCTTGAACGCGCCCGTCCTCGCTGAATGGAATGTGAGCCACGTTTTAACCACCTACCCCCTGTCACAAAGTGGGTTGAGTCTTGTCGATCGGGTAGGGGAGGTGTGGATTTATCGTAATCTTTTGTGGCAACCCACATTAATTTTGAAACCTGACCATGAGCGAACGGGCGCAGAGGGGCTTCCTACCCCTGCCGTTGTGGCACAACTGCACCGCTGGACGGTGTGGGCGTATGCCTGCTCTGGCTTGGGATTATTGATTTGGGCTGGCTCTTTTTTCACCAAGCGAGGCGTGACGAATGCTTAAATACATTGCCAAGACATACCCCCTTTGGATATTGGCTTTGGTGTTGATCGTGGTCTTTTGGAGGCTGTGGATTGGCGAAGCATTCTTTTGGGGGATTCCATCCTTACAGTTTGTCCCATGGCGATTCTATGCCTTTGATGCGCTTCGGCATGGACACCTCCCCTTATGGAATCCCTATAATGGTGCGGGTGCGCCCTTGTTTGCCAATTATCAATCCGCGTTGCTGTATCCCCCCAACTGGATTGGGCTAGGCGCAACCACGCCCACTGTATCAGCATGGCTCTATAGTGTGCTGGCGGTGGGGCATTTGTTCTGGGCGGGGTTGGGCATGTGGCATCTCACTGCCGAACGAGGCTACCCCATTTTTGCGCGTGGGGTGAGCGTGCTATCGTTTGCCTTGGGGGGGTATGTTATAGCACGCTTGGGAACGTATCCCACCGTGAGCGTGTATGCGTGGTTGGGATGGTTGATCTGGCTTGTAGAACGCGCAATCAAAGGTACAAGTGCGTGGGATTCCTTCTGGTTGGCATGGATTGTGGCAATGATCCTCACCGCTGGTCATGCTCAAACGGCGTGGTATAGCCTGCTATTGGCGGCGGCTTGGGGCGTTGTCTGTTGGGGGAGCGTGCGCTTTCGGCAACCGTTGCGCATCATACAGGTGATGCTGGCGGTGGGGTTAGGCGTGGGGTTGGCAACTTGGCAACTATTGGCAACGGCGGACTTGACCGTCCAATCACAGCGTTCTACCTCCTATGGAGATGTCGAGTTAGCTTTACAATATAGCTATGCCCCCTTGCGCACTTTGAACCTCTTTGCCCCCAACGTCTTTGGCAATCCGGGTGATGGCTCGTATGTCACTGAGGGCGCATTCTTTGAGGATGCTGTTTACATCGGATTGATCCCTTTACTAGGGGCGATCTTCGCCATCATCAAACTGGTCTTCTCGCGTCAATCTTTGCCTGCGCTGTGGCGGTTGGGGTGGTTTTGGGTGGCGGTTGTGGTGGTGGGCTTTAACTTTGCGCTAGGGCAACACAATCCCGTATTCATGGCAATCTATGAGCGCGTGCCCACCTTCGACATGTTCCAAGCACCGGTGCGTTGGCATCTATGGACGGTGTTCGGATTGAGCCTGTTGGCAGGGATGGGGGTGAGCGCGTGGTCAAGTGGTGTGCGCACGTTGTACGTCACACGCCTGATGACGGCTGGCGCGGTGGGGATGATGTTGTTGAGCATTGGGGCGGATTCATACCTTTCCCCTAGCTTGATACAAACGCAGGGGGTGAGTGTGCTACGCCACGCTACCTTCATGACCGCGCTATGGCTGATGGGTGCGGGGCTTTTGACTTTGCTCAAAGCGGAGGCATTGCCCACACGCTTCACCCCACCCGTGCATTGGGAGCAATGGTGGCAAGTGGCGGTCATGCTCGTGGTGGCGGTGGATGTTGGCTGGGGAATGCGTGGCTTGAATCCCACGATTCCAGCTAGTTTTTATGCTTCAGTGCCCGTTGCTGATGCGGTGGGACAGCGCACTTATTGGACGCGCGACGCGCTTAATGCACGCTTATTCGGCACGCTCTCCAATGGCGAGCCATCCCTATCGGAAGGGGCGTTGTTGCCCTTTGATGATTATCGCGTGGCAGAGCAACAAGCCGATACACTTCGCGCGTTGCAATTGCCCAACCTCAACATCTTAGATCAAACCTACTCTCTCAACAATTTTGACCCGTTGGTCTTTAACCTGTATGACCTGCTCTTGACCACCTATGAGCAAGGCATCATGCGTGGGGAATGGCAACAAGAAACGTGTGAACTATCGTACTGGTGTACGGTGGGCACGATTCATACCCCCACCGCCACCTTACAGCGTGAACAGGTTAGCCAACGCGCAGTGATTACGCCCAGTGGCACAGTCCACAGCATTGAAGAACAGTATGGCTCTACGGTGGTGGAGGTGGTTACGACAGCGGACGAAGCCTATCTGTGGCTGTTGGATTTCAACACGATGGGATGGGTAGCGTATGTAAACGGGACGCGCATTCCCACCAACAACAGTCTTGCTGATGCCAAACAAGTGCCCATCCCCAGCGGTGAAAGCACCGTGCGCTTTGTGTATGAGCCGTGGTGGAATCCCATCGGCGCGATAGCATCCGGGGGTTCGCTAGTGGTGATGGGTCTTTGGGCAGGATGGATCATCCGCCACGCCAGACGAACACATCCGAATAAAGCAGAATGATGGTGGGAACCGTCCAGATGATTCCTAAGCGGAGGGGGCGCAAAAGCCGTCTTTCGCTGGCGTAGAGGATCACCGCTAACTGCAAGCCTATGATGAAGCGGAATAACCCGTTGATTTCCCGATAGGTGCTGAAGGGGACGAACAGCATGATGAGCGCGTTGGTGAACAATAGCGAGGTGGTGAGCGTCCAGCGTTGGGGAGGGCGGCTATCCTGCCAGCAACGGATGCCTGCCCACGCGGTTGGGAGCAACACGAACGGCGCAATGAGTGTCATCAAAATGCCAAAGACCGCCATCCCACCGACTTGATAAATTTCCAATAGCCCACCCAATGGTATCCACTCAAACCCACTTGCCCCTGCTCCTCCGCTTCCGATGCCTAGCTCTCCAAACCAGCGCAGGAGCAACACCTGCCACGCCACGAAGGGTACAAGGGTGAGGGTGGCAAAGGTGATTCCCTCACGCCAGCGACGCTCTAGCAGATATTGCAGACCGATCCCTGCCAAAAAGAACAGCGTTGTTTCTTTTGCCAGCAACGCCAATAACCCTAACGCGCCTGCTATGCCAATTCGTTCATGCCGAACCGCCAGCACTGCACCCAAACACAAGCTATATGCCAATGGCTCTGAAAGGGTGAGGCGTGCCCCCCCTATGATTCCAAACGCCAAACCATAACCGAGCGCGTACCAACGGTTGCGGTGATGCTCCACTAGCCAATGTTCGAGCAATGCTGTTCCCAGCATCACGCTGGCAAGATTGACCACCATGAGCGCGTAGGGCACAAGAGCCACTTGCCCCGCAGCAATGCCATATCCCAATAGCGGAAGCAGAATCCGCTGAAAGCGATAGGCAGGCGCGTCTAAACGTCCGCCGACATCACGCGGATTTTGGGCAATCGCATAGGTGAATTGCCCATCATATCCTTCTGCTGAATAGAGAAAGGGTTCATCGGGATGATAAGTCTCGCCAAGTGTCACCCATGCCAATGGAGAACCAAACAGCCCCCACACCAGCACGGCATACACAATCGCTACAATTCCACTGACATGATAAGGACGAAGCATATAAGCCATTAAAAATTGTTTGAATGGTTAGCCAATATTCGTTACCATCATGCCATATCTTTGAGGAACAGGAAAGCGCACTTGTTAAAACGTGTGACAGTTGAACGCATCACGCTCATCAGTTTGTTCGCGCTGATTTTTGCTATGGCGTTTCGGGTGATGGTGGATACAGATGTATGGTGGCATTTACGAAGCGGAGTGACTACCCTCACGCAGGGGTTCATTGAGCGCGATACCTTCTCTTCCACGCGCTATGGGGAGGCGTGGGTGAATCACTCATGGGGGGCACAAGTCATCTTGTATGGTGTGTATCGCCTTTTGGGAGAAAGTGGGTTGTCGCTGTTGACGGCGATCTTCGCCACAGTGGGGATGATGTTTGTATATCGTGCGTGCGTGGGGACGGTGTATGCTCGCGCTTTCTTGGTGGTGATGGGGGCATCCGCCGCGGCGGTGTTTTGGTCGCCCCGTCCACAAATGTTCTCCTTCATGTTGAGTGCTGTTTACCTATACATCCTGTATGGCTACAAACGGCAACAATTCAACGGGTTGATAGCGTTGCCCGTGTTGATGGTGGCGTGGGTGAATTTGCACGCTGGCTATAGCATCGGCTTCATCCTCATTGGTGCGTTCATCGTTGCTGAAGCGTTGGCATGGTTGTTCAATCGAGGTGGGCAAGAAGTCTTGGGCTGGCAGGGGGTGCGTAGCCTCATCGTTGTGGCGTGCTGGATGGTGCTGGCAACCTTGCTCAATCCCTATACCTATCGCATTCTGCTCATTCCATTTCAAACAGTGGGCATCCAAACCCTGCATCAATTCATTCAAGAGTGGCAATCCCCCAATTTCAAACAACCTGAAGTGTTGCCATTTGTCGCCTTGCTATTGGGGAGTGTGGTCTTGCTGGGTAGCACCACGCGCCGTATCCGTTGGGTGGATGGCTTCCTATTTTTGGGGACGGGCTATCTTGCCTTGACCGCCGGGCGCAACATCGCACTGTTTGCGGTGGCGGTTTTACCCATGCTCAGTGAGCAAGTGCAGGCGATCTTAGAACAGGGGGGCGTTCGTTTGCTTCCTAAAACGCGCACCAATACAGTAGGGGGTGTGGTGAACTTGGCATTATTGGGAGCGGTGTTGGTTGGGGTGGCGTTGAAGTGTTTGTATGTGATTGCCCCTGCCACCGTTCAACCTGCGCAAGCATTGTACTTTCCGCAACGGGCAACCGCTTATGTGCTTGAGTATCCGCTGACGGGGACGATGTTCAATAGCTACAACTGGGGGGGCTACTTCACATGGTTCTTGCCCGATCATCCCGTTTTTGTGGATGGGCGCACCGACTTATACGGGGATGAACTATTGGGGGATTACTTGACGATTTACACGCTGTCTGATGAAGCCCCCGCCCTACTTGCGCAATACCAGATTGATTGGGTCATTGTGGAAGCATATAGCCCCATCGGGCAACAACTCTCGCAACAGGATGGGTGGCGCGTTCACTATCAAGATGAGCAAGCCATTGTCCTTGCACGAGAGGCGGAGGCAAACTAAATGCAGGGTACTTTAACCTTCAAGACCGTTCAGCATGATCTGCCGTTGCTCATCATTGTGTTCTTGTGCTTGCGCCTTTCGTTGTTGAGGGCGTTCCAACCCATTTACCTAGACGGAATGGAGCAAGGTATCACACGTGGAGGGGACTATCTCTACTACTATCAGCTGGCACAACTGAGCGAAGGGGGCGCGTTACCCTTTCGGGAATGGTGGAGCGAATTTCCCCCGTTGTGGTCAGCGGTGGAGGTGGGGTTATATCAACTGTTGGGGGCGGGTGTCAATTATACCGCCTTTGCTACCCTCTTGGCGGTCATCATGATTGCCAGCGACTTGGGTATCTTGCTCATCATGCGCGTGATTGCCACCCGTTTATATGGGGAAGAGGTGGGGGCGGTGTTGGCATGGGTGTATGCCTTGCTCCCGACGGCATTGATTCAAGCGTTTTGGTCATTCGAGCCACTCATGACGGTGTGCTTGCTGGGAGGGTTGCTGTTGCTATTGCGCCATCAATCCACCGCTTCTGCTTTTGTGTGGGGTTTGGGGGCGTTGCTCAAGTTCATTCCGCTGGTATTGATCGGGGCGGTGATACGCTTTCGCCCCTCGCGCATTTGGCTTCGCTATGGCGTGGTGCTGGCGTTGACGGTGTGCCTCCCGTATGCGATCTTGCTTTTGCACCCCGCCACCCAAACCATGACGCGCCCCTCTTTGACAGCACAATTCAGCAAAGCCAGCTATCAAACCGTATGGGCATTGTTGGATGGAAACTATTCTACGGGCATCTTTGGCGCACCCATCGAACGCTTTGATCCCACCAAAGCGACTTTACCGCGTGGGAATCCCCCTGTCATTCCATCGGCGTGGCGTTTAGCGGTGGGGGCGTTGATTGGGTTAGGGGTGTTCTGGCGCACAAGGCGCACAGATGAACGTGGTATCATCGCCTTTAGCCTGTTAACCTTGTTGATCTTCTACTTACAATCACAGGGGTGGAGTCCGCAATGGTTGGTTGGGCTAATCCCACTCATGTTGTTGGTTTATCCCACGCGCCTAACCGTGTTGGTCGTGGTGTTGTTGGGTGCGCTCGCCTTGGTGGAATATCCCATCTTGTTCATTCAGACGGGGGACAGTGGTGGGGTGATAACGGGTGATTTGCTCTTACCCTATATCAGCGCGATTATACTGCGCACGATTCTTTTGGGGGGCTTTTGTGTTGCCCTAGTTAGACTGTTGTGGCAAACACCTGTGCAAGCGGAATGATCGGTTATAATGAATGAGCATCAGAAAGGAACAACTATGCAACGCTGGGAATATATGACGTTAGCTTGGATTCGCCATTACGGACGCACAGATTATTCTGTCAATGGCATGAAGAACCCAAAACTTAAAGACAAAGTTTTAGCCGAAGTGATGAACTTACTCGGTGAACAAGGCTGGGAGTTGGTTGCCATCACCGACGAGGAAAAACACGAACTGACCTTCAAGCGTCCGAAGGTTGCGCGTGCGCCCCAAGCACCTGCTCAACCCGCCCCAACACCTGAATCTGCTTCTGTATTTTTGCAACCTGAACCGCCTAACGAATCCTAAACCGCGAACCCTTCAGAAAGGATCATCTTATGTCTAAAGCATTACTTGACCAAGCCTATCAACACATCATCAATCAACAATACACCGCCGCCAAAGAAATCTTGGTACAACTCCCAGATAGTTCTACCGCCGCACGCTGGCTAAAGAATGTCGATAGCATCTTGCTAGTACAAAACGGGAATGTGGTTTCTGGCACAGCGGATATTCAACCGATGGAGTTTGAGTATGGGGAGGATGTCAAACAATTGGTTGTGCCTTCCGAAGCAAAGTCGCGCATGGTTTGGGAATACCGCGAGATTGTGCTGAAGAACTGGCAACATCACATCGAAACAGTGGAATACGTCTTGAACCAGGGCGGTGCTTCGCAAATCACCGTACAGGATGCCTATACCCACATCCTCAACGAAAACGGCGCGGACGGTTGGGAACTCATCAAAGAGGACATCCTGCCCCAACAATTGGTGCGCCTGCTGTTTAAGCGTCCTAAAGCCGAGTAGCTCATGCCCACCGCGACGATTAAACATATTGTTTTGTGGGGGAGTATGTTCTTGTTGGTGGTCTTGTTGGTCGTGGGAACGCACAACGCCTTAACGGTGCGTGCGCCCGGCATGAACGATTTCATCATCCGCTATGAAGGGGCACGCTCTTTTTGGGTGGATGGCGTTAGCCCATATAGCGATCAAGCCACCTTGAATATCCAGATGGCGATGTATGGCAAGCCTTACCCTCCCCCCCATGAATTCATTGCCTTGTTCTTCTATCCGTTTTATACGTTGCTGTATGTTTCCCCGTTCTTGCTCTTCCCCACGTATGCGTGGGCATCTGCGGCCTGGATGGTCTTTTTAGAAATCTGCTTGATTGGCGCAACTTTCCTGTGGCTAGATGTCTTGCGCTGGAAGCCCACACGCTGGATGATGGTTGCTCTGCTGACCTTCACCCTTTTGAACTACTATGCCTTTCGGGGGTTGATCTTGGGTCAACCCAGTCACCTTGCCCACTTCTGTACTGCGCTCACAGTATGGGGTTTGGTCAAACGCCAAGACCGCTTGGCGGGTTTTGCACTCGCTATCTCCACTTTCAAGCCACAAATGGGCTTCTTGATCGTGCCCTTCTTATTATTGTGGGGGATGCGTCAACGTCGTTGGAACTTCATCGCTGGCTTTGTGGTGACGTTTGGCGCGTTGATGGGCATATCGTTCGCCTTAGAGCCGTCTTGGTTTCCGTCTTGGATTGAACAAGTGCTTGCCTATCCCAATAACTCCCGTGATGGGTCTCCTATTTGGATTGTGTTTGAGTTCTTCCTCAACTGGACACCGTGGATCGGTTACGCACTTCGTGCTATTTTAGTGGGTTGGATGTTATGGTATTGGTTTCAAACCATCATCTTAAATCGTAAGGAGGCGGTGATGTACACTGCCTTGTTGACCATCCTTGTCACCCATACTGCCGGACCGCGCACGGCGACCCCGCATTATGTGATCTTCATCCCAATTTTATTGTTGGCATTACAAACCTTCACTTATAGAAAATGGCATGGGGCAAGCCTTATGCTGTTGCTTGTGCTTTTGGTGGCACCCTGGATACACTTCGTAACCACCATCCTAGAACCCAACCTTGAGAACCTAGCGGTCTTTTTACCACTGATAGCGGTCTTGTGGGTTGTCCTGCCTTTGACGCGCCGTCAGTTGATGAACCGAGATTGGTTCATATAGCGATGTTGACCGCCCAACGTGAGCGACTTTATCTAGCAGGCTTCATCATCTTGTTGTCGGTGGCGATTGGTTTTGGCTTGACCCAACAACCTTCTTATACCGATGCCTTCTATTATGCCAGCGGGGCACGCACCTTAGCCGAAGGTGAAGGCTTCACCCAAGCGTTCCTATGGAACTATCTGGGCGACCCAGCCACCATCAATGTTCCCTCCCACACCTATTGGATGCCCATGCCCTCGCTGTTGGGTGCGCTGGGTATGCGTTTGAGCGGGCTGAATTACTGGGGGGCGCAAGCGGTCTTTGTCGTGTTGCTGGTCTTGCTTGGTGGGTTGGCAGGTTGGTTAGCGCACCTGCTCACGGCTTCGCGGCGGATGGTGTGGCTCACGGTGACAGTGGTGATTTCAGGCGGATATTATGGGCGTTTTTGGGGCATGACCTCCACCTTCACGCCGTATGCCCTTTTCGGTGGCGGATGCCTGCTCATGCTTGGGCTTGGGC
>JBMOEO010000099.1:0-13224 GCA_049318945.1 Phototrophicaceae bacterium | reverse complement strand
GAGAATCGGCTTTTTCCCGATTCCCCCTCTAATTTATCACAACTTATCCCAAAAAGCAAATCTTCTAGGGATATAGAGCAGATTTAATGAGGTTTGAAATCCGTATTTTTAGATGGCGCGAAGCCATTCTAAGATGATAGAAATCAATTCCAACCTACGTTCAATGAAACTATGTTCGGCATCCAAGATGTAATGGCGGACTTGGTGGCTGGGTTGTCGCTCTAAAGCAGTCACCAATGGGGTGTGATTGAGCGCGATTGGCACGTCCTCATCACGACTTCCGCCAATGAGCAACAAGTTCTTGTGGGCAAGTTGTGGCACACTCTCAAAGAAATCCCACTCCTCTTCGTAAGTTTGCCACTCTTGCAAAAGCCGATCTTCAGAAGGGAAGTTCAAAACAGACGAAAAGGTTTCACGATGTTGGAGGATGTAGTCATGCAATCCGCCAACCCATACGCCAGCGATAGAACAGGCATGATTCACCCAACCTCTTCCGCCAGCCACCAGCGTTGCCCATCCACCCATGCTATGTCCAACACAGATCAACCGTTCACGGTCAATTAGGAAATGCTCTGCAACCGCATCCTCGCGCAGGAAATTCAACACTTGCTCAACATCCTCAACAACATGCTGAAGGGTGAACACACCAGAACTTCCCCATGCCCCACGATAGTGAAACACTACGGTATGATACCCTTCTCGAACGAAGGCATGGGCAAGATCAAAGTTGCGTTCGTAGCCGGGCACACCATGTAAGAGTAAGATGGTGGGGTGTAATCCTGTACCCCCCGCACAATAGATCACCCCATTAAGGGTTTCGTTGTAGCTATTGATCTTTAAGGCTTCTATGCGTGGGGGGAGCAATGTTGTTGAGTCCATGTGGTTAATCCTATAATTCACTTCGTCCTTGCAATGCACGACTTAGCGTCACCGTATCAACATATTCAATATCCCCCCCCGTAGGCAATCCACGCGCTAGGCGTGTCACCTTGACGGGAGTACGGTTTAGCTCGCGCTGGATATACATAGCGGTTGCATCCCCCTCTAAGCCGGGGTTGGTGGCGATGATAACCTCAACAATGTTTTGATGCGCCACTCGTGAAACTAACTCACGTATCTTCAAGTTATCTGGTCCGATGCCATTGACTGGGGAAATTGAACCATGCAAGACATGGTACATTCCCCGATAGATTCCCGTTCGTTCAATGGCAAGCAAATCCATAGGCTCTTCAACAACAGCAAGCGTGTGTTGGTCACGCTCATCATCCGTACAAATGGGGCACGGGTTGCTAGAGGTGATATTCCAACAAGTTGAACAAAACATGGTATTTGCTTTGACGTTTTGCAGTGCCGAGACCAAGTTATCCACCACATCATCTGGCGCACGCAACATAAAATAAGCCAACCGAGAAGCGGTTTTAGGTCCGATTCCCGGTAAGCGCGAGAGCGATTGTATTAGTTTAGTGATTGGTTCGGGTATTGCCTTAGACATGACCTAACCAAACATGCCACCCAAGCCGGGCAACCCACCTAAACCGCCGGTGATTTTCTCTAAACGTTCCGCAGCCATTGCTTGGCTTTCTTCGATTGCTTGATTGACCGCTAAAGTCACCAAGTCTTGTAAGTCTTGCATCCATTCTTCATCGTTCAGGTCAATCACTTCGGGGTTGATGTTGATTGAGCGGACACGTTGATGTCCGGTGATAACCACGCGAACCGCTCCGCCACCGACACTCACCTCTACCGTCTCATTTTCTAGCTGTGCTTGAGTTTGTTGCATTTCCTCTTGCATCTTCTGAATCTTACCCATCATTCCACCCATACCGCCGGGCATACCGCCCCCACCAAAACCTGAACCACCGCGTCGTTTTGTCATTTCTATATCCTCACTTTTGAATGTTATTTATCTTCTTTGTTGAAAGGGGTAACGTTTGCCCCAAATTCACGTTGAGCAATGCCAAGCAATGATGAAGCATCATTTGCACTGACTAGGTTGGATTCTTTGTTGGAGGCATCGTTGCCACCCAATTGGACAACTAACGTTTGATTGTGTTGACGGCTTAACACATATTGTATCAAAGCGCGATTTTCCGGTTTGCTAAGTTGTTGAAAATAGAAATCACCCTTTGTGCTTAGGCTCACCAAGTTTCCTACCACCCCAGCTACTTCGGCATGTTCCATCAATGCCGCCAGAATTTTATTCTTAGCATCAACCCCACGTCTAGTTTCTGCCCAACCACTACGGAGCGCAGTCAAAGCCACTAGAGCAGGTTGGTTGGTATCAATTGCTACATCAGGAGCTTGCTCTAAGCGTGGCTCTGGCGTGGCAACACGCCCACTTTGTGGGGTAGGTGTGGTGGTTGATAAGTTACTGAACCGCTGGCGAATCACCTGTTCGATCATTCGCTCCATATCAAAGTTATCTAAGCTAACTCTGGTTGGGGGGGCTTCATCAGGAACACTTGAACTAGCTTGCAAACTTTCCATCAACGCCAATTCTAAAGCAAGCTGAGGTTGCCAGCTTCCCCGTAGCTCTTGCAGAGCATTCTGGAAGGAGCGTATCATCTTGATGATTTGTGAGCGCGAAAGCCCCTGTGCTTGATGTTCTAAACGTTTGCGCATATCTGCCGATGCTTCCACCAAGTTGGAATTGGCAACCTTCACCAATAACAAGTTGCGTAGATATTCCACCAGTTGTTGGGTGTATTGGCGTGGATCGGTGCCGGAATCAATCGCCTCATTGATAACTTGTAGCCCCCTCACTATATCTTGTGCCACCATCGCATCCGACAATGCTAAAACGGCTTGGCTACTGGCAGTGCCTAAGATACGCTGTGCCAATTCTAATGAGATGAATTCATGTGGGTCTGCCACGATTTGATCCAGCAAGCTGATGCTATCCCGAACGCTACCCGTACCCTGCCGCGCAATTAACTCTAAAGCCGCCCGTTCAATTTGAATCCCCTCTGATAGGGCAATCGCTTCCAGTCGATCCGCTACTTCTTTGGTGCTAACGCGACGGAACTCAAACTGTAGACAACGGCTTTTGATGGTATCGGGAACTTTGTCTATCTCGGTAGTTGCCAACACAAAAACGGCATGCGCGGGAGGTTCTTCCAAAGTTTTCAAAAGCGCATCGAAAGCACTATTGGAGAAACGATGGACTTCATCAATGATGTAGACTTTGTATTGTCCCACAGTCGGCAAGAATGCGATCTTATCGCGTAAGTCGCGCACATCGTCCACACCCGTATGACTGGCGGCATCAATCTCGATCAGGTCTAAATCACGACAACCCAACGCTTTCGCCAATAAACGCGCAGTGGTGGTTTTACCTGTACCACGCGGACCACTGAACAAATACGCATGACGCACCCGCCCCATATCAATGGAGTTCAACAAGGTACGAACGATGTGTTCTTGCCCAATGACATCATCAAATTCTTGAGGTCGCCACTTCAAATAGAGTGCTTGCTTTGGCACAGTCAAACTCCTATATAGGTCTAGCCCAACCGATTCATTTTGCCTGCTCCTCATTGGAACGCTTCAGAAAGCGTTGCAAATCAAGATAAGGCTTATGCGGAATGCCACGTGGAACTTTCAGATTATACGTCAAAACCCGTTTGTTGTATTGTGCAATTGCCTCTTCTAAGGTGGTTTCTACGTTTGCCCACTGATCGAGGATGCGTCGTCGCTTGCCTAAATCGCCCACCTGTTCCGCTTGTTGAAGCATCCGCTTAAATGCGCGATGGCTTTGCATGGTGTCTCGCTCAAGGATGACTTCGCGTTCCTCCAACTCATGCTTGAGTTGAATCCAATCCGGCACAACCTCATGATCCTTCATGATTTTATATGCCATTTTAGATTCTTCGGGCACGTTTGGATTTTCTTCATAGATGAACTTGAGCGACTCACCAAAGCCGGGCAAGTCATCAAACAGACCATCACGCATCGCTTGGCGGATGATCTGTTCTACAGGAGATAAATACATCTCGTCCATAATCGGTTTTAGCAGAAGCCACGCTTATGGGGCGGTGATGCGAACGGTAGATTGAACCTCGCCGTTGGCATTCTTCAACGTTGCCACATCCGTTCCTACATTCCAAACCGCTGCACTGCGCCCCCAAAATAAAGCGATTGGTGTGTCTTCGCCCGCACGACTATAAACGGTGACAATCCCGTTGGTGAAAAGAAGTTGCTCTGGGAACTCAAATACATTGTCATCGGCATCGGTCAATGTCCATCCTGACAGGTTAACTGCCTCACCTCGGTTTTGTATTTCCACCCCTTCTAGGGTGATGTCCCCTGATTTCAGGATACGTACAATTTCGACCTTAGCATTTGTGGCAGTGGGAGCAAGCGAAAGCGTGGCGGTTGGTGTCACCGTTGGAGTAGAGGTAGCAGATGGCGTACCACTGGTGGCTTCGGGGGTTTGCGTCACGTCAGCGGTTGGCTCAACAGTTGGAGTGGTGTTGATGAAATTCTCTAACGGGCAATCACCAAGTGGAATGATTAGCACCTGACCTATTTGTAAGTTAGAGGCGGTTTCTTCGGTTAAGCCATTCGCCAGCATGATATTGAATCCATTCGCCCCATATTGTTCAGCAATGCCAAAGGGCGTATCCCCAGATTGAACCTCATGCAGAACACAACCGGGTGGCAAACTCTCGGATAGGTCTTGCGCTTGAGGGTTTGCCGCCAACACATCAGGATTGATGGTGGGTTGTGCCTGCAACTCTTGTGCAATATCAGCAGGCAACTCGATTTCAGGGGATTGCGTACTAGAGAAAGTTTCTAAAACAGCGGTTACAGTCGCGTTAACCACCTGTGCCACACGAGTTCCTTCAGCGATGATGTCAGGGGTATTGGTAATGCGCACCTGTACCGTGATGGGCACAATTTGACTGGTGCTTTGGCTATCCCCAAAGATGGTAATGATTCCCCATGCCACCCCTGCCGACAGGATAATGTTCAACAAAACGACAGAAAATAACCCACGACCCTTCATAGAACCATCCTTGTTTGAGAATACGGTGTGTAACCATACTACTGTATTGGCTGAAAATGGTATGCTAAATAGATAAGCTAGTCTAAATTATACACAAAGCCTGTGCCGATGCCCTATTTAATTGATGGTCATAACCTGATTGGACAATTAAAAGATTTGTCCCTCAGTGATCCAAATGATGAAGCAATCCTTGTTACTCGTTTGAAAGCCTTTTGTGCTAGAACCAAAAAGAAAGCAACCGTGATTTTTGATCGGGGCATTGTGGGCGGCAAATCTTCACTGTCCAACAGCACCGTACAGGTACATTTTGTGGCAACCCCGCGCGAAGCAGACGACTTGATGATTAAATACATTCAAAACAACATCAAGAATCATGCCGACTGGACGTGCGTTTCTTCAGATGAGCGCGTCTTGCGCGTCGCCAAACAGAAGGGGATGCAGATCATCCGCTCTAAGGATTTTGCAGAAGGACACCTCAACCGACCCATCGCCCCTCCACGTTCCACCAAAGACGGCAACGTGCCCATGAGCAAACGTGAGCTAGACGAATGGCTCAACCTCTTTGGCGAAGACCAATGAGACCGCAAACATTCTCGCTCATTTTAGGGGCTTGCCAAAGTTACCCACTTACTTGTAAGATATTATGACGTGAACTTCGGGGTGTAGCGCAGTTGGTAGCGCGCTTGTTTTGGGTACAAGAGGTCATCAGTTCGACTCTGGTCACCCCGACAGAAACACAATGCGGGTATGGTGTAGTGGTAGCACGCGAGCCTTCCAAGCTCTCAGCATCAGTTCGAATCTGATTACCCGCTCAAAAATGATTGCATGGGTTTATAGCTCAACGGCAGAGCACGCGACTCATAATCGCTCGGTTCTAGGTTCGAATCCTAGTAGACCCAACATCGAGACAGCAAGTTGAGACACCACCCATTGAGGTGGTGTTTTGTTTTAACTATTAAAGATCAAAGGGTAGGGGAGACCTCTCCCCCAGAATAGCTCTATTGTGAATCGGTTTCTATACGTGCAAGTTCTTCAGCAATGACTTCACGAAAGACCGTGATCGGCTGTGCCCCACTCACGAAACGCCCATTGACGAAGAAAGCGGGTGTCCCCAATTGCCCCAGTTCGCTCCCACTTTGAGCGTCCGCAACGATTTCATCGCGGTGCGTTTCTTCATCTACACAGGTCGCAAACTGATCCATATCCAACCCTAAATCACTGGCCAAGATGAACAACGCATCTTGACTCAAACCAGACTGGTTGGCAAAGATCGCATCATGCAATTCCCAAAACTTTCCTTGATCGTCCGCACATTCCGCCGCCATTGCGGCAGGATACGACATTGCCGACAAGAACGGATAATCACGGTAGATCAATTTGACTTGATCGCCAAACTCTTCAATCAAGGGGGTGAGGGTGTCACGCGCAAAACGTCCACAGTAACCACACGTGAAATCGCTATACTCAACAATGACAATCGGCGCGTCAGGATTCCCCAAGAAGGGATCGGCTTCAGTTTCATCATCCACCACAATCTGATAGTATTCATCCGGCACCGGTCCTGTAGGTTCGTCCTTCACCACCCCACGTTGATCTAGGATGTCATTCATCGTACCGCGCACGATAGTTTCAACCTCTGTAGTGGAAAGCGTCTCTGGCGTAGATGGGAAAACATAGCTCCCGATTACCCCACCCAGCAATGAGAAGATCACGGCGATGAGCAAGTAGTTGATGAATACAGAGCGCGGAATCACAATGGCAGACGATGTAGCCACCGCGCTAGAGTTGATGGTGGTGGCTGGTTGCGGGTTGGATTCCGTCAGTTGTGTTTCTTCAGTCAAGGTTACAGTCCTTCCATTCGATGCAATTTATTTCTCAAGTATAGTACAAAATTTTGAGTACGCGCTAAAGCCTATCGCAATCAACACAGATCGGTCTTGGTTCACACATTCTTAAAAATGCCCTATACTATATTTGCAGAAAGATACACCAGATTAGATGGAGTAACCAGTTGAGCAATGTAAGACATGGCATGATTGTACGTGAACAGAGTGGCTTTTATTGGGTGGAAGTGCCGAGCGAGGCAAACAAAGTGTATCGCTGTCGGTTACGTGGAAAGTTGATGGAGACCGCACAAACTGCTGACATCGCCGCGATTGGGGATCAAGTTGATTTATTGGTTTCTGAAAATGAAGACTTAGATCATATAGGAACGATCATCCGCGTCTATGAGCGACAGCACGTCTTGTCACGCTCGGTTAGAACCTCCGGCTTGAGAGGTGGCGGCTCGCCAGAGCGACAACAAGTTATCATCGCCAATGCTTCTCAAGCATTGTTCGTCTTCGCCATTACCCAACCCACCCCTGATTATATGATGTTGGATCGCTTATTGGTGACGGGTGAACGCGCTCAAATTCCTAAACTCACCATCGTGGTGAATAAGGTTGATTTGGTTGATAGAAGTGAGGCAGAAGCGCGGTTTGCCCCGTATATCCAAATGGGCTATCCCGTCCTCTTCACCAGCACCGTAGAAGAAGAGGGAATCATCGCACTCAAAGCCATGCTCAAGGATTCCATCTCGGTTTTCACGGGTCCTTCTGGGGTAGGCAAAACGAGCCTGCTCAATCGTATTCAACCGGACTTGGGCAGAGCAGTTAAAGCGATTAGCCAGTCCAGCCAAGAGGGGGTACACACCACGCGCGATAGCATCTTGGCACGCCTAGAAGAAGGTGGCTACATTGCCGATACACCCGGCATTCGGCAACTGAATATTTGGGATATGGAGCCAGAAGAGCTAGATGGCTACTTCCCTGATATTGCTGAACAAGTTCCCAACTGCCACTTCAACCGTAGTTGCAAACACTACAAGGAGCCGGGATGCGCTGTTCGTGAGGCTGTTTTGACAGGGCAAATTGACAAACGACGCTATAAACATTACCTCATCATGCGCAAAGAATTAGAAGAACAATTGGTGGCAACGTATGATTAAATCCTTGACTTGGGTGGTAATCGCTTCTTTAGTGATGGTGATGGGGCTGGTCGGTTGTGGACAAGTCGCCACCACGCCACCCACCCCAACTAATTCCGCTACATCCTCCCCCTACCTTGAACCGTTTAGCCCAATCGTCCGCGATAACCTTGAGCAGATGCAACTGTTAGGCAAGCTCATCACTCCACAACAACAAACCTCAACCGTGTTCACCCATGCCTTCTCCAGTGATGATGTCTTCTTGGCAGGCTTGAACAACGATTTACTCTTGGTGTGGAACACGCTCAACGGTGAAGTGGTGTTCATGACCTCGCGTAGCAATGCGCAACAGGTTTACTTTTCCCCCAACAAAGTTGATCTATACACCCTAGACAATGACGGGATGGTCAACACCTATACTGTGGATAGTGGAGACTTGACCGACAGCACGCGCGTTCATGAACGCTATAACGGTGTGGGGACGTACTACGTGCCTGATGGTATTTTGGCGACGGCGGGCACAGATGATGTGATACGGGTGTGGGATTTAGTGGAGAAGCGTGCCATGGTTGCCCTCAATACAAGTGTCTCACTCATTAGCAATCTTGCTTTTTCGGCGGATGGTCAATGGTTAGCCATCGCAGGGGAGGCGCAACGGGTGGAAGTGTGGAACTGGAAAACACGTGAACGGCTGAGTGAGATCGTCTTTGAGGATGTTCCAGAGGTGACAAGGATTGCCTTTGATCCCTCTAACCAATTTCTAGCCATCAGCACCCAAGATGATATTCGGATTGCCACGCTTGCGGACGGCACAATCCCCCTCGCTTTTAGCACAGCGGAAAACGTCACCAATGATTTGCTGACCTACTCACACGATGGAGAAATCCTGCTGGGGATTGGTTATGCCGATGCAATGAATGTTTGGAATCCGCTTAGCGGGGCGTTGGTCGCCGCGATCCCCAACTTGGGAGGCGAGCCAACGCGCACCGCTTTTTCACCTGACCAATCCCTGATGTTGAGCGCGGTCTTTCAAGGCGAAACAACCATCTGGGACATCACCACACTCACAAGCGGAACAGTGGCACAATACAACTTGAACCTTGATGCCAGCATTGTTGATGTGGGATGGTCAGCGGATGGGCGCACATTGGCACTCTTTGAACCCGACGGGATCATCCAGATTTGGGGCATACCTGATCCTAGCCAACAACTAGATACCTACTAAACCGAACTCCCCCCGTTTACTCTGAACGTTTATGGGGGTGTTCTTCATCCCCCTCAGCGTCATCGGGGTGTGATTCCCATACGTCTTTAGCAATATCAATATACAGCTTCCCGTCCAGATGATCCATCTCATGCTGAAACACCCGTGCAAGCCAACCGCTGGGCTTCACACGGATTTCTTTACCGTGACGGTCTAACCCTTTGATGGTCATGGAAAGATAGCGATCTACGTCACCAAAATAGTTGGGAATGGAAAGACATGCCTCCACCCCTTCTTCCGTTTCTTTGCTGTGTTTGACCACTTCTGGATTTGCCAACACATACAACACCCCTGCTTCTGCCCCATACTCTTCCTTGCTGCGCTCATCATCAGACAAGCGCACCACGATTAAGCGCAAAGGCACGCCCACTTGTGGAGCGGCTAATCCAACACCCGGCGCATCCAACATGGTATCCACCATATCATCAATCAGGGTTTGCAACTTGTCTCCAAAGTCGGTGACACGACGTGCCTTCTTACGCAGGACATCTTTGTTAGGAGAGCTTAGGGTGACAATTGGTAATACAGCCATCTACTTTAACCACCTATCTACTGTTATTTATTTTATCTTTGGCTACTGTTCACTTCGTTAAACACGCCCAAGTATTGGGCAATTTCTTGGCGTTGTCGGCGAACGGTTGCTTCTTCTTCCAGCGTTTTAATGCTGGCTTGACGACGCGATATTTCCGATTGGATGTATTGGGGACGATAAATCGACCGTAACACTTTAGCCGTATCCAAACCCTCACCCACTAGAGAAAGTTTGACATCCCCTCGCTGTAACATGGTATTAAAAAAGCCTGCTGTTTCCGATACCACGTTGTCCAACCGATTCAGCAAAATTTGTTCAACCTCATTTTGAAGCCACAACGGGCGTTTGTGAATGATGGTGATGTAATTCTTGCCGATGATATATTGATCGTTACGCCAGTCCCAATCCGCCCACCACAGCCACAATGCCCCAATGATCCAAAAGGCGATAGCCATGACGATGGCAATTTGAAACACGAATCCACTCGGTATAAAGCTAACCAACGTCACCACAAAGCCGGCAAAGATCACCAAACAGGGGGCAAGAATACGGCTCAACCAAACCGACAAATGCCGACGAATCACGATTTCGCCTTCATCATTGATGAATTGTGTACGAGCAAACGGCAAACCTGAGGACTGTTGTAACACACTCATCATGGGTTCGTCGATCTCTGCGTCTGTTTGTGCATCTGCCCGAAGCCCCAACGAACGCTCAATCTCTGCACGGATTGCCCCGCGTTCTTGCGCTTGCGTTTGCTGGCGATAGGTCGTTTGAATCTCAAAGATCGTCTGTTGAACACGATCAGGGTTGGGGATCACATCCAACACCATATCGCCCGCATCAGAAGCGTTCTTCAGTTCAACATTGCCATAGTTAAACACCCGTGCGAACAAGTCACTCTTGGGTAGCTCTGCATTCACCTGTTGGATGTTGGTCAAGGGCACTTCATTGATGCTCACGCTAAAGGTGGGAATGACGCGCTCAATGGAAATGACGCGCCGATTCGTCACCACGAACAAATCATTGCGCCATTCTAAATAGAAATATCCGCTCGCCATGAAGCTGATGATGCCCCCCAATCCTAAAACAAATAGACTTAACGCAACCGAGACGGAATAAGAGAGAAACGCCCCCACGCATGCCATCCCGCCCAGCAAGACCGCAATGCCGATCTGACGCACCCATGCCCATTGATGGCGACGTGTTTTGAGCAAGACCTGCTCGCCGTAGCCTAAAACAATGCCATCAATCTCTTGTAGAGGTTCTTGTCTTTCATGCGCCACAACAGGGGGTGTAACCTGTTTGGGTGGTTCAGGTGTGGGAGTGGGGGCTTGGGTTGGGGGTTGCTGGGGGGTGGGGGGCGCAACGGGTGGGCGTGATTGGGGAACGGAGGGGGGTGGAGTATTGGGCATGACCATCGGCGGGGGGGGCACAAGGTTGATATAGTTCCACACATCGGCGAAATGTTGTGTGATGATCTTCATCCGATCACGCGATAGAAACAACAGCGTTGTGGGTTCATTGATGTGTAACGATGCCACCTCCATGCCCATATCACGCAACGCCATTTCATCATGAATACCGTTGACTTGGAGTGTCTTTAGCGAACGTTCGCTTCCATCTGCCGTTTGCCGAATGAGGCTGGCAGAACCACTCATCACAATGAACATGCCTTGAGTGGGGTTGCCTTCACGAATGACCACTTCCCCACGTTGAAACGTTAACACTTGGATAGCACGCGCCATGAACTGGAGGTGAGGTTCTGGCAAGCGTTTGAACATATCCAGTTGACGTAGTTGATTTTCTACCAGTTGACTAGACACCGTTTTCACCCTTCACACAATCGGATCGTTTTATTTTACCCAATAGATCACGGTTGCAAAATGAGCCATCCGATTGAATGAGTGGGTTTCCCATCAGACATTGCTACAATCGGGACGCGATTGGTACACACATAGCTATTTTGCTCATCTAAACACCGCCACATCCCCACACGGACGCGGTAATTTGCACGAGCAAGGGGGGCATCGGCTACCAAGTAGTAGACATCGTGCATGCTATGGGATGCTTCTAGGCGCACATCCAGCTTATCGTGTTGTAAGACATCCTGTCCGTTGTCATCCAACAAATGAACGAACAGATTAAAAACTATCGGCTTGCTTGGAGATGCCCACGTCAACTCCACCCGCCACACTTGACGGGGTAGCACTTCAACGATGCGATACGCTTGCAAACGCGCCTCATTCTCAAAAGCGGCAACCTGCCCGTCAACGCTTGGGGGAGGTGATAGAGGCATCCACTTGATGGCAATGATAACCACAACCAACCAACCCAGATACCCTACATTCAACGGTTGAACGGGGAGGGGCACAACCCTACCCCTACGGGAACGCCACCCCACAACGAGTGCCAACGCGCCCCCCAACAACGCGATCGCACGCCCCAACCCTTGCCAACCGCTGACAGGATAGACACGCTCGAGGGTATGTTCTCCGCTTTCAAGGGGAATCAGGGGGAAGCCAAAGGGGACGGAATGCGATACCTCAAGCGGTTCACCATCAACTAGGGTGCGCCAGCCTGTTTGCCCCAATTGCAATAGCTCCAGCGTGAAGGGGGTAAGTGTGTTGATCTTCACCTGATAGTGATTGGGCGATTCGCCCATCACCTCAAATTGCACATCAGGATAGGCATACGGATTGAAGCGTTGGGTAGGTTGATTAGCTGACAAGCCATCCAACACAAAGGCGGTTGGGGGGGGCATCTCTAAAACCGTGTTGGGCAAAAATTCGCCAGACGCGGTTGTCCCACGCCAGTTGTGTTCTAGTTCCATTTGTAAATAGGCTTGTGCGTCAGGGTGTGGCTCAAATGAGGTATCCCCCCATTGGGCTTCCATGCGCCCAAACAACAGCAACCCCACTATCGCAACAGCCCCTACCCATTGCCCCAGTCGAGGCATCACTTGCAACAACTCAAAAATGCCATAACTCCCCAAGATGACCATCCCAAGCATTGACCACATGAGAAAGCGCGGTGGAAATTGAAACGTTTGCAAGAACTCTGAAGCATGCCAGATGGGGGAAGAAAGCGGAGTGGCAAGCACGATTCCCAAACCAATCCATCCACCCCAGTAGAGCGGTTCTAAGGATTGTGAACGCCCCTTCCACAGCCATAGCATGCCCCCCAAACCCGCCACTATGCCATGCAATATGCCAAGGTGGAGGGTATAGGCATTATTCGATAACGTCGGATAGTAGGGTTGAGGAGGCAAAAATAGCTGAGAGACTTGGGTGAAGAACAGGCGATAATCTAACGTGGGATCGTTCTGGAGGCGGTGCATGCTCACCCATTCCAGCTCAAACAAGACAGGAAGCCAAAACCACATCCCCAACATTATGCCACACAATAGTGCAAGCATCGCTGACCGCCAGTCCTGTTGCCGAACGGTGAGC
>JBMOEO010000098.1:0-13610 GCA_049318945.1 Phototrophicaceae bacterium | reverse complement strand
TGAGGGTAGCCGTTGCCGTGTGCGTTGGGGTGGGGGTGATCGTCGCCGTTTGTGTGGGGCTTGGGGTGATGCTAGGCGTATAGGTGGCGGTTGCCGTTGGGGTTAAGGTGGCAGTCGCGCTAGGTGTTGAGGTGGGGGTGGGGGTAGAAGTGGGGGCAATGAAGGTGCTACAGGCACTCATCAAGAGTCCTAACAACAACACCAACATTCGCCCCATCAATGAGTAGGGTTTTATCATGGGATGCAACATGTGATTGACCTTTGCTCAACTAGCTCTGGCAGGAGAGTATAGTACGTAGCATGCTTTTCGTCATGCGCCACTGCGGTAGGTTTCATCCCATACCGCCCCGATTAGGCATCACTTGCCTATCACTCATCCGCATCCGCTTCTTCCTGTTCTGGATTGTTTTTATCGCGGGCGCGTTCTTCTGGTGCAGCCAGCAACACCAATTCAATCACCTCATCTAACGACTCTACTAGATGCAAGGTGCGGTTTTTGAGGCTTGCTTTGGGCACATCAACCAGATCAGGCTTATTATATGCAGGCAAGATGATATGTGAAATCTCATTGCGATGTGCCGCCAACACTTTTTCACGGATGCCCCCCACCGCTATAATCTTCCCATGTAGGGTGATCTCCCCCGTGCAAGCTATATCTGCTCTAACAGGACGCTCTGTGAAAGCGGATACAATCCCGATGGCAATGGCAACCCCTGCCGACGGACCCTCTTTCGGGGTTGAGCCTTCCGGCAGATGGACATGTACATCATAGTTTTCAAAGTCATCGTGGGGGACTTGGTGGTAATCAGCATGGCTTCGCATGTAGCTAAGGGCGGCTTGCGCACTCTCCTGCATGACTTCCCCCAATTGACCTGTGAGCAACAAATTGCCTTTGCCCGGCACCACCAATACCTCAATGGTCATCGTATCCCCCCCGTTGCTTGTCCAAGCCAAGCCCGTCACCATGCCGATGGCATCCTCCCGATTCACCCGACTGGGCAAAACCTCTGGCGCACCTAAGAACTTCTCCACTTGGTGGGGTGTGATATGGAGGGTGGCGGTTTCACCCTGTGCAATCTGGCGGGTAACTTTGCGCAACACTTGGGCAATCCGCCGATCAAGGCTACGCACGCCTGCCTCATACGTATATTCGCGGATGATCTTTTTGAGCGCGTTCTTTTCAATTCGTATCGGATACTCTTGGATGCCGTGTGCCTTGAGTTGGCGCGGAATCAAGAAGTTTTGGGCGATCAGTTCTTTCTCTTGATCCATGTACCCTTCAAACTCAACGACCTCTAAGCGATCTTCTAAGGCGGATGAAAGCTCATCTAAATCATTGACCGTCGCAATGAAGAAGACTTGGGAGAGATCATAAGGCACACCTAAGAAATGGTCATGGAACTGTTTATTCTGTTGTGGGTCTAGCACCTCTAACAACGCTGATGAGGGGTCTCCTTGAAACTCTGTTGCCATCTTATCAATCTCATCGAGCAAGATGACCGGGTTCACGGTTTGACTACGGCGCATGGTTTGGATGATACGCCCTGGTAAAGACCCCATGTAGGTGCGCCTATGCCCGCGTATTTCCGCTTCATCCCGTATGCCCCCCATGCTCAAGCGGAAGAAAGGTCGCCCTAGCGCGTCAGCAATGCTCTTGGCGATGGAAGTCTTACCGATGCCCGGCGCACCATAAAAGCACAAGATGGGCATCTGTGCTTGATCTCCCCCCAGTTTCCTAACAGCGATGTGTTCAAGGATGCGCTCCTTCACCTTTTTGAGTCCGTAGTGGTGTTCGTTCAAGATTGCCTCAGCATGGTTGAGGTCAAGGTTATCGACACTCATTTGATGCCAGGGTAAATTGACTAGCCAATCAATATAATGATGGATCAGGCTGATCTCGGGTGCCATGGGGGGCATCAATGACAGACGGCGTAACTCTCGCAGGGCAGTATCGTGTGCCACAGGAGGAAGTTTGGCATCTGTGATCTGTTGCTGGAGGGAATCAAATTCTTGTTGAAGCACGTCATTTTCGCTTTTCATGCGTTGGAGGTTGCGTAAGTCATAAGAGAGGGTGCTGTTGTTGCGTTCGCTATCCAGTTGATGATTGAAAGCCACCGCTAGTTCACGTTCAATTTCTCTGGAGGTGATTTCTTTGCTTAAGAGGCTTGAAACCAACATCAAGCGTTGGCGCACGGGGAGCGTTTCCAATACTTCTCTTTGCTCACTAAACGAGAACTGAACGGCGGAAGTGATGTAATCGGCAAGCTCCCCCGCGTTTTCGATCTCATGCGCATAGCTCACCAAGTCACCGCTCAAGTCGTCGTTCAAGGAGACTACTCGTCGAAATAGCGTGATGGTTGCCCGCATCATCGCCCGTAGCTCTGGCGTTTGCTGAAGGTCATCGCTGAGATATTCTACTTCATACACAAGGTAGGGGGTGGTTTCGACAACGCGCTTGACATGCACACGCTGGCTACCTTGCACAATGATGCTACTTGGAAAATCAAGCGTGGGGGGTTCTTGTACCATGACAAGCGTCCCGATTGTGGGAGGGGGGTTCAACTCGATAGATGGGAAAATCAAGCACGGGATATTTTCCGTTGTAATGTGTTGAATCACCGCCGTTGCTAGAGGTGTCACTAAAAGCGGTTTAATCAGTTTAGGGAAAACGATCACCCGTTCTATAGGAAGCACAACCAATTGTGAAATGATTTGTCTGTTGTTTACCCAAGAGTTATTGTTCAACCCTTTTGGTCACTTTCATTTAGTA
This sequence comes from Phototrophicaceae bacterium, assembly GCA_049318945.1. Taxonomy (GTDB): domain Bacteria; phylum Chloroflexota; class Anaerolineae; order Aggregatilineales; family Phototrophicaceae; genus CAIRDJ01. The sequence continues at coordinate 10,840 of JBMOEO010000098.1, read as the reverse complement.
GTGTGCGGGAAAATGGAGGTGATATTGTAACTAGCCTGTGTTTGTGCAACAAGTTGTGAATGGTGGATTTGTGTAAGAAAACCTAAAGTCTTGTCGCAATAGCAGGCTTACGTTAAACTTCGTAGGATAGGATGCTTTCTTAAAGGTTTAGATGAGTGCGTACAATCGTTGTAATTCTAATCATCAGTGCGATTTTGGTGGCAGGATTGGTCGCCGTATTGGGGCAAACGCTCTTTGACCCTGCTCAACCTTTAATCGTTCATGCCTCCTTTGATCGTGAGGTCATTTCCCCCAATGCAGATGGGGTTGATGATTTGGCGGTGTATCGCTATGAACTGTCTGATAACGCTACCGTTTCTATTGTCTTCACACATGAGGACGGGCGGTCTTTCCCGTTTAGGAAAGATGAGCCACGCGCTAAAGGGGTGTATGAGGGGTTATTTAGTGGCGTGGTGGATGGCTACTTGAACCCTGACGAAACAGTGGGAGGGGAGGTGATCCGTCGCCTCATGCCCATTGGCAACTATACATGGGTTTTGAGCGCACACCACCCAACGCGCAACGAAACCCAAACGATTGAGGGGCGGTTGTCTCTAGCGGATGCCGATGCTCAATTGCCTGACATTTCTGTCTTTTCCGTTTCCCCTCTCATTTTTTCTCCCAACCAAGATGGTATTGATGATCGCGCTCAATTTAACGTCGTGCTAGAAAAAGATGCCACTTTAGATGTTTATCTTGTTGGCGTAGACGACATACAAATCTTCATCCCCCCACGTCAAGATGAAACGCGCGAGGGGGAGGCAGGTCGCTATACGTATGACTATGATGGTGGTGTAGACACGGGGGCAAATCCTCCGCCAGATGGCACGTATACCGTGTATGCTGTGGCACAAGATGCGGTTGGACAACGAGTTTTGCGCACGGCAGAACTCTCGCTCGTGACAGGTGGCAAGCCTTTCGCTGAGATCGTTTCCCAAAACAGTGGGGCAGATGTTGCCTTTACGGTTATATCGGATACGGGCGAATATGTCTCTAACACCGATGAATACGGCGTACCCGTTCCCCAGCCAAATAGTGCGGAACTGTTCGCACAGAACGATATTACTATGCAGGTGGGGGATATTCTCCTGTTCATGCTCACGCTGGAAAACTACGGTGACGTGCCCATTCGTACACACGGCGCACCTCCCGGCACGGTGTACGATCAAAACCAACGTGCCGCCGTCTTTGGTGATTTGGATGAATCGGGAGCGTGGCGCGTGGGTATTGACTGTGATACCGCCACCAGCGATTATCCGTGGCGTTGGGCTATCGGAGATGCCTCCGTTTTAGAAAGCGTCTACGACGAGGCAACGGATAACACGTACTTTTATCTGCCGGCGGGTGAGCGAGCGGTGGTGTGGGGGGGCATTCGTATGACGGATGTCATTGCGGCACGTAACCCTCAAAATTGTTGGGCAGGACTCATTCATGAAGATGTGGCGGTTAGTGTACGCAATGCCCGTGTGGGCGCACGCAGTATCGAACTGATTGATCCACAACAAACGTTGGACACCTTAGAAGATGGGAATGGATAGGGCATCATGCGCGTAAAAGGCAGAACGATCTTAGAGTTTTCTATGCTTTGGGTGTTGTGGCTAACCGCCTGTCAGCAACAGCAAGTTTTGCCATTTTTCCCCACGCCTACTCCTGATCTCCTTCAGTTCTATGAACCTACGCCCATCTCACCCGGAAATCCTGCTAACCCGTTGCAACTCATTTTTGTGGTGGATAACATCGAGACGGCTGGGGTAAATGCCAGCCAAGTGGCGGAGCGGTTGCAATCACAAAGTGGGGTAGCCCTGAATGTCGTCTTATCCCCCACGACCGCACAAGCCGTAGAGCAACTGTGTAACCTAGACGGGGATAATGTTCACTCGGCAATCTGGGTTCATGCCCTTGCCGCCACCATCGCGGAGATCCGTAACTGTGGGCGTATTGCCTTACAGGGTGTGCTGGGGGATAGTGCTGGCATGCCCGGTCAAATCATTGCCACCGCTGGGTTATCCACCCTCGATGTAGAGGGGAAGCGTTTTTGTCGCTTGGCACTCGATGACTTCTATTCGTGGGTCTTGCCGAGTATGGTGATGCAGGTGCGTGGGGTTGATTCAAGCACCTTGATCGAGGTTGAAAACCAAAGTGACTGGTCAGCATTGGTTAGCTCGGTCAACAGCGGGTTATGCGATTTTGCCGGGGTGCCTGCCAATTACAAGATGGATTCCACCCTGAGTAACTTTGGACGGAATACCGTTTTAGTGGCAGAAAGCCCTGCTATGCCATTTGGCATGTTGGTTTATCCCCCACAACTCTTGCCCCAAGAGCAACAAAAACTGACCGCTGCTTTCTTGCAAGGTTACGGAAACGCCAATGCCAGCGTGAGCGTGTTGCCCCCCTTTGATATTGTCAACACCCTTGCTAGTGACCGTGGCGCGTTTTATCAACTCACGGGTGCAGACAGCGTGCAACTTGCCGATGAGTCTCAACTGATGACTTTGCGAGATTATGTATTGAGTAGCGGTTTAGATTTTAGAGCCATCGGTGAATAGGATGATGTCAACACCACTAGACCTAGCGGTTATCATCGTTACGTGGAACACACGTGAATTGGTGTTAGGGGCAATCCATAGCCTGTTGCTTGATCTTGAAACAAGTGGTGTTTCGGCAGGAGTGCATGTTGTGGATTGCGCCTCAACCGATGGGACGGTGCAAGCCATTCGAGAACGCTATCCGATTGTGACAGTCTACGATAGCCCAACCAACTTGGGCTTTGCAGGGGGGAATAACCTCGCCTTACGGGCGTTGGGTTTTGGTGATCCCCAAGCAGACTCTAGCTTGCTCCCTAAGGCGGTTTATCTGTTGAACCCTGATACCGTTGTTGAAAGGGGTTCTACTGCCCAATTGTTAAAGACGCTTTGGGAACATCCCACGCATGGCGTGGTGGGTGCTAGGCTCGTGTATGGGGATGGGAGCTTTCAGCACAGCGCGTTTTACTTTCCGGGATTGCGCCAAATCTGGGCAGAGTTTTTCCCTACGGCAGGACGCTTGCGCGAGGGGCGTTTTAACGGGCGTTATGACCGTCATCTATATGAGCAATCTACCCCGTTTGAGGTGGACTTTGTGCTGGGCGCAACCATGATGATGCGTCAAGAAGTGATTACCACAGTCGGATTATTGGATGAAGCATTCTTCGTTTATTGCGAAGAGGTGGATTGGGAGTGGCGCATCCGTAAGGCAGGTTATGCCATCCTCACCGACCCACGCGCCAAGGTCATTCATTATGGCGGACAAAGTACCACGCAGGTGAGCGCACAAAGCCAGCAATATCTATGGGAAAGTCGCTTGATCCTATATCGCAAACATTATCCCGCATGGAAATTCACCTTAGCAAAGGCACTTGTCCGTGCTGGCATGCACGCCCAATTGCGACGATTGGCACGGGGCGACATTCAAGCGGCTTCATCCGAGCGGTTGCGCCAAACCTACGAACGCATCTTAGAACTTGCCCAATAAATCCATCATGACACTCACCGCCATCATCCTAACCTATAACGAACAGAAACATATTCAAGCATGTATCCAGTCCTTATCGTTTGTAGATCGCGTGGTGGTGTTCGATTCTTTTAGCACCGATGCTACCGTTCAACTGGCAACAGAACAGGGGGCACACGTCATTCAAAATCGTTTTGTGAACTATGCCCAACAGCGCAATGATGCCCTCCACCACGTGGAGGGGCAAGCCGACTGGGTGCTGTTTGTGGATGCTGACGAACGAGTAAGCCCTGATTTGGCGCAAGAAATTCATGAGGCGATCCAACACAACGGCAACGAAGCAGGCTATCGGATTCCCCGTTGGAATCGTATTGTGGGGCATCAAATGAAGGCGACGGGGTGGTATCCCGATTATCAAACGCGCTTGTTGAAGGTGGGCGCGTCGCACTATGACCCCACTATAGCTGTGCATGAAGTGGTCGTTTTGGCAGGGGAACTAGGCACGCTTCAACACCATCTGCTCCATTTCAACTATGATAGCTTCGCCCTGTTTCACGCTAAACAGCGACGGTATAGCACCTATGAGGCGGAGATTCTGTTCACACAAGGGGTTAAGCCTAAAGCGTGGTCGGCTTTGACCATGCCGATTCACCATTTCCGCTGGCGATTCTTCACGTTGCAAGGGTATCGGGATGGATGGATGGGGTGTTACTTAAGTGTGTTGATGGCGTGGTATGAGGGGAAGAAGATGCGACACCTAGCCAAACTTTGGCGAGGAGACGCTACCCCTCGCCAGCACGCAAACTAAACAAAACAGTTATTCAGGAATGAGGATGCCGTAACCTTGTTCTGCACGGCGATACACCACGCTAACGGAGCCGGTATCCACGTTTAGGAACATGAAGAAGTCATGCCCCAACAATTCCATTTGCTCAATGGCATCATGCTCATGCAAAGGTTCTAGGGCAACGGTCTTACGGCGTAGCACAACCGCTTCTTCGATCGCTTGGGGTTCTTCTATAATCGGCTCTTCAACCTCAATGATCGGTGTTTCCTCAGCGATTTCCAACTCTTCAAGGTTCGCATAAAACTTTTCTAGCCCTTTACGGCTACGCTTACTTTTGAAGCGTTCAATTTGCCGATAGAGTTTTTCTACTGCGCCATCAATCGCACGGTGAATATCGGATGTATGTTTTTCTTCCGCCCGTAAGATTGCCCCGCGCCGATGTTGTATCGTGATTTGTGCGGAGCAACGATCTTCATCGCGTTTGCTACTGGGGTTCGTGGTAAGTTCAACATGAATTCGTGCGATATGAGGGAGGTAGCGTTCAAGTCGTTCCGCCTTGTTACGGGTGTAATTCTCCAACTTGTCTGATACTTTGATGTTGCGACCATGAATGGTGAGATCCATACCTAAATCCTTTCGTGAGAAAAAAAGTTTATCATTCACGAAGCGGAGGTGATTGTCACTCCATAAATGCTATGGGCACCAGCGGCAATCACAGCTTCGGCACAGGCTTGCATCGTCGCGCCGGTGGTCAGTACATCGTCAATGAGTAACACCTTTGCGCCCTCTAAATGGTGAGGGTTGGCAATGAAGGCACCTGCCACATTGTCTAAGCGTTGTTGTTGCCCCAAACCCACTTGTGAACGGGTGTTCACCGTGCGTTGCAGGGCGGATGATAATTCACGAAGACCGAGCACTTCGCTCACTACCTTTGCAAGCTCTGTACTTTGATTATACCCTCTTTCTCGCTGGCGGTGGGGATGTAAAGGGACGGAAATCACCAAATCAATCTCCCAATTGTCATCTTGAATGGCGGTTGCCAAACGGATTCCAAGCGGTTGGGCAAGCTCAGGCATGTTGTCGTATTTGAGCGAGTGAATGAGTCTGCGTAATAGGGGGATGCGGTGCATCTCTGTTGAGATCAATCCTGAAAAAGGAGGGAGGGTGCGCTCCAGATGCTTTAGTGGAAGGGCATCTAAACGGGCTTGGCATGCTGAACAGAAGAACGTATCCAACCGTCCACAGTTAGCACAGCGCGGGGGGAAAACCACATCAAGCCAATAGCGCGTAAATGCTCCCCATGTAAAAGACCCGCCTAGGCGGGTCTGGTCAATCTGTGTATGGTGGGGCTTCATCTTAAAACACGCCGAGTGCGCCACTGCTCTTGACTTTGAGAATTGCAGGTCCAAGCAATACCACCCAGATAGAGGGGAAAATCAACAGTGCCAAAGGAATCATCATCTTGACGGGTGCGCCTTGTGCTTTTTCTTGGGCACGTTGACGACGCTTAATGCGCATTTGTTCGGATTGTACCCGTAAAATATGCGCCATGCTCACGCCCATAGTGTCGGCTTGGATGATTGCCGCCACAAATGTGGTGACATCCGGCACTGCCAAACGCTCAGACATATCCTTCATGGCATCACGCCGTCCCTTGCCTAATTGAACTTCTCGAAGGACGCGCCCAAAAGCTACCGAAAGGTCATTGTCCCACTTTTCGTATACCTTGCCCATAGCTGCATCAAAGCCCAAGCCAGCTTCCACACAGATTACCAATAGATCAAGCGCGTCTGGAAGTGCCTTCACAATCTCTTGTTGCCGACGGCTAATCTTGCCATTGATCCACATGACGGGGAGGTAAAAGCCCATCAAAACCGCGCCCACCGTGAAACCCATCGCTTGCAAGGGATTGCTATCTTTGGAGGCGACAAAGAATAAGAAGAACGCTCCCAACCCCAAAACCACTGTGGCAACAATGCGCATCAAGAAGAAGGCGGAAGGCTCCATCTCGCCTGCCATACCTGCCATATCCAATTTTTTGCGTGCGGATTCCAGTTGTTTTTCCGGAGTGACTTGGCGCGTTAGGTCTGCTAGACGTTTCACCAAAGGAACAAACACCCGATCCTTAAACGACAGCGACATCTCTAGCTGTGTTAGGGAGGTGGGAGTGTCATTAATAGCAAACTCTGCCATGCGTTCGTTGAGGGGATCATAGTCTGAATCTTCACGTAGACCCATATAAACTAAAATACCCACGATGATTAGGATAACGACAATAGCGATACCGATTACCATTTTGTTTACCCTCTACTAAATTTCAATATCAATGATCTTTTGAATGACGGCTGTTCCCATACCAATCAATGCCAAGCCAAGCCCTAGCATGGGCCAACCACAACAACGATCTTCAAATACTGGACCCATGAACCCTGGACTCACCACGTTCAAGAACAATGCCAAGATGATGGGCATGAAGCTAATCAGATAGCCTGTTACGCGCCCTTGTGTGGTCAACACGCGCACCTCACCTTTGAGCTTGATCCGCTCGCGGATGGTGTGCCCAATCACATCCAAAATCTCCGCCAAGTTACCACCCACTTCACGCTGAATATTGACCGCTGTCACCACTAGGTCAAGGTCTGCGCTATCCACTCGCGCCAGCAAATGCGCCAAAGCATCCGCCAGATCAATGCCCAGTTGGGTTTCTTGGATCACACGGTGAAACTCGGTGGCGGTGGGTTCTGCTGAATCCCGTGCGATGGCATCCAACGATTGCAACACGCTATAGCCGGAGCGCAAAGCGTTCACCCACAAACTCAGTGTATCGGGTAGCTGTTCCTCAAAACGGATGAGACGTTGGCTCACTTGGCGTGCCACATAAATGCGTGGAGCGAAGAAACCAATGAAGCCTGCCAAAATCCCTACCACAATATTGCCTGCGAAAAACAAGAAGAACGATAACATGAAGAAGGCGATCATGCTTAACACATGCACCACCGCATATTCTGCTACGGTTAGTTTGATGTCGGCGCGTTCAAGTTGTTGTCTCCATTTAGTGGAGAACTCTCGTTCAGAAAGCGCGTCATCAAACTGTGCTAGGAGGGCGTTGGATTCATTCTTCTTTTTCTTGGGGGCGGTATCACTTTCAGCAGGGGTGAAAACACGCCCTTGATCTGCAGAAGATAACCGCTGTTCAAGTAAGTCACTTTCGGAGCGTGCGCTAATGATTGCAAACACAATCACACCGATTGCGACGATAATTGCTACAATTGCGCCAATGGTCAGTGCCATAATTCACGCCTTTACACTATCTTATTTGGTGGAACTTTAACTGTTATTGAGGGTTATTTAGCAAGCTATCTATTCGGGTATCTATGGAATAACTCTCATCTATGGATTATATCCTACTCTGTAAGATAAACCGAGAAAATACTTCGCCCTCAAGGTTATAAAAACCTATAGCTGTTGGCTCATCTGTCAGCGTACAGGGGTGTTCCCTCCATACGCTGACCACATGCTGACCAAACAATTGGTTTAGCGTCGAGTTGTGCCGATGCCGAAAACGGAAGGAGGTAGCTCAATCCCTGCATCGCGCAAACGGTCGGTGAACTTGGGGCGTAAGCCGGTGGGTTTGATGCGCCCTTGAATCTTGTTATTCTCTAAGCCGGTTTGCTCAAACAGGAAGATGTCCGACATAGTAATCATTTCACCTTCCATGCCTTGAACTTCGGTGATGTACAGAATTCTACGTGAACCATCCCGCAAGCGTTGTTGCTGGCAGATCAAATCCACTGCTGCGGCGATCTGCTCACGGATAGCACGGATAGGTAAGTCCATCCCCGCCATCAGGCACATCACTTCCAAACGGGCGATAGCGTCGCGTGGGGTATTGGCATGGAGCGTGGTCAATGATCCATCGTGACCGGTGTTCATTGCCTGCAACATGTCTAACGCTTCGCCACCGCGACATTCTCCTACTACGATGCGCTCCGGGCGCATACGCAAACAGTTAATCACAAGGTCACGAATTTCAATCGCTCCCTTCCCTTCAATGTTGGGCGGGCGCGATTCCAACGTCACCACATGTTCCTGCTGAAGTTGTAACTCAGCGGCGTTTTCTACGGTGATGATGCGCTCATCTTCTGGGATGAAGTTTGAAAGTACGTTGAGTAGGGTGGTCTTGCCAGACCCTGTACCGCCCGATACAACCATGTTCAAGCGAGCAAGTACGCAACCGCGCAAAAACTCTCCAATCTCTTTGGTCATCGAACCGAAGCGTACCAGATCATCAATCGTGAGCGGTTTAGAGGAAAACTTACGGATAGTGATGACGGGACCATTGAGGGCAATGGGAGGGATCACCACATTCACGCGCGAGCCATCCGGTAAACGCGCATCGCAGAGGGGGGAGCTTTCATCTACACGTCGCCCAAGCGGGGCAACGATGCGGTCGATGATGCGCATTACGTGGTCATTATCCTCAAAGACCACGTTCGCACGGGTGAGCTTGCCCTTGCGTTCGACGAAAATATCTTTGGGTCCGTTCACCATCACTTCGCTGATGGTCTCGTCCGCCAACAAAATTTCAATGGGTCCGAAACCTAAGATTTCTGCGACGATGGATTCAAACAACCGCTGACGCTCATTGCGCGATAAAACCATGCTTTCTTCCGCCAAGACCGCATTGAAGAGTTCTTCAATCGTATTGCGGATATGCTCGCGGTGACTTGAATCAATGTTCCCATCCAACTCCGTGAGCAAGCGATTTTGGATGCGGTTTTTCAATTCCCCATAATTATTGGCTGGCTGGGGGGAGCCGGCTTCTGGGCGCACAGCGCGAGGGCGTTGTTGCCGTTGGGGGTCTTCTTGCTTAGTAGCAGGTTGTGCAGGGGTTGCCCCTCCCCCTGTTGGTTGATTATTGCCTTTGTCGATACGACGTAACAGCGACATTTTGTGATCCTTTCAAGTTTCGGACTGGACTATTGCCGACCAAACAAACCAAAGCCACTACGCTTTTCTTCTTCGGGCGTATTGGCTGCTACTTCTTCCCCACTTAGATCTTTGCGGAGTTGTTGCGCCAATTGGAGGAGTTCTTTGCTGGGTGACTTTTCGCGCTCAAAGGCGATCACCGGCGTTCCCTTATTGATGGCTTGGAGGATTATCTTCTCGTCATCAGGGATGGAACCGTAGACATCACGCTTCAAATGCTTGACGATCACTTCTCTGGGGATGCTGGTGCGAGGACCGCTATTCTTCCGCTCCTCAGCTACTTTAGACAACACCAGACGGATTTTTTCCTTAGACTTTTCCCCATACAGTTGGTCAAATACACCCAATACCGAATGGACGCTACGGATGGAAGGGAGCGTGGGGGTAGAAACAATCAATATCAACGTTGCCAAATCGCACAATGGGACGCTGATTTCATCCAGACGGCTGGCAGTATCAATGATGATATAGTCGTAGAAGTAGCGCACCTTCTCCACAATTTGGGAAATCGAGCTTGGGTTTTGAATGATCTCATCCGCTAATTCAGGGCGGTCTGGCGCACGCAACACCTTCACCCCACTCCCATGAGTTTCCAAGATATTCTCAAACAAATCCACATCAAGATCGTCTAAGTTCTTCATCAGGCTTAAGACGGTATTTTGTGACTTCAGGTTTAGAAAAACATTGATGTCACCAAACTGTACATCAGCATCCACCAACAATACTTTGGTATTGCGGCTGGTTAAGGCAGAGGCAATATTGGTGGCGATGGTGGTTGTTCCCACCCCACCCTTAGGGCTAAAGCATACGATCACATGCCCCTCACGAGTGCCTTCGCGCGTGGAAACTTGTTGGGACTCCATCATGGCGGCTTGCAGAATATTCTCATCAATCCGCTTATATGAGCGACGAATGGGTTCATACTCTCGATAAACGGTGCGAATGGTGTTAGATAAGTCCGCGTGGCTAGTGGGCTTGGTCAAGAAGTTTCTTGCCCCTGCCATCATCGCATTGCGCATATAGTTGGTTTCATGATTGATGGACATCATGATAACCGCCGTCGTGGGGACAGCTTCGGTGATTTGTTTGGTGGCGGCAATCCCGTCAATATCAGGCATATTGATGTCCATGATGATGACATCCGGCTTGAGTTCTTTTGCCAGCCGAATGCCTTCTAACCCTCTATTGACTGAACCCACCACCTTGAAGTCTGGCTCTAAGACCAGTGTTCGCCGTGTGGTTTCGCGGATGTCATCCACATCGTCCACTAGCAGAATATTGATAATTTCATTCTCTTTTGCCATGTCGTTTTACTCCGATTAGTTACTGGGTTCTGTTGATGGTGAACTCGGTGCATCTGTTACATTATCTAATGGAAGTTGTCGAATGCTGGTGAGAGCTGGTTCTACAGTATATTCACGCTTGGTGGGTACCGTGATGCGGTATTCAGACATGAAGAAGTCCAACGTGACGGGTTCGGTGGGAATGCGCGATGTATCGGTGGCAGAGCGAAGTGCCAACGTCAGCGGCAAGCGA
>JBMOEO010000097.1:0-13813 GCA_049318945.1 Phototrophicaceae bacterium | reverse complement strand
CGCCAGCCATCATCATGGTTGCCAACTTGATCTATAGCCCACAACCCTATCAGCTGTTGCCCAATATGATGATCTTTAGCTATTTGAGCCTGTTGCTGGTGACGCGCTCAACCGTAGATTACCGAGAGTGGGATTGGTATCAACGGCGCATGTATCTGAGCGTTCCCCCCCTCCTACGTTTACAGATGAACTTGGGAGGAGCAATCATCGCTATGGTGGCGTTGTTGCTGGCATGGAGCGTACCCACCGCCCAACTGAATGAACCCTTAGCAAACTTGCGCCAGCGATTCCGTGATGATCCCCTAACCTACTTGGCACAAACATGGAATCAACTGTTAAGCGATCCTGAAACAGAGGGACAAGTCACCGCCGATTATTACGGAGCAGATTCGCTCACGTTGAGCGGAGCCATCCAACTGGGGGATCAAGTGGTGATGCACGTTGAGGCACCCCCCGGACGGCGTTACTATTGGCGTAGCCGTGTGTTTGACACCTATCAGAATGGTAGCTGGTCATCCCAAGCAAACATCCGCTTACTCGATAGACAGCCCCCGTTTGAGGTGATAAACGAAGAGATGGTGTTTGGCTCGCGCGTGCGCATTCAACAACGCTTCACGTTCGTTTCGATGGCATCGCGCTTGGTTTACACCGCCCCCCTCCCCGATATGGTTGATCTTCCGACCGAAGCAGACTTGCGCTATGACGACGATCAACACATGAATATCTACTCCATCCGCCCCCAAAAGGTCTTAGAGATGGGCAGTAGTTATCTTGTCACCAGCCTGATGAGCAACGCAGACGCAACTCAACTGCAAACCGCCGGCATCCAATATCCGCGCTGGATCATTGACACGCAACTTTACATCCCCCCCACCGTCACCGGGCGGACATTGGAACTTGCCCAGCGGATTGTGCAGGAAGCAAACGCCACCACCCCGTATGATCGGGCGCGGGCGGTTGAACAGTGGCTTCGCACCAATATCACCTACAATGAAAATATCCCTACCCCGCCCTTTGGGCAAGACCCAGTAGATTGGGTATTGTTTGACCACCGTCAGGGCTATTGCAATTATTATGCTTCGTCTATGGTGGTGATGTTGCGTGGGCTAGGGATTCCTTCGCGCATGGCGGCGGGCTTTGCCGCAGGGGAATGGGACGGACAGAAGTACATCGTCAGGGAGAAGGACGCTCACACTTGGGTAGAAGTATACTTTCCCAATTATGGATGGGTAGAGTTTGAGCCAACTGCCTCACGCGGTGTTCCCCCCACGCCCACCCCCATGATAGACATCGCTAATGTGCCGAGTCCCTCCCCCGACATGCTGGTGATGCAACCTCCCACATCCACCGCCACCCCAACCAACACCCCCACACAACCGCCCACCGTCACCCTGAACGCTCCCCAAGATGAGGCGTTGCCCCTAGCGAGCGTTTCACCAACGCCTTCCCCACTAGGTATCCCTCCCACCGTTCCGCCACCACCCACCCTCACCCCACAAGAAACACCCAGCGATGTTCCCCAAGCTAACGTGTGGTTAGAGGCATTCTTTCAAATCTTGCTGATACTGTTGGGCTTGTTGCTGTTGTTGTGTATCGCATTGGGGATGATTTTGGTGGGTTGGTGGTGGCTAGAATGGCGCGATCTGGAGGGGTATAGTGCTATCCTTCAGGTGTATGCTCGCACAGAACGCTATCTAACCCACTTGTTGGGGATACCCTTCTATCAGAACGAAACTCCCAGAGAACGCCATAAGCGCATCATCGCGCTGTTGCCCCAACGGGCGGAGCGGTCATTACGGGCGATTGTCAACCTGTACCAAGCCGAACGCTACGGAAATCAACGCCATCCGCGCTGGGAATATCAAAGCCTAGAAGCATGGAAGGCATTAAGGGAGATGCTGTTATGGCGTTGGTTGCGCAATCGCTTACCCTTATTGAGGCGGTGGTGGAAGGAATAACCGCCATCGCTTGCGTTGCCCTCACCCCTTTTCCTCAAACCGCGTGCGGAAGTCAGGATGAGGGGTTCAGCTCATTCTTCGGTATGGGGCGTTTCAGGTTTAGACTTGGGTTCTTGTACGATATTGGGCACGCTATTGCTGTTCACCACTGCCAAGCGATAGTTCCCCAACACGCCCAAGATGCCGGCAAGGATTAACACCCACCATCCACCGATCAACACAAATACCAAGATGACAACTCCTAGTGTGAGCGTGGTATCAAACAATACTTTGCCCTCTTTGTTTTGGATGGTCAGGCGTTTTTGATTGCCCTCCTCAACCGATTGCTTGAATAACTTGATGAATCCTTCGATCCCTTTCTCAATGGATTGGGCAACGTTTCTCTGGGTTGGCTTAGACATCACAGGCTCCTTAGATAATCCGAATCACTTTCTCTAAGACTTTATACGCTAGACCCCCTCACAAGTTGCAGACTTTGGCTATAATCAGCAAAAATTGGAGGCAACCATGTTCAAAAAACTGATCTTGCTGGTGTTGTGTTTGGGGTGGGCGTTGCCTGTCTTTGCCCAAGCAGAACCCATCGCCACCCCCATTGTGATCCCTGCGCCCAGTCTGGTTGGCGGGGTTGTCGGAAGCGGACAAGTCACCGTCGTGGATGCGATGTTCTTACGCACGGGTCCGTTCTTAGGTGCGTCTGCCTTGAAGATCATCCCCAACACAGGGGTGAGCTATTCGGTTTATGCCCGTAACTCACAAGAAGGGGAAGTCTATTGGTACTTGATCGCCTATCAAGAGACGATCTCCACCGAAACCACCACCGAGACCGTAGGAGATGCCGTCACGCCAAGTGCCCTCACACCCACAGTTGCGCCCACTGCCGCTCCCGTTGCCTTTGGTGAAGCAACCGTCGGTTGGATTTCCGGCAAGTATTTTGAGGTGGATACGCCCAATGCCAATATCCCTGAAGTGGACTCGGTTTTCTCTAGTTTGACCAACTCCCCTGATTTGGGCGTGGTGGGCATCACGCAAGATCAGATGCGCCTGCGCCAGTATCCCAGCTATCGCACTCCCACGCTCACCATTTTGGATTGGGGCACATCGGTTTCCATCATCAGCCGCACCCGACAATCAGGAGCAGATCACTGGTATCAAGTACGAGTCAACGGCTTAAACGGCTGGCTATATGCGCCGTTTGTGCAAGTTGATCCTAAACATGTTAGTATTGTACCGATTTACTAAACCCGATAAGGACAGACCATGACCAACTTCACCCGTATTTATCAACGCTATACCCGTAGCCTACGGGACAGCATCAACATGATTGACCACTTCATCCACCTTCATCTGGAAGATGGCTTGACTGTTTACCGTGACGGGGGCAATGGCTGGACAGTGCTAGAAGTGCTGTGCCACCTGCGCGATTATGACCGCATCTTCTTGAACCGCGCTCGGCAAATCATGAGCGAAGACCAACCCCTGTTGGTGAACTATGACCATGAGGCATTGGTCATTGAAAACCGCTATAGTGAGCAATCCATCGAAGCCGTCCTACAAGACCTGCGCACGAGCCGTTATGAGATGGCGAGTTTCTTTGAGGGGCTAACCGAAGAAGCACAGTGGCATCGCTTTGGCACGCATCCTGAAGTGGGACATTGGTCAATCTTCAACCAGTTGCTACAAGTGGGCGCACATGATGTTGACCACATGGAACAGATGACGCGCATTCTATTAGAAAAGCGCACCGCTTAGGCGACACGGGCGCGGTTGCCCTTTCGTGTGGGATGGTTTGTGGGTTATAGTTAGCAGGTTGATAATGTCTACTACTCATGAAACGCCATGACCATCCTACTTGGAATTGAAACATCGTGCGACGAAACCGCCGCTGCCGTAGTGCAAGACGGGAAAGTCGTTCTTTCTAATGTGATTGCCAGCCAGATTGACCTCCACGCCCAGTATGGGGGGGTCTTCCCTGAAGTTGCTTCTCGCGCACATGCTGAGGCGATTGGCGCGGTGGTGGAGCAGGCAATGCGTGAGGCAAGCATCCGCTACGATCAGCTCACCGCAATTGCCGTCACGCGCGGACCCGGCTTAGTTGGCTCGCTCATGGTGGGGGTAAACTTCGCCAAGGGGTTATCGCTGGCAACGGAGAAACCGCTCTTGCCCATCAACCACCTTGAGGGGCACGTCTATTCGTTGTGCTTGGTTCAACCCTACCATGAACCGAGCTTCCCCATTTTGGTTTTGATTGTGAGCGGGGGACACACCGAGTTATTGTTGATGGAGGCGCACGGCACCTATCAACGCTTGGGCGGCACGCTTGACGATGCCGCAGGAGAAGCGTTTGATAAGGTGGGGCGCATGCTCAACTTGCCCTATCCGGGCGGACCCAACATTGAGCGCGTCGCCAAAGAGGGCAACCCCGCCACATACAACTTTCCGCGCGTCAAGCTCAGTGATGATTCGCTAGACTTTAGCTTTAGTGGATTGAAAACCGCCGTCATGCGTGAAGTAACCGTGCAAATCAACAGCAAGCATGAGGCACAGCAGGAGAAGGGGGCAAAGAATAAGTTGCAACTCCGCAAGGATATTTCCGTTGCGGATGCTGCCGCTAGTTTTCAGTTTGCCCTAGTGGAAACGCTGGCACACAAAACCGTCCGCGCCGCCAAACTTCACAACGTGAATGAGATTTGGATGGCAGGCGGGGTGAGCGCGAACACGTTGCTACGCCAGAAGATGAGAAGCCTATCGGAGTTGCCCGTTCGCTACCCCCCCCTTGCACTCTGCACGGATAACGGGGCAATGATTGCCGCCGCAGCGCACTATCGTTTACAAGGTGGGATGCAGGGGTCTTTAGACTTCGATGTTATCCCCATGTGGAACTTATCCAATACGACTTATGAGGAGTAATCTGCCATGCGTCTACATCTAATCCGCCACGCTCAATCGCTCAACAACGCCCATGAACTCACTCCCGAAGCAGAACACGTGCTTGATGCCCCGCTCACCCCATTGGGTGAGAAACAAGCCACCCACTTGGCGGCGTTCATTCAGCGCGACTTTGAATCCAGCAAGCGACAACATGAACTGCGGGATGATCCCCGTTTGGCGGTTTATCAGTTTGATGAACTGTACACCAGCCCCATGCAACGCACCTTACAAACCACCAACGCCCTCACCCAGACGCTCAACATCCCAGCGACGATTCACCCCGATATTTACGAACGTGGTGGGGTATATCATGAGCAAAAGGTGAATGGGCAATTGGTAAGCGTGGGCAAGCCGGGCTTGAACGCCGAAGCAATGCGTGTGATTTGCGCTAACTTGATTGTCACCGAAGGGGTGACTTCAGAAGGTTGGTGGTTTTCGGAATTGCAAGAAACCCCTGACCACTATGAAGAGCGCGTGTTCCGCGTGGCAAAACAAATCCGTGAATGGGCAATTGGCGACAAACGCCATGCCAGCATCGCCTTTGTTACGCATGGGGGATTTTCTAACGCGCTGATGCAGGCGTTGTTGTTTGGCGTGTTGGTGCCACGCACGCTAGTGGGGCGCACCCTCATTGGGATGTACAACACCAGCACCAGCCGTGTTGACTTTGACGCAGAAGGCACGCCCACGTTGCGCTATGCCTCACGCACCGATCACCTTGCCCCAGAAATGGTGACTGCTTAACGTCGCCGTGTGATTTCATCCTGATGATTCTACCCCTTAGACGGTATCCCCACCCCAGCATGTGGGGGATGCCGTCACCTTGATGATGAGTGCCACACTATGCACATTGAATATTTGTCTTTAACCAACTTTCGCAACTATGCCCAGTTAGAATTGCCCCTCCCTAATCACACGATTGTTCTACATGGGGATAACGCGCAAGGGAAAACCAGTCTCCTAGAGGCGTTCTACTACTTGGCAACCGCGCGTTCGCCCTATACCACCTCCGACCGCCAGCTGATTCATTGGCGCACGGAAGGGGAATTGTTGCCCTTTGCACGGCTTGCTGCGGACATCCACACGCGCCATTACCCCTTCAGCCGTTTAGAGATCACCCTGATGATGGACACCAGCGCGGGCACACCACGCTTCAAGAAGGTCATCCGCTTGGATCATGTGGATAAGCGCGTGATGGATATTGTGGGCATTTTGAACGTGGTGATGTTCTTGCCCCAGCACCTGCACTTGATTGAGGGTAGCCCACAAGAACGCCGACGCTTCATGAATGATACGCTTTCACAGATGAACGCCACCTATTATGAGGCGTTGCACCAATACGAAAAGGCACTCCCCCAGCGCAATGCCCTCTTGCGCAACATTGCCATGAATCGCGCTGGGGTCAAAGAGTTGGCGTTTTGGGATGATGAGATGGTACGGCATGGGTCAATCATCATTGCCAGCCGTCAACGCTTCTTACGTGAGTTAGAGTTTTCTGCCCAGCGCATTCACGCTGACCTCACCGACAAGAAAGAAACACTCACCCTCAACTATATCCCTAGTTTGATTCCCACCGCGACGACACAAGGACAGCTTTCATTTGAGATGTTCGGCTTTGATTTGCACCGTCAACTAGAACCGAGCGAACTAGAACCGCAATTCCACGCCCAGCTTGAGCGCGAGCGGGAAGAGTCCATTCAACGGGGGATGACCCTCACCGGTCCGCATCGGGACGAGTTGCGCCTGAACATCAACGGGCGCGACGTGGGGTTATACGGGAGCCGTGGGCAAGCACGCACGACGGTGATGGCGTTGAAGTTAGCAGAGTTAGAGTGGATGACCGAGCAGAGCGGACAACGCCCGATCTTGTTGTTGGATGAAGTGATTGCTGAATTAGACGCACGTCGGCGCGGTTACTTGCTTGACCAACTCACGGGGGACAGCCAAACGGTGTTGACCACCACCGAGCCAACCATCTTCACCCCAGAATTTTTGAAGCAGTCCACCCTGTGGAAAATCCACAACGGGCAAATCATCGAGGAGGAAACGTAAGATGATGAACTTAAATCGTTGGAATCGTTGGAGATATACCCTATATGCTCCCCTATATGACTGGATTACCCAGTCTTTTGCAGTTTCGCGCCAGCGATCCATCACCCTGCTGGAGCTATCCGCAGGCGAAAAGTTGCTCATCGTGGGGGCAGGCACGGGGGAGGATTTGCCGTTCATCCCTGCGGGGGTCAATGTGTTGGCAACCGATCTAACCCCTGCTATGGTGGCGCGGATGCAACAAAAGGCACAACACCTCCCTTGTCAGGTTGAGGCGCGAGTGATGGATGGGCAAGCATTGAACCTACCCGATGCAACTTTTGACGCGGTGATCCTCCACCTCATTCTGGCGGTGATCCCTGACCCTTACGCCTGCATTCGTGAGGTGAACCGCGTTTTGAAACCGGGAGGACGGGTGGTGATTTACGATAAGTTTTTGCCAGCGGATGCCAAGCTAACTTGGATACGACGTGCGCTTAACCTGCTAACGAGCATCGCCTTCTCTGACATTAACCGTAAGCGTGAAGAAATTGTTGCCAGCGTCGCGCTTCGTCTGTTGCATGAAGAGCCAGCAACCTATCAACGTTTAGGGTATAGCATCGCACTATATGAGAAGTCATAGCCAAGCGCGGTTGAGATGAGGGCAGGCACGGGTATTTCCCCCTCCCCCAAAATTGAGGAGGAATTGGGGGGGCTATAATCTGGCAGGAAAAATCGTAATTTGTGGGATGAGATTGGATTGATTGCTAGGTTGTGTGCTATACTACACGTAAGGCAACCCTAATTATATCATCCATAATGGGTTATCTTGTTCGTATTCATCACCCTAGCATTCATAAGTTTATGGAGGTCTCACCGTGAGTCGCTGGAAAAACAAATATGTAATCGGTCTCACGGGAAATATCGCAACTGGTAAAAGCGTAGTACGCAAGATGTTACAACATCTCGGTGCTTATACGATTGATGCAGACGGGCTAAGCCATGCTGCCATGCAACCGGGCGCGCCGGCGTATCAGCCCATTGTCAACCTGTTCGGTGGGTTCATCTTGAATGAGAATCAAGAGATTGATCGTGCGAAATTGGGCGCGATTGTTTTTTCTAATCCACAGGCACTGCGACAGCTAGAAGCGATTACCCACCCCGTCATCCGCAAGGCAATTCACGCCCTTGTTGAACGTGCTAAACAGCGTGTAATTGTGATCGAAGCCATTAAGCTAATCGAAGGCGAACTGGCAAATGACGTTGATGCCATTTGGGTAGTCAATGCCACACCAGAAACGCAATTAGTACGGCTCATCAAAACCCGCAACATGGAAGAAGCGGCAGCCCGCCAACGCATTGCGGCGCAAAACCCCCAGCGCGAAAAAGTCGCCCGCGCCCAGGTGGTCATTCAGAATGATGGCAATGTAGACGAAACATGGAAGCAAGTTCAGCAACATTGGAACGGGGTCAAGCAGGCGGTGTTGGGCGTGGGGCAGGCGAAAGCCCCAGACGGTAGCCCGTCGTCACAACGTGCAACTAGCGTGGGGGCGCGTATGGATGAAACCATGACGGTGGATGCCTATCAAGACCCAGACGCAACCGTGCCCACCAATGTACAAGTGCGCATCAAACGGGGCATGCCCCCTAATGCGGAGGGTATCGCTAAGTTTATTTCCGCCCAAACCAAGCGCACCATCTCACGCATGGACGTGATGATGTCCTTTGGGCAACGCAGTTACCTAATCGCCGAGAATGAGAAGGCGGAGGTGATTGGTGTTGTGGGGTGGCAAGTCGAAAACCTCATCACCCGTGTGGAGGAAATTCAAATTGCCCCTGGTTATCCCACCACGCTGGTGATGGGGCAGCTGATCCAAGCGATGGAAAAAGCGTCAGAAGATTTGCAAAGCGAAGTGGCTTTCGTATTCTTGAATGCCAACGATGTGGCACTGTACGCTGGGCATTTTGCTCGCTATGGCTACGAAACAACAACCATCAAAGAGATCAAAATCCCAGCATGGCGCGAGGCGGTTCAAGAAACCCTCAACCAACACGGGGGCAACCTGACCATTCTCAACAAGAAACTACGCGAAGATCGTATCCTCAAACCCATTTAACCAACTTGATGGCTAGGGAATATCCCTAGCCATTTTGAACGCTTGATTATGAGAGTCTTCCAAACATGCCTAGATTAAACATCAGCCTTGCACAAATGCCAATTGTCGTGGGCGACGTTGCGCAAAATACAACCACCATGCAAAAGATGCTCAGTGAAGCGACGCAACGCCGAAGCCATCTAGTGATGCTCCCGGAGCTATGGCGCACGGGTTATGACTGGGGAAACTATCACCGCACAGCGGAACAGTTGAACAGTGGCATCTTTACGGAGATGTCGCAATTGGCACAGCAAAATAAGATCAGCATCATTGGCTCATACTTTGAAAAGCGCGGTCATGATACCGCCAATAGTGCGGTCTTTTTCGCCAGCAACGGGCGTTCGATGGGGGTTTATCGCAAGATGCACCTCATCCCTGCCATGCAGGAAGACCGTTACCTGCAACCCGGTAGTTCCCCCCTCACGATGGATTTACCATGGGGACAAACGTCAGTTGCCATTTGCTATGACATTCGCTTTCCAGAGTTATTCCGTCGCTACGTCAACAGTGGCACGGTTATGGTATTGGTGGTGGCACAGTGGCCCATCGAGCGCATCGAACATTGGCGGTTGTTGTTGCAAGCACGCGCGATAGAAAACCAAGTGTACGTTATCGCGGTCAATGGGGCGGGGCAATCAGGGCAGGTTACGTTGGGGGGGCACAGCATGATCGTTGACCCCTGGGGGCAGATCATCATCGAAGCCGGTACCGAGCCAAACTTGGTGACAGCGGAAATTGAACTCAACCGCGTTAGTGACATTCGTACACAATTCCCCGTGCTAGAACATCGCCGAAGTGATGTCCTCTCTAGCTAGTTGTGAGTTTTGCATAAAAAATAAACGAGCAAGCCTCCTCTTTTAGGGAGGCTTGTTTATATCACACAATAGAATCGCTAAAATTTTGTCTACTTTCACACGCTAAAAAAGTGAACAAAACCCCCAAAATAATCCCCGTGAAATGAATTATAACTTGTATACAAAAGAGGAGTGGTGACAGATGTCCCAGTATGTCATTCCATCAGAAGCTAAACAATCCCCTGCCGCGTTGCTGGCATGGTGTGCAGAAAACGGCATCCAAGAATTAGATGCGCGTTTCATTGATATTCGCGGTATGGTTGAACACTTCAGTATGCCCCTTTCTATGGTTGATGAGGGGATGTTTGAAGACGGGTTAGGGTTCGATGGTTCATCAGTGCGTGGTTTCCAAAGCATTGATGTATCCGACATGATCTTGATCCCAGACGTATCTAGCGCGTATGTTGATCCCTTCTTTGAAGCCCGTACCGTAGCATTCTTCTGCTTCGTATATGATCCCATCACTCGCCAACCCTACAGCCGTGATCCCCGCTCTATTCCATATCGCGCTGCAGAATACCTAAAGTCCACCGGCATTGCCGATACCTGCTACTTCGGTCCCGAAGCTGAGTTCTTCATCTTCACCGATGTTCGCTATAAGACCACGCCAAACTCTAGCTACTACGAAGTAGATTCTCACGAAGCACCTTGGAACACCGACAAAGCAGGCAAGACCGGCTTTATGAATCGTATGAAGGAAGGCTACTATCCCCTTCCTCCTAACGATCAAACGCAAGACCTCCGCGCTCAAATGGTACGCACCTTGATGGGTGTGGGCATGAAGGTTGAGGTTCATCACCACGAAGTAGCAGCAGCAGGACAAGCAGAAATTGACTTGCGCTTCTCTGAAATCACACAAATGACAGACATGATGACCAACTACAAGTACATCGTGAAGAACGTTGCTCATCAAGCAGGCATGTTCGCTACCTTCATGCCCAAGCCCATTTTCCAAGACAACGGTTCTGGGATGCACTGTCACCAATCCCTATGGAAAGACGGGCAACCGTTGTTCGCTGGGGATGGCTACGCTGGTCTAAGCCAAATGGCATTGCACTACATCGGTGGTATCTTGAAGCACGCGCCCTCCATCTTGGCGTTTGCCGCCCCCACCACCAACTCCTACCGCCGTTTGGTGCCCGGCTACGAAGCACCCGTCAACTTGGTTTACTCCAACCGTAACCGCTCGGCTGCCATTCGTATCCCCATGTACAGCCAAAGCCCGAAGGCAAAGCGCATTGAGTTCCGCGCTCCCGATCCCCTTGCTAACCCCTACCTCGCCTTCCCCGCAATGTTGATGGCAGGTTTGGACGGCATCAAGAACCAAATTGATCCGGGTGATCCCATTGATGTTGACTTGTTTGAATCGCACATCAAGACCCCAACCGTACCGGGTAGCTTGCACGGTTCATTGGATGCACTAGAAAGCGATCACGCTTACTTGCTTGAAGGGGGTGTCTTCACACCAGACATGCTCGAAATCTACATCAAACTCAAGCGTGAAGAAGCAGACTCCGTAGGCATGCGTCCGCATCCTTACGAATTCAACTTGTACATCGACCTATAACCTGCGTCGCTGGTCTCGTTTTATTCTTCAAACGCCCGTTCTTGGTAGCGGGCGTTTTGCATTCCCCAAGCTACTCATCCCTCTCTCATAAATCCGCAATAGTGCCTAACTCATTCTTGAACGACAATCAACAATACAATGGATTGTAAGTTAGATTCCAGTTTAATGGTTGAAAACACGTATGATTAGCACTCATAAACTAGAAGTATTCGCCGCAGTGTATCGCTTAGGGAGCTTTAGCGCAGCTGCGCAACAACTCTATTTAAGTCAACCTGCCGTTAGCCAACACATCCAAGACATCGAAACCCAGCTCGGCACGCTTTTGTTCAATCGCGTGGGGGCGCGTGGGGTCATCCCTACCGAAGCCGGCACCATCCTGTACGATTACACCGTGCGGATGATGCAACTCATGGCAGAAGTCGAAAACCGCTTGACCAATGTTCGCAAGCTAAACGAAGGGGAACTCCATCTTGGGGCAACCGCCGGGGTCAGCGTTTACCTCTTCCCCCATTGGTTGCAAACCTTCCAAGCCCAATACCCCAACTTGCGCATTCAACTGCACACATCCATCAGCTCTAGGGTGGTGGAATCGGTCATTCGCCAAGATTACCCGTATGGCATCATTGAGGGTGAGATTGACGCACAACCACAAGGAGACTTGCAATCGTGCGTGATGCAAGCCATTCCGATGGAGTTGGTGGTGGGGCGCAACCATAAATGGTGGGATACTCCCTCCATTGAGTTGGCACAGTTGCACGGGATGCCCTTCATCACACGCCAAACGGGGAGCCTAACCCATCGTTGGATGGATAACATCTTTCAGCAACACAACCTCAAGCCACGCATCATTGCCACCTTTGATAATCCAGAATCCATCAAAAATGCGGTGATGGCAAATATGGGGGTTTCGCTCCTGCCTGCCTATTCCATTCAGCATGAGCTACAGCACGGCTTTATACGGGTTATCCCGATTGTGGATTATGCGCTAGAGCGTGAGTTGAAACTGGTCTGGAGTTCGCAGGTGGTCTTTTCCCCCATTGCGTTTGCGTTCCTCAATCACTTGGTGGGGCATTTCGCTGAGTTGGTGAATTGCCGTGCAAGGCAACAAGGGCATCTCATTCGTGGAGATCATGGTAAACTCATTGCGTAGAGATGGGTAATACCGTAAAATATAGACCCATAAAGGGAAGGTTGGCATGGTTCTTGAACGGCAAGCGTTAATTGGGCGTAGATACCGCATTGAACAACTAATCGGCGAGGGTGGGATGGGGGAAGTTTTCCGCGCCCATGATCTGCTTGAAGATCGTGCGGTTGCCCTCAAACGTCTTTTAGCAGAACCAAACATCTTCAATGCACAGGATACCGATCCATCTATCACCGCATCATTCACCCTTGCCAATGAGTTCCGTACCCTAGCACGATTGCGCCATCCCAACATCATCAGCGTCTTAGACTATGGCTTTGATGAAGATCGTCGCCCTTATTACACCATGCCCATTATTGAGCCGGCGTACCCCATCACCCAAGCTAACCTGACCGAAGCACAAAAGCTAGAATACTTGCAACAAATCCTGCTGGCATTGGATTACATGCACCGTCGTGGCATCTTGCACCGCGACCTCAAGCCGGACAATATCCTAGTGGATGATTGCGGGAGTGCGTGGTTAGTGGATTTTGGACTGGCACAAGAAGCGGAGTTGGTGCGCACGAGCGAGACGGGGGCATTATTTGGCACGTTTGATTACATGGCACCGGAGCTATTGAGTAGTCAACCTGCCAGCGTTGCCTCCGATTTATACGCGCTAGGGGTGATTACCTATCAGTTGTTCGTGGATAAAACCCCTTTTGCCAGCGAGCGCGTTTATGATCTCATTCGGGGGATCATGTTTGACATCCCCGATCTGCAACCCTTGCCGATTGTGCTACAGCGTTTCGTGGGGGTGTTGCTAGACAAAGACCCATACATGCGCCCCTCTACCGCGTTAGACGCGCTGGCGATTTTACGCAATGGCTTGGGCTTGGGCGGAGCAGTAGAAACCACCCAAGTGCGTGAGAGTTATTTACAGGGCGCAACCTTCGTGGGACGCAGGCAAGAGCTACGCCAATTGCGCACCGCGCATCAGCTGATGCGCGAGACCCCTCCCATCGGGAGCGCGTGGTTAATTGGTGGAGAAAGTGGCGTGGGGAAAAGCCGTCTGCTGGATGAATTTCGCGCTCATGCTTTGGTGACTGGCACGTTAGTTTTGCGCGGGCAAAGTACCGAATCTAATCAGATTGACTATCAAGCATGGCGTGCGCCGTTGCGTCGGTTGTTGCTGACCA
>JBMOEO010000096.1:0-14095 GCA_049318945.1 Phototrophicaceae bacterium | reverse complement strand
GGAGGGCTTACCCTGCGTATATTTTTGTGCCAGTTCATAATAGGGGGAATCAGGCAAGCCACCATAGCTCACCCACTCCACGGCATCATGACCGTTCAAATAATTGGCAACGGCGAGGGCGTTGTCGCAATGGCGTTCCATGCGCAAGGGGAGCGTTTCGATCCCTTGCAACAACAAGAACGCATTGAACGGACTCAATGCAGAGCCGGTGTTACGTAGCGGAACGGTGCGAGCGCGAGCGATATACGCTGCCGCCCCCATCGCTTCAGTATAGACCACCCCATGATAGGAGGCTTCTGGCTCATTCAACATCGGGAAGCGTGCCTTGTGTTCCGCCCAAGGGAACTTGCCACCATCTACGATGATACCGCCCAAAGTCGTGCCATGACCGCCCATGTACTTGGTGAGCGAATGCACCACAATATCCGCGCCATAGTCAATTGGGCGAATGAGTGAGGGGGTGGCAACGGTGTTATCGACAATGACGGGCACGCCGTGACGATGTGCCATGCTGGCGATTGCCTCTATATCCACGATGTTGCCGGCGGGGTTGCCGATGCTCTCACAATAAACCGCGCTGGTCTTTTCATCAATCAACTTTTCTAAATCAGCAGGGCTATCGCTTTCCGCAAAGCGAACCTCAATCCCCATACGAGGCAACATGTGCGCAAACAGGGTATAGGTTCCGCCATAGAGTTGAGGAATGCTCACCACGTTATTTCCGCTGTAGGCAATATTGAGGATGGCATAGGTGATTGCCGCGCTTCCAGCACTGACGGCAAGGGCAGCAATCCCGCCCTCTAGCTCGGCAACGCGCTTTTCTAGCACATCATTGGTGGGGTTCATGATACGGCTATAGATGTTGCCCGGCACTGCCAAGTTGAATAGATCTGCGCCGTGTTGGGCATTGTCAAATTCATAGGCGACCGTTTGGTAAATGGGTACGGCGACGGCTTTGGTGGTGGGATCGCTTTGATAACCACCATGAATTGCGGTTGTTTGTGGCTTCATTGTGAAGGTTACTCTTTCATCAAACAGTAGTGAGATTATCCCCATTGTGTGAGGGGTTTCCCATTATGATAAACCGAAAGAGAATGCTTTGCATGGGATGATTGCTATAACGTTTATGATATAGCTTGAGGAGTCAAACCTTCCCTAGCACATTCGCTTGCCCGTCTTATAATGGCGATTCTACTCACCTTGCAACAAGGAATGCCCCACATGCAATCGACCCTCCATCAACCCACCGCCCCCACATGGCGCAACTTCCTCCACAACCTACGTGATGTACCCAATAGCCTCAGTTTGTCGGGGGCAATGGCGGGGTTTCTGCTGGTGTTGATTAACTACACCGGTCCCATTTTGTTGATCTTGCAAGCCGCACAAGTGGGCAACCTCACCCCACAACAAACCACCTCATGGGTGTGGGCGGTGGTGGTAGGCAACGGCATCGGCACGGTATTGTTCTCTCTGTTGTTCCGCCATCCCATCACGTTTCCCCATTCTACGGCGGGCGCAGCATTGCTCGTCACCAGCATTGCCTACTTCCCGTATGAAGAGGTGATCGGCGCGTATATCATCAGTGCGGTTGCCATCACCTTGTTGGGCATCAGCGGATGGTTTGGGCGTGTGATGCGCCTGATCCCACAAGGGGTTATCTTGGCAGTTTTGGCAGGAGTGTTATTGCGCTTCGGCTTGGGAATCTTTAACGGATTAGATGACCATGCTTTCAACCCGATTATCATTCTCATCATGGTTGTAACCTATATCCTCTTGCGACGGCTACGCTTTTCTGCTCCCAGTTTGGGGGTGATGGTGGTGGGATTATTGGCATCGGGCGCGTTGGGAATCCTTCAATTAGAAGCCGTCCCCTTGACGCTGGCATTGCCCACGTTAACCCTTCCGCGCTTTTCGCTAGATGCCACCGTTGGCATTGCCCTACCATTATTCGCCCTCGCCATGAGTTCTCAATACGCGCCCGGACAAACCGTGCTGCTGGCGAATGGCTATGACGCGCCCATCAACCGTATCCTCACGCTAACGGGATTAGGCTCAATCGGCTTGGCGTTCTTCGGCGGGCATGGGAACTGTTTGGGGGCGTTGACCGCCGCCTTAGTGGTGAGTCCCGATTCCCAACCTGACCATAACAAACGCTATGCTTCGGCGGTGATAGGGGGCATGTGGCATATCCTGTTCGGCTTCTTAGGGGCAACCATGATTGGGCTATTCGCCGTCTTCCCCAAAGTGGTGGTTGCCACAGTAGCTGGCTTGGCGTTGAGTGGGACAATTGCCAATTCGCTGGGGAACGCGCTCGAAAAGCCAGAAGGACGCGATGCCGCCATCCTCGCCTTTTTATGTACAGCGGGGGACTTTTCGCTGTTCACGATTGGCGCACCGTTTTGGGGCTTGCTCGTTGGAAGCCTCGTCCACGCGCTGTTAACTACTCGGCGAGGTTCAACCGTATCTTAAGCTGACCTCCCACCTGTTAGGTGGGAAGTCGCTGAGGGGTCTAGGCAGGCATGACTTGTTTATCGCACATGAAACGGTTAATGCGTTCAGAATTAACCACCATCATCAGGAGGTAAGCGAGGACGAACAGCGGTAAAATCTCAAACCCCGTCACAGAAACAATCAACCCAAAAATCGGAGGGAGCAGGCTTATCCCGATGTTGAACTAGACTTCTTCTATGAGGACGCTACGGGCTTCGCGCAGGCTACGGGTGGCGGCTACTGCCACACGCAAGGATTCAATCGCATCTTGTGTGTTGGGTTGTAGGGGCGTTCCGCCTAACAAACCATCCACAAACGCCTGCACCTCAAGGCGATACGCATCTTGAAAGCGTTGCATGAAATAGTAATAGTAGTCCCCGTGAATGCCTTGTGCGTCATACCGCCATAGCTTGGTTTCGCGCTCATCTTCGGTGACAAGTTTACCGCGCTCGCAATGTACCTCACAGCGCAGATCATAGCCGTGTGGGGTGCGTCGGGAGTTTTGAATGACCCCAACCGCGCCATTCTCAAACTCAAGCGTGAGGATGCTGATGCTAATATCTCCATACTTGTCATATATCGGGTCAACGGGGTTGCGCCCCAACGCTGTAACGCGCTTGACTTCCCCCACCATGAAGCGGGCAACATCAATATCATGAATCACGCTGTCAATATAAATCCCCCCAGAGGAAGCGATGTAATGTTCAGCGGCAGGTTTGGGATCGCTAGATTGGCTACGGAACATTTCCACCTTACCCATCTCGCCACTGCGCAATAGGCGTGCCACTTCAGCATAGCCGGGGTCAAAGCGACGTTGGAAGCCAATCTGAAACGGGAGGCTTGCCTCTTGAACCTGTTGCATCACACGGCGCGTTTCTTCAATGTCTAGGGCAACGGGCTTTTCACAGAAGATTGCCTTGCCAGCTTGGGTTGCTTTTTGAATGTGTTCGCTATGTAGCGAGGTGAGAGAAGCAATCAGAACGGCATCTATGCTGGGATCATTCAAGAGTTGATCTAAGTCTTGGGTGGCATACGCGCTTCCTAACGCGGCTTGTTGAGCGGCTTCCAAGTTGACATCCATCACGCCTACTAGGTTTGCGCCTGCTATTCGGGTAGCGATGTTACGCGCATGGATGCTTCCAATTGCCCCAGCACCAATCACCCCAAAGTTAATGGTTTTTGTATTGGACATAATCTATAACCCTCAATTCATCTTAGCAATAAAGTTAGCTTAAAGGAGCTATCCCCGTGCATGATGTTAAGCACAGGGATAGCGATGGTGATTTAGTTAATCTCGCTCAAGCGGACGGGACGGTTTTCATCGAGCGATTTCTTCGCTGCCATTGCCATCACCACAGGGACGCGCCCATCATTGCCACTGACGGGCACAGGCGTGCCATTCTGTACAGCATCCACAAACGCGGTCAGTTCATTGCGATAGGAATCCATATAGCGTTCAAGGAAGAAGTTCATCGGAAGGCTGGCACGTTCAACGCGCGTTCCGTTGCTGATGGTGACGGCATCGGGATACAGGTTGACGTTGCCCGCGCTTCCACCATTGCCGAACGCTTCTACCCGTTGGTCATATCCGTATACTGCCTGACGACTATTGTCAATCACACCGAGCGCACCACTAGCGAACTTGAGCGTCACCATTGCCGTATCAATATCGCCAGCTTCCCCAATAGCAGGGTTGACCAAGACTCCGCCAGTGGCATAAATCTCCTCAACCTCTCCAAAGAGAAACCGCGCCATATCAAAGTCATGGATGGTCATATCAAAGAATAACCCGCCGGAGACCTTCACATATTCAACGGGAGGGGGAGCTGGGTCACGGCTGATGATGTGCAATAGGTGGGGCGTGCCGATGGCACCATCGGTGATGGCTCGCTTGATGCGGGCGAAGGTGGGGTCAAAGCGACGGTTGAACCCGATTTGCAATTGCACCCCGGCTTGTGCAACCGCGGCGAGTGCCTCATCAATTTTGCTGAGTTCGGCTGCGATGGGTTTTTCACAGAAGATGTGCTTGTTTGCTTGGGCAGCATCAATGATGAAAGGGGCGTGGGTGTCGGTTGATGAAGCAATAATAACGGCATCCACTCCGTCCGCATGAATAGCATCCAAGTGACGATCCGTCGCCAAGCCAATGCCATAGGTGTCAGCCAGTGCTTGGGCACTGCTGAGATGATAATCAGCAACCGCAACAATCGTTGCGTTGGGAATAGCGGTCATGACGGCACTAGCGTGAACCTTGCCAATGCGTCCCGCGCCAATAAGGGCGATCTTTAATGCCATGTTTTTTTCCTCGATCTGACAAGATGATATGTATATGTTTATCCGCTAAGGCAACATGCCTAACGAGCGTCTAACGCATTTAGAAAAATTTGGAACTCTATATTGAAGAACATTAACTAGGTTCAATGAGGAGAGGCAGACACAAAAGCTACCAATCGCTCCCAGTCAATAGCACCATCCCTTGCACAAAAATCATCCATAAATTGGTGTGATAACCGATTCAACAATTTATCGTATGCCAATTGATATTCATCATTACGTTGTTTGGCACGATAGCCCAATGGCTGGATGATGTCTAAGTATAAAGTGGGAACATCGGAGATAAACTCCCAAAAGACCTGCCCACATAACTTCATGTATGCAACTTGCCCAATGACATCTCTGCCCCTTTTGATCTTGCCGATGGTGTGCGGATTACACCCTGCCCCGTACAGACACCCATTCACTGGGACAATCAACTGATGGGGAGATTGTAGCTGTAATTGGTCGATGGCTTCTTTGAAATTGAGTACCATCTTGGATACTTGACTGGCATTCCCCCAATTGGGTCCCGACTTTATCTCGATGATGTACAATGTATCCTGCTTGTATAGCACCAAGTCAATCCCCGTTAACTCATCTAAATTGGGTTTACGCCCATCAAAACAAACCTGCGCTACGTAAATAGCAAGCCCCTCTAAAAAGTCGCCAAACAACGTTTCTTCTTGGGAAGAAACAAAGGCACCTAGAATACTCTCAACAAAATCTTGAGCACGTTCTAGGTGTTTTGCCTTGAACAAATAGGGGTTTTTACGTTTAAGGATGTCGTTTAATTGAAGACTGTCCACACGTTCTAGTCGTTTGCTATGGAAAACAGTGATGTGACTTTCGATATAAACCGTGATGCCTTCAATGAGGGGGGTAGACACGTGTTAGAGTAGCCTTTGCTGTTGGATGTGATTGATTTGCGCTTGGATTAACTCAGCATATTCAGGCATAACTTCAATACCGATGGCGTTTCGGTTCATTTCATGGGCTACAAAAAGCGTTGTTCCAGAACCTGCAAACGGATCTAAAACGGTATCTTCTGCTTGAGTGAAAAGTCTAATAAACCATTCGGGCAGTTGACGGGGAAAAGCAGCACTATGCCCACGGTTTGCCGTTTCGGTTGCAATATGAATGACATTGGTGGGATAGACTAAATCACGCCCTACCCATGAAGAGACATTCTTACCAAAACCACTCATGACCTTTGATTCATCCCGAATCTTATCGGTTTCGCTCAAATGAGTTAAGCGCGTTTTTGCCCAATCTCCGATAGGAACTCTCACCTCATCTTGATACATATCAAATTGCTTTTGTTTGTTGAATTGCAAGAGCCGTTCCCAAGCATCCCGAAAACGATTGGGCCACTTTCCAGGGTAGGAATTCTTTTTGTGCCACATGAACTCTTCAGTCCATAACCACCCTTGCTCACGCAATGCCTTAATCAAATCAATCACATAAGTATGACGTTCTCCATCCACAACCTTCTCTTTGATGTTGAGGATGAAAGTCCCTCGTGGGTGCAATACTCGCTTCAGCTCCGATGAAATAGGTAAGAACCATTCCACATACTGATCGGGATGAACTCCACCATAGGTCTGCTTACGTTGATCGGCATAAGGTGGAGAGGTAAAAATCAGTTGGATAGAATCATCAGCAAGTTGTGATAGTTGTTCAGCACAATCTCCTAGGATAATCCGTGCATCGGACATCGTGTAGTCCCTTTACCGTACAGGCGATGTGAACCAGAACACAGAGTATACTACACACGCATGCTACTTTCATAACGTTGGCGCATGAGTTCCACCGCTTGTACCGTGTTACGCATCAAAACGGCAACCGTCACGGGACCGACACCGCCCGGCACCGGAGTAATCCACCGCGCCACCTCGCACACGCCTTCGTAATCCACATCCCCCACCGTCTTGGTGCGTAGCTCACCCTGCTCATTCACGCGCTCCACTTGATTAATCCCAATGTCGATGACAATCGCACCTGACTTAATCATGTCTGCTGTGATGAGGCTTGGCTTGCCCACCGCGACGAACACCACATCAGCGCGACGGGTATGATCCGCTAGGTCGCGCGTGCCATGATGGCATACCGTCACAGTGGCGAGTGATTCTAACAAGTATAATGCGATGGGCTTGCCCACAATTTCTGAATGCCCCACCACCACCACCTCTAAGCCACGTAGCTCTACCCCAGTGGACTTGAGGATTTCCAATGATGCCACCGATGTACACGGACCCATCAACGAATCCCCATAGACCACGCGCCCAATATTGAAGGGACTCATGCCTTCTACATCTTTGGTAGGGTGGATCGCCTCTTGTAACGCATGCAGGCTAAGATGCTTGGGGATGGGACGTTGCATGATAATCCCCCCAATGCGCGGATCGGTATTCAGTGCTTGAATGGTGCTTAACACTTCGGCTTGTGTGATGTCAGCAGCCAGTTGGCGATGTTCAAAACGGATGCCCACTTGGTTGGCAACGCGCTCTTGATTGCGAACATACAACGAGACTTCAGGCGTAACGCCAATCTCTAAAGAAGCCAAGCACGGTTGCCACCCTCCGCGCTGTAAGTCCGTCACCTGTTGAGTAACCTGTTCAAGAATGGGTTGTGCTACCACTTTGCCAAGAATGCGTTTTTCCATCATGAATGCGCCTTTGATTCCATAAGTGTTGGATGAGATAGTAAATGGTGAATGGGTCAGTGTAAATTGTAGATTATGCTACAATCTGCAGACGATCACCCGCCAGCGTTGCCGATCCAATATCACGCCCGTGTAGATTGGTGGTGGGCATGGTAAAATCGCGGTTTACTTTGATGGAGGATGTCGTCATGAAATGGAACATCATGGTTTCTGCGCCCTACATGCAACCCCATATCGAACGGTTGCGCCCGCTTTTTACCGCCCACGATGCCGAGATCATCTTGCCCCCCGTGCGTGAACGCATGGAAGAGGCGCAATTGTTGGACTGGGTGGGGGAGATTGATGGGACGATTTGTGGGGATGATCGTTTCACCGCACGAGTATTAGATGCTGCTCCACGTTTGAAGGTCATTCATAAATGGGGCACAGGCATTGATTCCATTGACCAAGTGGCTTGTCATGCGCGGGGCGTGCGCGTATTGAACACCCCCAACGCTTTCAGTGAACCCGTTGCCGATTCCGTCTATGGCTACATGTTGGCATTCGCACGGAACATCCCCTTCATGGATCGGCACATGAAGCGTCACCAATGGGAGAAAATCAACGGACGGGCACTCAATGAATCCACGCTAGGAGTGATTGGCGTGGGGAACGTGGGGAAGGCGGTCATTCGCCGTGCGCTTGGGTTTGGGTTGCGCGTGGTGGCAACCGACATCGCTCCGATTGATCCTAGCTTTGTGGCACAGTATGGCGTGGAATTGACTACCCTAGAGGAGGTCTTGCGCCAATCTGATTTTGTCACCGTGCATTGCGACCTGAACCCCACCAGCCATCACCTGATGAGTGATGCACAATTCGCCTTGATGCCCAAGCATGCCGTGTTGATTAACACTGCTCGCGGACCGGTGGTCGATGAGCCTGCGCTTGTTCGGGCGTTGCAAAGTGGGCAATTGGCAGGCGCGGGTTTAGATGTGTTTGAGGATGAACCGCTCCCCCACACCAGCCCGTTGCTGGGTATGGAACAGGTCTTGTTAGCACCGCATAACTCCAACAGCAGCCCCAAAGCGTGGGAACACGTTCACCAAAATTCCATCCGTCAACTGTTTGACGCGCTAGAAGGGATCGCCTAAATGACAGAACAACGTGTGGTACTCATCACAGGGGCAGCAGGTGGCATCGGGAATGCGTCTGCGCAAGTCTTTCAAGAGGCAGGATGGTTAGTGGTAGGGGTGGATCGTCGCCCGTTTGAAAGCCTCCCCAACACGGACGTATTCATTCAAGCGGACATCGCCGACATTGATTCTTCGCGCACGATCTTTGAGCAGGTCAGCGCACAAGTGGGACGCTTAGATGTCTTGGTGAACAATGCCGCCGTACAAGTCACCAAGCGGTTGGTGGATACCACCCCCGAAGAATGGGATCGCGTGATGGATTCTAACATCCGCTCGGTGTACTTGGGCGTGAAGCATGCCTACCCGTTGCTATGCCAAAGCACACGCGCCGCCATCGTCAACGTCAGTTCGGTGCATGCCGTTGCCACTAGCGCGAATATCGCCGCCTATGCCGCCAGCAAAGGGGCACTCTTGGCACTCACCCGCGCCCTCGCCATTGAACTCACCCACGACCGCATCCGCGTGAATGCGGTGTTGCCGGGCGCAGTGGATACCCCCATGCTACATGCCGGCTTGAATCGTGGGCATGTGGAGGGGAATAGCACGCATGAACTGGTGAAGGCATTGGGAGCGCGTCATGTGATTGGGCGCGTGGGTGAACCCCACGAAATTGGGCAGGCGATCTTGTTCCTTGCTGACCACGACCGCTCTTCATTCATCACGGGACAAGCGTTGATTGTGGATGGTGGCGCAACCGCTCGCTTAAGTACCGAGTGAGTTAAGCGTGTGCTTGTTGTCTACTTGACGGAGAGGATTGTGCTGGAGGTTAACTCGGTTTCAATCCTCCTCTCCTACATCGCTATAGCTCTCGCAGAGAATAATCAATACTCTATTAAGCATTAAAATACCTTTAAGCGACAATGTTAGAGTAATGAAACTTTATATTTACAATTGTTGTATTTACTGTTTTTTATTATACTCATCCCCATCACACATTATATGTAATCACCATCCCCATCACTCATACAGGGTAATGTGTGGCTATGTTTTCGGAAGAGACTACAAACCAGCAAAACATAGCGAGTAAGGTTTATTTTGGAATCTGGGTTCAAGAAAGGGTAATTTACTATGGCACCTAAACGTTGGTTTTTGTGGACACCCGTTCCACTTCGTATCATTGTAGGCGCGTTTCTTGTTTTAATGCACTACACGATTCTGATCGATGCGACTGTTCGCACCAATACCATTCAAGTCTTGACTGACTTAGGTATTCCTAACGCGAATTTGGTTGTCTTCGGTGTAGCTGGAATCGCTACCTTTGGGGGTATTGCTCTCATTTTAGGGTTGCTCACCCGTTTCTTCGCGCTGATGATAACCTTCAGCGTGGGCGCACACTTGATCTGGGCGTTGGCTCGCGGTGGTTTCCCACTCCCTGCCGATGGTTCAGCACTTCCTATCCCAGACATCATCCCCAGCTTCTTGCTACTCGCTTCAATGTGGGTGTTGTTCATCACCGGCAGCGGTACGCTTTCCATCGACGCGGCACGTGGGGCAATCAAGACCACGCCTAAATACCGTGAAGAGTCCGTATCCGCCGCATTGCGCTTCCTCCCTGGCTTCTACCTGTTGGCAACTGGCGTTCCCATGTTGATGACCGCAGGCGGACGCGAAGGGGCTGTTGCTGTTCTAACGGCAATCGGCATCCCGATGGCAGGAATCGTGGTGAATGGGGTTGCGCTTATTTCGGTTGTAGCTGGGTTGTTCATGCTGTTGAACTTCTGGCCCTGGATCGTTGGGCTATTGGTAGTCTTCAGTGTGGGGGCACATGTTGTTTACGCTACCATCAACAACGCTACTTTGGCATATCCGCTACCTGACATGAACTCCAGCATCATCTTGTTGGGCTTGATGTTCTCGCTAGTGGTTGCGGAACTCGGTCGCTTCATGGCATTGCGCAAGCGTGCAACCAACATGATTAACTTGATGGCTCCCATCAAGAAGGGTCAAGAAGAAGCCGTCCGTAAAATCTTGGCAGAAATTCAAGGTGACTTGGCTGGCAATCGTTACATCCGCTTCCCAGATAGCAAGTTGCTTCACTTCGCACGTTTCATCATCACCCGTCACCCAGAAGGTCCTCGCCTTGGTTTCGGTGCAACCTACAACGGACCCCTCTCTGATTTGACCGATGAGATCATTCGCATTGCTCCCGGCATCGAAGAAATCTGGGGCAAGTGTGAAGGTTGGATGGGAACGAACCGCTTCTATGAATTTGCCAAGAAGAACTCCACGCCATCTGGCATGATTTACTACGGCTTCCCAGGCTATACGGTTGATGAAATCCGCCAAATCCGCAACGTTAGTGAACAAATGGCAGAGATCGCTAACCGCTCACCCGAAGCCCTCCAATCCTTGATTGATTCTTTGGACAAGACTAAGGATAGACTGAAGCCCACCTTCTATGCACAACTCTCTCGCGGTTGGTCAGAATGGCGTTACGGCGTTGCACAATGGGCGCGTAAAACCTTCCTACCCCCTGCGCAAGAATTGGTACGCGCCATCGGTTCAGTAGACACCGCTCCCGATTGGTCTCCCATGACCAACAACTTCAAGGGTGATATTGAACGCACCAAGCGCGAACTCGAAGAGATTTTGGACTTGGAATACCACGAAAACCAATACGCTCAAACCACCATGACCGTAGTCGCCGACATCAAACCCGGACGGACTTGGATTTTGCGTGCGTTGTTCCTTGCTGCTCCCCCTCTATTGAATTACGGTTGGAGCCGTGGTGACTTCGCAGGCGTGTTCTCCCTCCACTCCTTCCGCTTCACCTTGATTGATGGTGGCAAGCGCGTTTGGTTCATGAGCAACTACAATGGTTCAGCAGAAAACTACTTCAATGACTTCATCGACAAACTGAACTGGGGTATCAACGCAGCATACACACACTGCCTTGACTATCCTGAAGGTGGGATGAACCAACAAGACGCATTCGCTTATTGGATTCGCATTCGTCAACTTCCTGCTTTGGTGTACTACAGTGCGTATCCCGATGAAAACATCTTCCGTACCATCCGCGACTTGAAGGCTCACAAGGTGCTTGGCACTGGCTTTGACCGCGATGATGTAGAAGAAATGTTCAGGGTTCTCTAATCCTTGAAGTAATCTATAGCAAGTTGTGTCATTCGTTTATAGCTTAACCTAACTCGATAAAAGGAAATTCAGACATGCCATTATTTACCAACGAAGAACTAGCAGACATTCAAGGTCTCTTGCTCAGTGAATGGGCACACCTTCGTCGCTCTCGTTACTTGTTCTTGCAATTCAATGATCGCGCAGGCGCAAGCGCGTTCGTTGAGGCAGTGATGCCCTACGTCACCAGCGCGATTCAATTCCCAGAACGTTGGGATGATGATGAAGACCTAGACGCAATCGCAACGCTCATGTTCACCCACTCTGGCTTTGCAAAACTCGCTTTGCCCGAAGAAGCCATGTGGTCTTTCGCCCGTGAGTTCATCTATGGGATGGTCAAGCGTTCCCCCATCTTGGGCGACGAAGGCTTCAACGAACCCACCAACTGGGTAGTTGGCGGTCCAAACAATCCAGAGATTCACGCGCTGGTGACGTTGGATGCCGTCAACGATGATCGTATGGCGAAGCTGGAAAGCGATGTCCGCGCGGTTATCAGTGCAGCGACTGGCATTTCCATCATCCATGAAGAAAGCGGTTTCCGCCACGCCACCGACAAAGAACCGTTCGGTTGGTTGGATGGGATTTCGCAACCGCGCATTCAACGGATGCCCGGCTATCCTGACAATGTAAACAACGTGTGCGCAACGGGCGAATTCATTCTTGGCTACTTGAACGAAAGTGGCATCTATCCCCCCAGCCCCTTCATCGAAACAAGCAATGATCCCAAGAACTTGCTCCCCAAAAACCCAGAAGGCACCAAAGAACTAAGCAATAAGAAGGACTTCGGGCGCAACGGGACGTATGTGGTTTATCGTAAGTTGTACCAAGATGTCGCCATGTTCTGGAACTATTTCAACCAACAGGCTAAGCGTGAAGATGGCACGATTGACAAAGAACGTGTAGTATTCCTCGCTGCTAAGGTAGTAGGACGTTGGCCCTCTGGCGCACCCTTCGCACTCAGCCCAGAAAAAGACAACGCTGCTATTGGTCAAGATGCAGAAAAGCGCGATAACTTCTTGTACAACGACCGCGACAAAGACGGCTACCAAACCCCCCTCTCTTCTCACATTCGCCGTGCTAACCCACGTGACGCACGCTTCATGGAAGAGGATAAGAACTTCGCTTTGGGGTCTTCTGACAAGCACCGCATCATCCGCCGTACCGTTGCTTACAACCAAAATGATATTTTCCCACGTGAAGATGTAGAAACCTTCAACATTCCTGACCACGTTCAAGACGACGGGGCAGATCGTGGGGCACAATTCTTCGCGCTCAACGCCAGCATCCGCGCTCAATTTGAGTTCATTCAAATTGACTGGATTAACAACCGTCACTTCCAAGGCTTCCGCAACAATCAAGACGCTATCGGCGGTGGCAACCTTGGCGATTCTGACTTTGAGATTCCAGCCAAGCCAGCTCGTATCACCTTGCGCAAAGTTCCTCCATTCGTGAAGGTTCGCGGTGGTGCATATTTCTTCATGCCCAGCCTCAGCTCCTTGCGTTATCTAGCAGCACTCAACGCTTAGGGTATGGTTTCACACGGTACATCACGCAAGTGGTGTACCGTTTTCTATCGTAGCTTATCATCTGTCTAATAAAGGATCGTACTCATGTTGTTTCGTTTTAAGAACTCTCTTTCTCACACGTTATTGTTGACCTTCGCGCTTGGTATGGCGGGTGTCCTCCTGCAAGAACCACTTAACATTGAGTGGACAACCACATGGAATGGCGACGTAACCCGTCAGTTCTTCATCTTGCTCGGCATTTTGGTAGTGGGCGATGGCTTGGTACAAGGGTTGATGCGCGTGATCTATCGTGGCAACTTCCAAAACACCATGAACAACTTCCTACAAAATGTAGTAGTGGGCGACGCAGAAGTATTCTGGATTGTGGGCTTCACGGCAGCAATGGAAGAATTGTTCTTCCGCGGTATCTTGACCTTGTTCTTCGCCCAAATCTGGGGACCCGTTTGGGGTGTAGTGGTTTCTTCATTCCTGTTCAACCTTGCCCACTACTTCAAGAATGATGGCATCCGCTTCTGGTTGATGACCAGCATTTGGGAAGGTTTGGTCATGGGGATCGGCTTGTTGTACTTCGGTAACAACATCCTCTTGATTATGGTTCTCCACGCTGTTCACGACATCTTGAACGGTGGCGCAGCAATCATGCTTGTTCGCCGAATGAAGAACAAGAAATAACCCCTGAATTCCCCCACCCCCTGCCCCTCTCCCACTGCGCTTCACTTGTGAGAGAGGGGTGCTAAAGATTGCGCCACCGTGTGGGTGAAAGTCCCCTCTACCGCAACGCGGGGGAGGGGATTTAG
>JBMOEO010000095.1:0-14193 GCA_049318945.1 Phototrophicaceae bacterium | reverse complement strand
GGGGGATTGTTTTGTGGGGGCGTTCGTCACCGCGTTGATGCAGGCGTTCTCGCTAGAATCCGCGTTGCGCTTTGCCAATGCCGCCGCCGCGTTGAGCGTACAAACAGAAGGGGCATCCCTTTCTATGCCCACTCGTCAGGCTATTGAAGCCTTCCTGAAAGGCTAACGCATGGCTGGGGCAGGATGGTTGACGGGGTTATGGCGGTTGGATCGTCCTAAATACTTGGTGTTGATGGCTTCGCTTTCTGAGTGTTTAGACTTGCTCATAACGGCGACCAAGCCCAGCCAAACGCGCCTACATCACAATGAGCTATTCACCGAAGGGCGACGCTATCACATTGCCAAAATCCCACACGGCTTCAGCATGCAAACCACCAGCAAATCCTATTGGCGATACACCGAAGGCTTATTCCACCTGCGCCCCAAAACCAAAGAAGGAGCGGTCTTGCGCGTGTCTTGCACGGAAGAACCCAGTGGCTACACGCGCTTTGAGATTCACAGTCGGATGCGTTGGGATTATCTGCTGGATGTTCTTGCTATTCCCGTATTCATGGGCTGGTTGATCTTCTTGATGAGATGGGAATGGTGGATGAGTGGCGCGTTGGTGGGGGGCATCCTCGCTTTGAACTATGGCGTGCATCGCTTTAATGCCGCCTATCAAGCGAATGAGATGCTATACTTCATCGAAAAGGTGCTAGAGGCAAAGCAAAGCCATGATGTGCCCGCCCTGTCCGCAACGCATGCCGATGTCGTCTATCAGTCTTTTTCTAGTGCGTGGGAACAATTCTACCAAGAGCATCAATAAACTGGTAAAAGTTACCCCAATAGAATAGCAATCCACCCTCAAAATAGGGTAAACTGATTAGCAATAAGTTCATCAGTATAGTTTGATTCGTGAACCATGACCCTTTATCCTTCGGAAGAATCCATGATTACATGCCCACATTGTGGGAGTAAAAACTCCGCAGAGCGGGCATTATGCAAAAATTGTAACCAATTACTGGAGCGTCCCCCTCATCTCACCGCGATGCTCAACAATTCTTCGTTGATGGATAAGACCACCACCGAAACCCATTTCGGCGTTTTGCTTCCCCCCGTTGCCACGCAAGAGCTATCTCCTAAGAAGGTGCGCTTGGTCTTTGTGGAAGACCCACAACAGACTATTGAGTTTGTGGTTATGCTGGAGCGTGTGATCGTTGGGCGGACAGATGTTGAGCGGAACGTGTACCCCGATATTGACATGACACCCTATCAAGCGTTTGAACATGGCATCAGCCGCACGCATGCTTTCTTCTATCAGGATGGGGTCAATGTGTATTTACAAGACCTTGCCAGCGCAAACGGCACAGCGATCAACCGCCAACGCCTGCACCCACAACAATCCTACACCCTGCAAGATCAAGATGAATTGATGTTTGGCACGCTAGAGTTAATTGTCCGCCTGCGTTAACATCCCCTCGCCCTAGCCCTCTCCCACACGAGAGGGCAAAACACGGTGCTTACCCCTCTTGCGCCCCGTCTCCATGTAGGTATATGCTTCCACCACTTGCAACATCGGATAGGTGCAAATTCCCTCAAATCATGTTACACTCACCGTACTGTTGTAGATCATCCTGTGAGGTCATAGGCAACACCCATGCTCATCCCCAATCTGATTCTGCTAGGTGGTTTAGCTGTTGCCGCCTATCGTGTGCGATTTCGTCGGCATCAAAAGTTAGCGGTCATGTTGACGCAACCCAATCATGCCAGCGTGGTTGAGGAGAATAAATATCTGCGCATTAACCAACCGCGCTATGGATTGCCCGGCAATTTAACCGTTTCATCCGTCTCAATGGGAACTTCGCTTGTACCTGCGTTGTTGTTCAATCCCGCCGTGCTTTGGGGCGTGGTTGGGCTAACCGTGTATGGTTCGGTGGTGATGTTTGAAGACGCAATGGATTCAGTGATGGACAATCGTCCCCATTATGGCGCGATCATTGGCTCATCGTTGGTTTTGCTTTCGATTCCGCTCAACTTATTTTTGACCGCATCCACTATTCAATGGCTCTACATCATGAACAAATGGGCAAACGTGTTCACCTATGAACAAGTGGAAGCGTTCATGAGAAACCCCGAAGGCTATGCCCCGTTCGGGATGAAGCGCAAGCGCAACAGCGAGGATGAAGAATTGCCACAGGTGATCCATCTGGATAGCGACCACCTGCGTGATATTCCCTCTGCTTAAGGTTGATGGTTGGGGTGGGCTTCGGTACTCTTGAGTGACGTATCGACTTCACTAGCAACCTGTTTGACATCCGCTATCGAACTCTTTAGCCCGTCTTGTAGCTCTTTGCTTGCCTCAGCAAACGGATCAAGCGCGGGACTCATCACTTGCTTGCCGAATTGTTGAGCGGTATGGCGTAGGTTTTGGCGCGTGGGCAACTCTTGGGGCAATTCAACCTCGATGCCGGCTTCATCCAATTCTTGCTGAAGCACCTTGACAGTCTGTTGCCAAACCTGTTGCATCTTTGCGCTCCACTTGCCGAGCGTGTATGCCCATTGCACAATCCGTTTAGGACCGGCGACAATGAGCATAATCACGAACACGAGGAAAAGTTCCCACCCTCCAACACCAAATAGACTCATTCGTTATTGGCTTCCTTTGTTTTGTCCTGACCTTCCCGTAAGCCCATGCGGAAGTTGCTAATCGCACTCCCCAACTCACGACCAATGCCAGAGATGCGCCCTGCACCAAATAAGACCACCACAATCAACAACACAATGAAAAGTTCTAATGGACCGAAACTCATCAATAGAATCCTTATGCAACTCTTTAACTTATTGCACGATTATAACCCCATTCTGGTATTTTGGGCATGGAGTTTTCTAAACTCAATGCGGTGAATCAGGTTGAATAGCCAATTAGAACCGTGTTGCTTTATAATCCTAGCTCATCAGCTTAAGCGTGTAACCATTGAAGGATGTAGCTATGCCAGAATTAGCCCAAAGGGTGCGCGGTTTCGGAACAACCATTTTCACCGTCATCAACGAATTGGCACGCGATTACAACGCCATCAACTTGGGGCAGGGCGCACCGAATTATGATGCCCCAGCGGAGTTGGTGGCAAGCATGACGCAAGCCGCCCAAGCAGGGAAGTACAATCAATATGCCCCCAGTCAAGGAATCCCCCAATTGCGTGAGGCGTTGGCAAGCCATCTACAACGCTTCTATGATATACAGGTTGATCTCAACGGAGGGCTTGTGGTGACATGCGGGGCGAGTGCCGGCATCTTCGCCTCCGTCTTTGGGAGCATTGATCCGGGCGATGAGGTGATCTTGCTAGAGCCGTTCTTCGATATTTACCTGCCCATCATCACCACCGCCGGGGGGATTCCGCGCTTCGTCCCACTTGAACCCCCGAACTGGACGCTCAATGCCGAACGACTGCGCAAGGCGTTCAATGAGAAAACCCGCGCCATCATCGTCAACAGCCCCAACAACCCCACCGGGCGCGTGTTCACCCGTGAGGAGTTGATGCTCATTGCTGAGTTGTGCATCGAGCATGATGTCATTTGTATCTCCGATGAGGCGTATGACCATCTGGTCTTTGATGGGTATCAGCATATTCCGATGGCAACCTTGCCCAACATGTGGGAGCGCACCCTCACCGTTGGAACAGCAGCGAAGACCTTTAGCGTGACGGGTTGGAAAATCGGGTGGGTCTTTGGCGACCCCTACTTGATGACAGGGGCATGGCGTGCCCATCAGATTAGTTCATTTGCCATCCACCACCCAGGTCAGTTTGGTGTGGCACACGGATTACAACTAGATGATAGCTACTTCAGCGATTTAATCGGATTCTATGACCAGAAACGCCAACGCCTCACGCGAGGGTTGGATGCGATTGGGATGCCGTATTTCATGCCTGAAGGGGCGTTCTATGTCATGGCGGATTTCTCACGCTTTCATGCGGGGAATTCAGAGGCATTTGCTAAGTATCTCATTCAGGAAGTGGGAGTTGCCACCATCCCGCCGACCTCTTTCTATTGTGAGGCACACCAAGACCTTGCCCGCCAGTATGTGCGCTTCGCCTTTTGCAAGACCGATGACGTGCTAGATGCTGCGGTGGAACGCCTGCAGAAGTTGCGCCCACTGGAGTAGTGCCCAGTCACAATGATTCCAATGCTTACGTTGTCACCACACGCGCAAGGATTGGAATCATGTCGTGCGGACAACGGGATAAACCCGTGAATAAATCTTCCTTCCACGCCTTCTCATCTTTCTGCCCTAACGCAGTATTGAGCATCTTTAGGATGACCTCGTTAAAAAAGAGTTTGCCATCAATATGATGCGTGTAATGCTGTTGTGGGTTGGCACGGAACTGCTCTAGTCTCTCTCGGTAGGCTTCCAGCATAGAAGTCGGTTCAAGTTGCGCATACCAAGTCTGTACCTGCGCCTCAATGGCTGGCTCATCTATGGTTGGGAGGTTGAACAAAGCCTTCGGGTAGCCTTCATCACCACGACAAAAATCATGGGCATGGCGTACATGAAGGGTTTGCGATAATACCCCATGACGTATCCATCTATCGAGATGCGTTTCAAGGCGTTCTGCCAAATCGGGAATCTTTTTAGCAGGAAGTAACATGGCATCTAACTCATCAGGAGCGATGGCATAGTTCTCGATGGTTTTTCGCGGTAGGATCAGCAGTTGCGGATAATCGTTTTGCAACGCTTGCACCTCTTCATCCGTCCGCCAATCCCGATCAATAAGCCCCCAGATACGGCTATCTGGTTTGAGTGCCTTGAGAATATTATTTGATCCGTATAGTGGTTGGATGCCCACTTGATTACGCCAATCCGCCCAATGCCCTTCTTGCTCTCCTGCCTTTAAGAATGCCTCAATAATCTTTTTGTCGGTTTCACCCTCAACTGCTAACCCTCGTGGGAGTCTGCCAATCTTTTCTAAATTAAACTTGCTCATGGATCGTCCCCCCCAAGTTAACGCGCTGGCGTTCCCCGAACTCTTCCCACATGGTTGGCGAATGCGAAGTAATGAGCAGTTGTCCGTTGCGCTGGCGCACGATTTGTTCGAGGTGATGAATCACTTGCCGTTGTAAAGACACATGCAGATGTAAATCAGGTTCATCAATCAGCAAGATGCCCCCCTCCATAAGCCACCGCGAAGCCATGAAGATCATAATCAAGCACTGCTTTTCCCCTGAACTCAACTCATCAATGAGGTGGCTATGGGTTTTGTGCTTGCCGAATTGAACCCGTAAACGCAAATCATCATCAAAGTCAGTGATGCGTTTGCCTTCTCCTAAGAAGTTGCTGATGCTGGCAACAGTCTCGGCAAACTGTCTAGCATCCCGAATCTTCAAATTGCGTAGCATCGACTCGATATGCCCTGCCCAACGGTCTTGCCCAGCATACGTCACGAACCACTGGTAAAGCGACTCAGGTTGAATCTTACTGCCATCCCCCCTTTGCGCTGAAATCAAGGTGCGCGTTTCAGCTTCTAAGAACACTAAATTGGGCAACCTCTCCACCGAGTTGACCTCCCCCAGTTCTAGTTTTTCTTTTTGAATCCCGATCGCACGAAACCAAGTATCATATCCATACCCTACGAACTGGGGACGACCGCGTGCCCCGCGGATTTCACCGATGAATTGGGCATCGTTGTCATTAACCTGTGTTTGTAATACGTCCCAATCCTCTTGAGT
This sequence comes from Phototrophicaceae bacterium, assembly GCA_049318945.1. Classification (GTDB taxonomy): domain Bacteria; phylum Chloroflexota; class Anaerolineae; order Aggregatilineales; family Phototrophicaceae; genus CAIRDJ01. The sequence goes on along the minus strand of JBMOEO010000095.1, from coordinate 8,490 downwards.
GGATGCCATGAAGAGCCATATCGGGGAGGATTGAAAGCCGATCAATTCGATCGCCACCAAACCCGCACTTGTGAGCAAGCCCTCTTGTCCCTGTTGAGTCGCTTTAAGGGATTTACCTAAGCGGAGCCAACTGCCGAAGTTTTCCCATAGTGCCGCCACCACGCGCAAAAGCGTTGTCTTACCGCTCCCGTTCACACCCGTGAATAGCACGGACTGAAGCGGTTCTTCCGTCCAATCATTTCTTAAGCAGATGTCCACTTCCTTGAGATGCCGAACATTTCGCATGATGATACGATTGATATACATCTGATAGTGCCCTCCTTGATTTAACCCCATTATAGTCCATTTTGTAAAATCACAATCGGTTGGTCTTTTCACCTATAAACACTTGTGAACATCTTCACAAAAAGCGCGAGAGTTGCGATATGCTAGAGTGAAATGACAAGTGAACGGTGAGGTCAATCATGAGCAAAGCAGTGATTATCGGTGGGAGCGTGGCAGGGCTATTGACCGCTGCCGCCATCCGTCAGGCGTTCGATCAAGTGTGGGTGATTGAGCGCGACAAACTAGAAGCAAACTTTGAAAGCCGTAAAGGCGCACCACAAGGGCAACATGTGCATAACCTATTGGTGACGGGGTTGAATACTATGGAGGCTTTGCTCCCTGGATTCACGGCGGACTTAGATGCACGTGGGGCGCGTTATCTACAATATGGGATGGATGTGCGTTCGCTCACTAAGGGCGGATGGTTGCAGGGTTTTGAAAGCCATTATGTATCTCGCGCTGCCAGCCGTGGCTTGGTGGAAGGGGTGATCCGCGCCAAAGTGAAAGCACTCCCCAACATCACCATCATGGATGAAACCACCGTGTTACACTTGCTCTTTGAGGCTGACCAACGGCGCGTGACTGGGCTTGAGGTGCAACCCAAAGGGAGCGACCAACCGCAACGCATCCTAGCGGATGTTGTGATTGATGCCAGCGGGCGCACCTCGCGGATGACCGAATGGCTCACCGAGTATGGCTATTCTGCGCCTGTTGAAGAAGTGGTGGATGCGAAGGTGGGCTATGCCACCGTGATCTATCCGAAGCCAGAAGGCTTCACAGATTGGGCGGTTTTGTATATGCCTCCGGTTGCTCCGCATACGCGCGGTGGGGCAATCTTAGAGATTGAGGGTGGATTGTGGATGGCTTCGTTAGGTGGGTATCTTGAGGATTATCCCCCCACCGAGCATGATGAATTTGTTGCTTATGCTGCCACGTTAGCAGAGCCAGATTTGTACAACGCCATCAAAGACCTAGAGCCACTCTCCAAGATCATTAGCTATCGGCGCACGGCGAACCGTCGCTTACACTTTGAACAACTGAATGATTTGCCCGATCGTTTGTTTGCGGTGGGGGATGCTGTGTGCGGTTTTAACCCGGTCTATGGGCAGGGCATGACTGCCGCGGCGTTGGGCGCACACAAACTGGGCGAGATGATAAAGCAGGCGAATGGTCGCTTGGATGGGTTGAACCTGCACTTCCAGCGTGATCTTGCCAAACTGAATGAGCCGATTTGGTTGTTGGCAACGGGGATTGACTATGGATTCTTGGCAGATGCGCACACCAAGACCAGCTTTATGGATCGGTTGATGCAACGTTACATGGATTACCTGTTGCCCCTCTTGCCCCATGACCCTGTATTGGCGAATGATTTCTTAGCGGTGATGAACCTTGATAAAACCACCACCGTACTGGTACGCCCCAACACGGTGATGAAAGTTTTGGGGCGCGTCATGACGGGTGCCTAGCCTAATCTTGTGGGGAAGGTTGCCAGCCCAACCGAGCTAAGACGCTTTGGAGCGTTTCGGTTGGCAACCCAACCACATTGTTATAGCTACCGTCGATGCGTTCCACACACGGGAAGAGCATGCTTTGTATGGCGTAGCCCCCGGCTTTGTCATAAGCCTCTCCGCTGTCAATCCACGTTTGAACCTCAGCCTCGCTATACGCACGCATGACGACTTCGGTACAGTCCATCGTGGTGATGGTTTGAAGGGGCGTGCCCTCGTGTAGCACCAACACGGTCATGCCCGTGCAAACGCGGTGACGGTCGCCACGCAAGCGTTGGAGCATCTGGCGGGCTTCGTCAGGGGTTTGCGGTTTGCCCAGAATCTCATCTTGATGAATGACGGTGGTATCGGCGGCAAGGATGAATGCTGAACCTGTGATGAGGTGGGCAACGGCGAGTGCCTTTTCAGCACTCAACCGTTGAACATAGTTTGCAGGCGATTCATCAGGGCGCACGCCCTCATCAATATCAGGCTTGATGACTTCAAAGCGGATACCCAATTCCGCCAGCAATTGCTTGCGACGGGGTGAACCGGATGCAAGAATGAAGCGCGACATGCTTACGATTTATTCTTCGTCTTCGTCAAATTCAGCGAAGTATTCTTCTGGCTCGCCAACTTCTTGTTCTGCCACAGTGGCAGCGCGAACGTTCAATACTTCCACATCAAAGGTGACGGTCTTGCCGGCGTAGGGTTCATTGAAGTCTAAAACGATCATATCATCGCTGATGTCTAGGACAGTTGCGATATAGAGTTGTCCGGTCTCATCCTCAACTTCGATCTCATCCCCTGGTTGTACGCTAGGGTCAAGGTTGAAGTCTTCTAAAGCTGCTTCTTGTACGTTTTCATCGTTGTATTCGCCGTATGCTTCTGCTGGCGAAAGGGTGACGGATAACTTTGTCCCGACTGTTTTACCAGCCAATGCCGCTTCTAAACCCGGAACAATGTTTTCGTGCCCGTGCAAATAATACATGGGGTCTTGGGCGGTTGCTTCTTCTACAACTTCGCCATCAACCGTGAGGGTATATGCCATTGTTACGACAACATTGTTCTTAATGATTTCGGTCATGCTTTTCCTCTTGTTCATGAATACACTTGCTACAAAGTTGTATTGTAGCAATCCATCATGCTACAACTTTTTAGCGAATTTGTGCAGATCAAATTATCCAAAACGTCTACCGGTTGCCACACGTTGGGCAAAGATCGTGGCGATTTGCTCGACGGTTTGATCGGGATAGACCACAATGGAATCAACGTAAGCGTTGGGATAATTCTGGCGCATGAGCGTTTCTGCCTGTGCTTGATTCTCCGCGCTCACAATGAAGGTGACGGCAAGGCTAGTCTCATACGGAAACCAGTCAAAGAATGCCACGCTGGTGGTCAAAATGGGCTTGAAGGTTTGCCAGTACAATTCGGCAGTATCAAAGAACCACGCCTCCCCCAACGCTGTATCCAATACCAATACGTGAAAGTCCGCCGTGCTGTGGATGGGTCCGGGTCCCTTGAGGAGTTCCCCAACGGTTTGCGCCTCGCTTCCATCCAGCATCACAGGGATAGCAGGGACGCTCTTCCGCACGGGTTGGCTTTGCTCCAAGCGCGAAAGCGTATATTGCCCGCGCTCGCGGTAGGCATCCTCCTTCCACAACGTCACCCCGAACATCCAATCGGGGGCGTTCGTGGCGATCCAGTCAAACATTGCTACCGTGCCTTCCCCGTGGCTATAGTTGGTGACGGGGGGAAAGCGCGTGTCCTGTTGAAATTCTTCGCCGGGGGCGGGCAAGTTCCAAATGCCCCCTTCTGTTCCCACAACGGGAATGGCACGAGTGCCCCAAATGCTACGGCAACGGTCATTGAAGAGTTGCCCCATCGCCAATAGTCCCACCGGATCTCCGTAGGGGGTGAGTGCTGTCCCACCTAAGATGGTGCGTCCGGGATCATTCGCTTGGCTAATGGGGTCATAGGGGTATTCAAAGTGCCACCCCCCCTCGCTTGCCTTGACTTCGGACGGGGGGCGCGTTGACCGTTCGCCCCCTCCTACGCGCTCTTGGTAGAAGTGATTGAGGATGTAGGGATGGGTGGCACAATAGCACCCACTGCGTAGCACATTCAAGAAGCGTGCATAGTGACGGTTGGCAAGATCATTCAGCATGGCATCCATCCAGCGCACGGCGGCAAGGTTAGGCGTGTCGCTTTCTGCTAAGGGGATGAATCCCGGATAGCCCCCCAACTGGATGATGAACTCCGCCCAATTGAGCCAGTTGTCCACCAAGCCTTGAATCTGCCGACTATCACGCCAGTCAGGCTCAATGCCGTCGTGCCATTCTACCCCTTGATTGGGTTCATTGTAGAACTCAAACCACTTCACCCCTGCCGCGGCGTAGTCAATATAAGCCTGCCGAAAGTAGCCATTCAGCGGACGGTTGCCCCAATTGGGAAGGTACATGCGCACAATCGGGGTGATATTCATCGGAAGCAATTGGGATACCAAGTGGAGGAACTCATCCCCACCGCACACCAATTTCAACCAGCCCAAGCGCAACCGCGCATAGTGATTGACATCTTGATCGAAGACAAACGCATTGGTGATGTGCATCCCACGCGGATTCCCCGACCATTGATAATCGCTCAAGAGCATGGTCAACCTCCCCCTTGAATTGCGCCGGGAGTGGGACTCAGAGGAACTTGGGCAGGCGTGGGGGTTTGCGTGATGAAGTAGCCTTGTTGGGGATTGATGGGTGTCCCGGCGATCACCGCGCCCGGCGTGGGTTGCAATGCCTGACGGGTAGGAGTGACGGGCGTTGCTTCAAAAGAATAACCCAGCGGTTGGTTGACCCGCGCCCGTCCATCAAGGGCGGTACGCGCTTCTTCGATGGTCTCATAGGTGAGCAAGTCCATGTATGCCGTAGGAAAGGCACGTACCACATTGTTGATGAGGTCGCGCACTGTATCGCGCCGTGACAAGATGGAAACCGCCACCACGCTTTCAATGGGCACTAGCGAGATGAAGTCCGCCTCCACCACCACCGTCGGGCGGAATTGTGTCCAGTAGAGGCGAGCAGCACCAAACAACCACAGACTGCTAAGCGTGGGAGCAAGGTACAAGAAATGAAAATCCGGGGGGCGGGTAGGGGTTTGCACGCGATACGCTCTCCTCAAGGCTCAATCATCAAAACGCAAGACCGCTTTAATCACCCCACTATTCGGGTTCAACCAATCGTTGAAGTCGCCGATGAAGGTTTCGGGCGTGGCGGAATGGGTGATCCACCCCGTGAGTGAGACCGCGCCCGATTGCAACAAGGCAATCACCTGTTCAAAGTCCGACGCGGTAGCATTGCGCGAGGCAAACAAGGTCATCTCTCGGCTATGGAAATGCGGATCATGGAAGGTGATGTCATCCTTGACCAAGCCCACCCAAACCAACTTGCCCCCATGTGCAACATATTGAAACGATTCCTGCATCGAGGCGCGGTTGCCCGTTGCATCAAAGACAACGGTGGGCAATTCATCCCCGAATAGCGTCATGAGATGGGCTTGTGTATCCGCTAGGGTGTGATGGTGTAGGCAATGCTCAAAGTGCATGCTTTGTGAGCAGAAGGCAAGGCGCGTGGGATTGATGTCTAGGATGGCGACGGTTGCCCCGGTTGCCCGTGCAAATTGGGCGGTTGCCATGCCGATGGGACCCGCGCCAATCACCAAGACGTTCTCGGCAGGGGTCAGGTTGGCACGGCGTACCGCATGCGCCCCGATGGCAAGCATCTCAATCAGGGCGACTTCATCCCATGTCAGCCCGTCGGTGGGGTGAAGGTGCGCGGTGGGCACCACCAGATACTCACGCATGCCCCCATCCTGATGGACACCCATCACCTGCATCTTGGTGCAAGCGTTGGTGATCCCACGCCGACACGCCACACAATCCCCACAGTGCAAGTAAGGGCGCACCGCGCAAAGTTGCCCAACGGCAAGCGTGCTAAGCGGATCAGGCTGGACGACTTCCACCGCTAACTCATGCCCTAGCACGCGCGGATAGCTGAAGAACGGTTGTACCCCTTTGAAGGCGTGGTAGTCCGTGCCACATATCCCCACCCGACGCACACGTACCAGCGTATGATGGGCATCCCACTCGGTGGGGGCTTCAGTGTCGATGAGGGAGAAGTGATCGGGCTGTTCTAGTCGGATGATTTTCATGGGCATAACGTCCTGCTGGGAGCTTCACGATGGGACAGCATGATAGCACGGGCAGGATGCCCTGTGCAGTGGCAGACACACAGGGCAAAACATGGTTGCACCGCGTGCGCGTGGTGTGTGGGCTTATATGGTCAATCACCAAAGGGGAGTGGAATGGTAAAACGCTTCTCTCATTTTCCGTTACCCACAGGACTTACCGTCTGACTCGTGATTGTCCTCTTCTGCTCCGCTCAAAATCCAACCCTTGTCGAAATATTTCTGCGAAGAAAATCAGATTGTTTCTATCTCGTTGGATCACACCATTCTCCACCAAGAACTGGATGTCGCTCACATCTAAACCTAATCTGTCTTCCTCAATGGGTGAACGTTTATCCCCTGCAGGTAGTCGCTTTAGCTTGTTAAATACGTCTCCAAGACGTGGTATCTCTTGCTGTAAATCCTCTATCTTTCCTTCACTTGCCTTTTGCACAGCATTACGAATAGCAATCGGATCAAGGATACGGTCAGGATATGTTGTTTCCTTTTCTGATCTTGAAGCGACTATTTCGGCAGCAGACCTAATGAACCGTACAATATCACGAGCGTGCAACTGACCATTGAAATTGGATAGGACATCCAATACCCATGAACTTGAGTAGGCTTGTCGGGAATCATCTTTCCCCAGTTTTCGTCCCCAAATTTTTATGGCATACGCTTCCAACTCATCAGGAGATAATGTTTCAATACTCTCTTTGATGTCTAAAACGTCTCGTGCTAACCAAACGGCTAGGCGTAATGCCTCGTCTCGACTCCAATTGAGTTTATAGTTTTCATAGCGACTTATGAATTGTTGGGAGTTGTATTTGATGGCATAACGAATCATATCCTCACGAACGAAGATGAGGACACCCAAGTTTTTGTCGCCTAACTGACTTGGTATTTCCTGTAAAAGTGTGCGTAAAGCTATTTGTTGATATGGTGTTTGAGCAATGTCTTGAAAATGATCCTCGATACCGTCCACTATTGCCACTAACTTTTCATTCCGACGATTGAGTAATTCAATGAATGAGTCACCCGCGCCTTCACTTCCTACTTCATATCCTGCTTGCCATGCAAAGATGTCTTTCCATCTTTGTGTCCACCAGTTAGGATCATTGTTGTTAACGCCAAGCCACTCAGCTATTCGGTCGCTATTCTTGATCTTGCCCCAACCAACATCCACAACAACCGAGTTGGGTATATTTTTTGACTGAAGTGCAGAAAAGACTTGGGCATCTATTTTAACGGGGTAACGCGGTAGACAGTAGCTAACAAACTCTCCCCAAGTTTGTCTATATAGGATCTGTTGTGCCGTATAGGTTTTACCCGTTCCTTTGACACCTATAACCACCGTGTTAGGAAGTCTACTGCGAAAATCTTCCGCCAACTTCTTTAGTGGTTCTGTGATGAGAAATTCTTGTTTTCCCGTAGATTCACCATAAGACTTAGCATTCTCTTTTAGTCTTGATGCTTTTGATTTAAGGTCATCAGGTGTTGATTTTTGCTCTGCACGTCTTTCTTGTACCACATGATTTGGAACGGGTAACGTATACACTATCTTTTCTAATTCGTTGATAGTCTCAGCAAGTTGCCCTGTTACTAACTCTAGCAATTTTTTCCAATCTGTTGGTAGATTGAGTATTTCTTCATTGAAGAAAGTGCGAATACAAAAAGGTGTACTGGCAGAAGCGTTTTTCTCCTCTTCTTGTACACTGATCTGCATTAACGCATTTTTTAATTCGTTCTCAAAATTAACCAAACTTTCGACAAAAGACGATTGCTCTAAATCATCCTCGCGCAGTTGGTTGATGATGGCAATGGGTGTATATCCTGCTCCATTTTCTCTAGTCGAGTCTAGTCTCGGCATATAACGTTGTAAGGCTTCTATGGAATTTAAGCTACCCTTGCGAGATTGCCCACTAAAGGTGGTGACAAATACACGGCAGACTCTCGGATCAAATAGGATTCCAGATGATAGATCCGACATACCAGCACGCAGATCAACCACTACTACATCTACACCTAATTTCTCTCCAATGCGAGTTAATAATTCTTGGGAATACAAAGGAGATTGTTGATCTCGATAAAGATCATCGGGTTTAATCGGGATGGACTCTAATTGAAGGGCAGTCCGAAATGCAGGAAGAACATAAATATCCAGATCTAAATCGAGTAGTTGATCTTCGAGTTTAGCACAGGCAAATTCAATAGTATCCTGATACCGATCGCTTGTGTCGCTGTGTGCAATGGTCAAAATATCGGCATAAGAAATGGTGGTTGGCACAATATCTGATTTTGAATCCTCGTACCAATAGCTTATTCCTGGTGCCTCAAAATCCCCATCCACTAAAAGAATTTTCGATTTCTTATATAAATTCTTATACGATAGCGCGAATAACAAAGCATGTAGAGTGCGCCCAACCCCCCCCTTGAACGAGTGAAAAGCAACTACACTTGG
>JBMOEO010000094.1:0-15045 GCA_049318945.1 Phototrophicaceae bacterium | reverse complement strand
TCAATGCTGGTACAATCCCCCCCAACAAATATCTTGCGGATGAAACCCATCCGCACTTAACCTACATCAGTTATCTTTTTAGAAAGGTCGTCTACAAATGAAAGCACTGCGTTTTGTACTGGTGATGATGCTCGCTATGTTGACTGTCTCTAGCGCGATGGCGCAAGAGGGCGAAGTGATCCGCTTGATCGAGAACAGTTGGTCAGCATCTGCATTGAATGTCAATGTTGCCAAGATCATCCTAGAAGAAGAATACGGCTATGAGGTCGAAATCATCGCCTTAGATGAACAAGCACAATGGGCGGCAATTGCTGCTGGAGAAGCTGATGCCAGCTTAGAAGTGTGGCCCTCCGGTCATGCTGAGAACGTTGCCGAATACATTGATGAACTTGAACTGGTCGAGAATGTCGGCGAGTTGGGCGTAGTCGGTAAAATCGGTTGGTTCGTTCCCACCTATGTGGTGGAAGAATATCCTGAATTGGCAACCTACGAAGGCTTCCTTGATAAAGAACTCGTCAAGATTTTTGCCACCGCTGAAACTGGGGACAAGGGGCGTTTCGTTGGGGCAGCACCCAGCTGGGTACAATACGATGCAGAGATCATCGCCAACCTAGAGATGAATATGGAAGTGGTTTACGCTGGTTCAGAAGAAGCCATCCTTGCTGAACTGTCTAGCGCGTATGCTCGCCAAGAACCCATCGTGTTCTACTTCTATACCCCCCACAGCGTTTTCGCTGAATATGACCTCACCGCTGTAGAACTCCCTGAACACACCGAAGACTGTTATGCAGGTGTGGCGGATGGGGATGCCAGCAAAGTAGCGTGTGATTATCCTGCCGACCAACTCTTCAAGATTGTTTCTAGCGATTTGGCAGAACGCGCACCCGAAGCGTATAACCTCATCAAGAACTTCAATTACACCTCCGAAGATCAAATTGCCATGATCGCCCAAGTTGAACTAGAAGGCTTGGAGTTTGAAGAAGTGGCACAGGCTTGGGTGGAAGAGAACGAAGAAATCTGGATGGAATGGTTAGAGGCTGCTGAAGAAGAATAGTCTGCATGTTTGCCAGAGTGGGGTTGCCTGCTCTGGCATTCCGATCATCTACACCCCATGTTCATCTTCTGCTTACCCCTCCACTCCTAAAAGATGAATAGTACACAAGAAGGTTGATAATACGTATGACAGCACATTATGACACGATTATTGTAGGGGGTGGTTCTGCTGGGTGCGTCCTAGCAAACCGCCTGAGCGAAGACCCCAACCATACCGTCTTGGTGATTGAAGCGGGGCGGAACGATTCCTTCTGGGATATTTTTATCCACATGCCTGCCGCCCTCACCATCCCCATTGGCAACAAACATTACGATTGGATGTATCAATCTGAACCAGAACCTCAGATGAATAACCGCCGTGTTTATCATGGGCGCGGTAAAATCTTGGGTGGTTCCAGCAGCATCAACGGGATGATCTTCCAACGTGGTAATCCGATGGATTATCAAAAGTGGAGCAACGACCCCGGCATGGAAAAATGGGATTATGCCCATTGCCTGCCTTACTTCAAGCGCATGGAAACCTGCCTTGCTGGCGGGGATGAGTTTCGAGGGGACGAGGGTCCGCTCAAACTAGAACGGGGACCCGCCACCAATCCCTTGTTCAAGGCGTTCTTTGAAGCGGTTCAACAAGCCGGCTACCCCTTGACCAATGATGTCAACGGCTACCGTCAAGAGGGCTTTGCCCCGTTTGATCGCAATATTCACCGTGGGCGCAGGTTAAGTGCGGCACGCGCCTACTTGCATCCCGTCCTCAAGCAACGCCCGAATCTCTCCGTTCTCACGCGCACCCTCGTTACCAAAGTTCGCTTTGAGGGCAAGCGTGCCAACGGCGTAGAGGTTTCGATACGTGGGGGCGCAACCGAACAACTAGACGCAGGGCGCGTCATTTTGTGCGGTGGGGCGGTGAACTCTCCACACTTGTTGTTGCTTTCGGGCGTGGGCAACGCTGAAGAGCTGAAGGCGCACGGCATCAACGTGGTGCATGACTTGCCCGGCGTGGGAGAAAACTTGCAAGACCATCTTGAGGTTTATGTACAATATGCGTGTACACAACCGGTTTCTGTGTCTCCGGCGTTGCTATGGTATAACAAGCCGTGGGTGGGTTTCCGTTGGTTATTCTTCCGTCAGGGGGCTGGGGCAACCAATCACTTTGAAGCAGGCGGGTTTGTGCGTGGGAATGAAGATGTCGCCTATCCGAACTTGATGTTCCACTTCCTGCCTGTTGCCATTCGCTATGACGGCACGTCACCCAATCAAGGACACGGCTACCAAGTCCACATCGGACCCATGAACAGCACCGCTCGCGGGAGCATCAAACTCAAGTCTGCTGATCCGCGCGTGCATCCTGCTTTGCGCTTCAACTATCTTTCTACGGTGGAAGATCGGCGCGAGTGGGTGGAGGCAATCCGCGTGGCACGCAACATCTTACAACAGCCTGCCTTTGACCCATACAACGGTGGCGAAATCTCACCAGGGGATAAGGTGAAAACCGATGAGGAAATCTTGGATTGGGTGCGTCGAGATGGCGAAACCGCCTATCACCCCTCTTGTACCTGCAAGATGGGAACGGATGCCATGTCAGTGGTGCATCCCGATACCATGCAAGTGCACGGCTTAGAAGGCTTATACGTGGTGGATGCGTCGGTCATGCCCTATGTCACCAACGCCAACATCTATTCTCCCACCATGATGATTGCCGAAAAAGCGGCAGACCTGCTCAAGGGGGCAACGCCACTTTCACCCGAACATACCCCCTTTCACGTGCATCATGCCTAGCGCGTGAGTGGGGTTAGCTCTAACACCGTATAACGGGTGAGACACGCTTCCGCTTGTTGGAATAACCACCCACAAGTATTGTCCACCAATTGCTCAAGTTGACCGCTCTGCTCATCGTATAGCACATGCGAGGTAGTAGGGCGGTAAACATATCCCCCCCTTTTCCCCTCAAAGAGTTTGATCGCGTATTGATGCAGGCGTTCCATCGTGTATTGTTCCACCAAACTGCTGGTGACGGGGTAGGGTTCTGCGTTGGGGTCAAAGCGATAAGTGAGGGAGTTATACGCTTGGGCATCGGTGACAACGCCATCTTCCACCGTTAGTACGTATAGCCCATCGCTGAAATAGGGTTCTTGTACATCAACCACCAAACGATAGGCGGTGATGTCCTGTTGCTCCCAGCGTGCTTGCATGGCTTGGGCGATCTGATAGGGATTCCATTGGATACGCATGCCCCATGACCACCCCCCCCACAGGAGGGCAATCATGAGGGCAAGCACCCCAATGAACGCGAAGAACAGGCGTTTCATCAACGGGTTATCACCAATATGATGCTTTATTGAATGGAAGCAAAGTGGCTGTTGACTGTGTTACAAAACTCTTCGGACGTGCCGGCGAGAATGTAGGTGAAGGTGTCGCCATTCTTGACGAATGAACCGCTATTGGTGCAAACGCTCACGGATTGTGCAGACACTTCATCCACGCTGGCAGCAGCACATGCCACCAAGTTATCCGCTACACGATCACGATTGATAACGGCAACCGCACCAACAGAGGGGACAGAACCACTCAACAAGGTGGAAATATCCGCTTTGGTGTAGATGTTGGCGGAAACCGCTCCTACAGTTTGATAGCATCCAATGAACTCATCAATACGTTCAACCGCCGCAGCAACCACAGGATTTCCGAGCAAATCTGCGCCTTGATCGGCAACAGCAGATAGGGCGGCTGTGAGGGTTTCGGCTTCGGTGACAGAGTAACCACTGAGCGTGGGCAGGAAAGCAGAAGCAGAGTTGGCATCAGTATTGCTACCGGTGGTGGTAGTTCCGCCACAGGCAACCAAGACAACAGAGAGAATCAACAGCATAGGAAGGGCGATAGCAAAACGCTTGAACACGGAACACCTCTTATAGTTTCATTAAAAGACAATTGAATCCTAACACAAAGACAATTCTTGTGCAATCATCGTGAGTAAGATGATGTACATAAATGGTAAATTTTCGTATGTTCATCCGCTAACCAGCATTGCACCGCCACAATAGCTTGCAAATTGCGTTCAAATTCAATGTCGCGCTTGTTGGTTAATTCTACATCTGCCGAAGGAATCCCCAAGCCATCCACCCAATTAGCCGCCGTTCCACTCACACGATAGGCGGTGAAGGGTTGCTGATAAGGATAGGCGGATGCCTCCCCATAAACTGCCACCATCTCACCACTCAACCACTCCCCTGAGCGTGTGTCACAATCCCCGGCAAAGATTCCATCCGCCGCGCTGTGATAAAACAACACCAGCGCGAAGGATTGCGCTTGAATGAATTGTGCCACCGCGCGGGTTTCTGGCTCACTGAAGGGCATCTCCCCAGCAGAGACCACTTGATCCCCCCAGTAAGCACGCTCCGCCCATTCACATGACCAATTGCGATTGAGGTCTACCCGACGCGCATTGAAGCGTCCGTCGTTCACGTTGCCCAATGCGTAGCCATCGGGGTTCATCACCTCAATGATGGAGAGTTCTACATCGGGCAAGACATCTGTTGGGTGGGCTTCAAAGTGGGCACGTAACGCTTGCATGAGCGTAACGGTGTTTGCCTCCGTTCCTCCATGAATCCCGCCCACCAGCAGAATACGCTTGTCCCCATTGCCATAGCGGTGAACAACAATTGCCCGCCCTTGCACGGATTCCCCGACCCATTCAAGGGTTGGGCGTGAAGTGGGGGTGGGGGTGGCGGTAGGGGAGGGCATCACCGTCACGGTAGGAGCAAGCTGGATGGCTTGAGTGGTGAGGGTGGGGGGCAATGTAGGGAGGGGGCGTGGGGTGATAAATGTGTGGAGTGGTGGGGTTGGGGTGAATATAGATTGTATCTGACACCCTGCCAATAGTATCATCAACAAAAAGAAATAGATCTTATGAAAGGATTGTATCATGACCAAACCTCGCGTTCATGTTCTTGTGCTATTGTGGGTGCTGTTGGCAAGTGCATGCGCTCCCACAGAAGCCCCTATCGTACTCCCAACCTTAGCGGAGTTGCCAACCCTAACCCCGTCCAATACGCCTACGCTCACCCCCACGCTAACGGAAACCGCCACCGCCACGCCCACCAATACCGCCACGCAAACGTTGCGCCCGTCCGCCACTTCTACCGCCACCCTCACCCCCAGCCCGACGTTCACGGTGACGCTCACGCCCACCTTCACCCTAACCCCCACCTTCACCATCACGCCCTCCAGCACGCCATCTCCCACGCATACCCCCACCGCCACATCAGCTGCGCCGTCGGTGGCACGCATGGATGTTCAACCCAATCAAGTTGAACCCGGCGACGTGGTGACGTTGCAATGGATTGCTGATGGTGAAGAGGCACGCTTAGATTTATTGAATGGCGCAGGCATCTCTATTCAGTCCATCACCTTGCCCCCACGCGGTTCACAATCTATCACCATTCCAGCTACCTATACGGAAGACTTGTTGGTTTTTCGCATCACCGCCCGACGGGGCACGCTCACCGATGAGTTTTCAATCTCGGTGACGGTGGATGGGGATTGTCGGGATGAGTGGTTCTTTGCCGCGCCTAGCTTGGTGGAAGAGACCTTCTGCCCTACGGGTAGCCCAGTAGCCGTCACGGGACGCTATCAAGATTTCTCAAATGGGTATGCGGTTTACGTCCCCAACAATAACTTGAATCGCGTTTACTTCTTCTATCAAGGGAATACCACCGGCTCATTCTTATACACCCTACCCGAAACGCGCGACAACAGTTTAGGCACAGTGCCTAGCGGGTTGATGAATCCGCAACAAGAATTTGAGGGCGTGTGGGCAGATCAAGTTGCCCCCAGTGGGAAAACGTGGGTGAACGAAATTGGCTGGGCAGATGGCAACGCCGACTCGCGCACCATCACCTTACAGTATGCCGAGAATACCGACCACTACATCATTGATGCGGGGGGCATTTTGTTCCGCGTGAACCCCAACGACAACCAAGCCAACATCGGTCAATATACGCGCTTGCGTTAAACCCTCAAACAGGGGTGTCAGTTTCCTAGCAGGCTGGCACCCTCGTTATCATTCCTGCGTCGTTTGTTGAACCTGCTTGACCATCTCCTTCACGGCGTGTTGATCCCCACTTTCCAATACCCCCAGCATCTCTTGGCTAGACAGATTGGCGAAGTGGTGCTGGTTGGTTTGCTTGGGCAAGTTCACCCCGTTGATGATGCGCGTTAACGCGGTGCTTTGACAGTGGGGGCAAGACGGGGTGGCGGTGCTATAGGCGTGAATTGTCTTGAAGTGATGCGTGATGGACGCGCCACATTCACGGCATCGGAAATCATAACTGGGCATGGATCGCTCTTTCTGTTGCAACACAATAGGGTTCTCTCATATCATAAAGGATGCCCTATCTAGGCAACCATTTGAAGCCTATCAGAAAGCGATGATGTTATGTCTGTTCCAGAAAATCTTGTGCGGGACATCCCCAAACAGCAACAAGTGAAGTTACGGATTCCCACCACCTCCCCAATTAGTACCCTTGTGCTATTGATCTTTGGGGGAATTTTGTCCGCTTATAGTGTCCTCAATCCCTATTCAACGGTGGTGCTAGACGCGCTGGGGATGCACCCGATACGGGTGCTAGTTGACCAACGCTTGAACCTGATCTTTACCTCGTTGTTTGTGACGGAGGGCGGGGCAGAAGCTCGCCTTGTGTGGGGCAGTGCCACCCTGTTGATGCTGTATACCCATTACATTGTAGGAATGGAGATGGAACGCTTGTGGGGGACACAACGCTATTTGTTGGTGTACATGATGGGGGGCATAGGAGGAGTGATGATGGGGCTGTTGTTTTACAGCGTGAGTGCCCCGGCTCGCCAGTCCACCCCCTTTGCTGGAATGGCGGTGGCGGTGATGGCAACGCTAGGGGCAGGGTTGGTCTATCTGATTAAACATCGCAAACTGCTGGCAAAGCCTGCTGAGGTTCGACGTAACTTCCTGTTGGGCGTGGCAGGGGCAAATTTAATATTGGGCGCGTTCAGTCCCCATACGGACATCTTCGCGCTATTGGGCGGGATGATGTGTGGGTTGCTGTTGGGGTGGATCATCAGCCCCTATCACACGCTACGTAATCACCCCGATGAGCCGGGCGTGTTGCTGGCAGAAGATGTGAACCCACTGCATCGCCATTATCTCCCCCTGTTGGCATATACAATCGGGTTGGTTGCGCTATACATATTGACCCGTTGGATCATGGGGGTGGCTTTATGAGTCGGCAACCCCATCCATTAGAACGCCCTCAGCCCAGCCCTAGCGTGGAACAAGAGGCATCGTTTGGGAACGTTTCGCTCATCGGGCGCGAACGTCCGCTCATCACCTATATACTCATGGGGATGAACATCGGCGTTTTCGCGCTTGCCTTCTTGCTCAATGCGCAAGAAACCCTCGTGCGTTGGGGGGGGCTATATGCCCCTGCGATCATTGATGCCAGCCAATACTACCGCCTATTTAGCGCGATGTTCATTCATGCTGGGATTGCTCACCTGTTTTTCAATATGCTATCCCTGTATTACATCGGGCGAAATGTGGAACAGTTGTATGGGGGGAGCAGTTTTCTGGTGATCTATCTGGTGGGGGGCTTGATCGGCTCGGCGGTTAGCTTTGCCTTCGGTGGGCTAGAGCGCGTCTCGGTTGGGTCATCGGGGGCGGTCTTTGCCATCTTCGCCGCGCGGTTGGCATTCTTCTATCGCTACCGTAAACGCCTAAGCAACTATGGGCGAGAGCAAGTTCAAAGCGATGTTTTCCTATTGCTGATTAATTTGTTCGTTGGGTTTAGCTCCAGCAACATTGATAACTGGGGACACTTGGGGGGCTTGATGGGGGGCGCAACCCTTAGCTGGGTGTTGATGCCCATCATCATGATTACCCATGTGCAAGCAACCCCCACGCCACGCTTCACGCTGGAGTATCAACAACCCGCCCAAAATCGCCTACCAGCGACAGTGGGCGGTTTACTATTGGTGATGCTCATCGTGTTGTATCGGCTTACTTAAACGGGCTATCGCTGAAGCAAGTAGTGAAACGCATCTCCCACCCAACGCGACCACGTGCGCTCGCTGTGGTCGGCGTTGGGGTCTAACACAAACTTGAAGTTATGCCCCTCACAAAATCCGTGCCCTTGCAAGCGGTCACGCAGGTGATAGACCCCCTCAACGAACGGGCGACGCAATGGGTGGGGCTTCCCTTGAAAGTCGCTCCCTTCCATCCGAAAGACTCCGCCTTCCTCCCCACCCACAAACAGATAGAGTTTACCGAACGAACCATTAGCGCGGGCAAGGGCGATTTGCCAATTGTTGTTGGTGGGCATGGAGGGACTAAATGCCCCACATAAGCCGAAGACGTATTGATAGGATAAGAAGCCGTATAGACTGATTAGCCCTCCCATGGATGAGCCAGCAATGGCGGTGTTCATGGGGTCGCTCAAGGTGCGAAAGTGCGCATCAATCATCGGTTTGACGGTATCCACCAGAAAGCGCAGATAATCGTCTCCGCGCCCTTGCGTGTACTCTCGGTTACGAATGCGGTAGGGATAACTGGGGAAGGGATTGTATTCATACAAGCGTTCTTCGCCAGCGTGTGGAATGCCCACGATGATGGCTTCTGCCCCTTGCCGAGACATGCGCGTCATGGTCTCGTCCACTTGCCATTCACCGCTGAAGCTGGTGTGAGCATCGAATAGGTTTTGTCCATCGTGCATGTAAATCACAGGGTAGCGTTTGGTGCTAGTGTGGTAGTTGGGGGGAAGCCAAACCAAGAGATCACGTTGATTGTCAAGTTGTGGGCTATAGAGGTTGCTATACCGCCGTAAATCCCCAACAACGGTATGATGTCTAACTGTGCTGGTGTAAGGAACCCACATCGGATTGATCCTAACTTTCTATTCTTCGGTTTCTTGGGTGGCTTGAGTGGGGTTCAATAGGTGACGATACAACGCTTGAAAGTGAAGCGCATCCGCCGTATGAAACGGTTCGGGGGCTTCAATGCCAACCGTGCCTGCCAAACCAAAAGCAATGAACGCCTGCAATAACTCTACAAAACGTTGCTGGCTTTCGTACATGGGGATGTGTGCTTTTTCGCCTTTGGGGGTGTAGCTGATGCCACTTAGATGAAAGTGAACATGCTTTAGCCCATGCTCCCCTAAGTAGCTTTCCACCATCCCCAATGCTTGGTCAAACTCCTCACGGGTATTGAAAGACCCGTTCCCTGTGCGGGCATACAAGTGTGCCCAATCAATACAGGGGAGGACGTTGGGTATCTCATGGGATAGTTTGAGGGTCTCCTCTAAACTGCCAAACATAGATCCCTTGCCCATCGTTTCCGGGCGGAGCGTGACGGCAACCCCTTCTTGGGTCAAGCGATGCACCACCTCTCCCAAGCGATCACGCACGATGGGATAAACATCAGCGGGGGGCATTTTATGATAACTCCCCGGATGAAAGACTATATCGGTTGCCCCTGACAAAAAACCTGCTCGCGCTGCGGCAAAAAGCCGTTCGTTGCTTTTCATGAGTTTGTCATCTGTTTGGCTATTGAAGTTGATATAATAGGGAGCATGCACACTTAAGCTCACCCGCGCCTCTGTAGCAGTCTCACGGATTTGACGACAGGTTGGCTCGGTTACACTGACGCTGTGCGTCCATGCAATCTCAAGATGATCTAACCCTAGCTCGCGGATATGACGAATTGCCGCGGGAGTTCCGCTGGCAGAAGTGGTTTGGGGCGAACCCACCGTTCCAAAACGAAGCCACTCTTGACGCATGGGGAATGCCTTTCAAGGTACACTAAAAACAACACAACCTATTTTACACAGGGAAATGATGTTCTGGGCAGATTGGCAATTATATAGACGGCAAGCGGTTTGGATGTCCATCTTGGCAATCGTGTTGATTGCTATTGTGTGGAACATGCCACGCTTACAATTCCTGTTGTATCCCTTTCGCCTGTTTGTGACGTTTGTGCATGAGGCAGGTCATGGGTTGGCGGCAATTGCTACAGGGGGAGAGTTCCTCGCGTTTGAGGTTTCTGGCAATGGGGCGGGGGTTGCCACCACGCGCGGCGGCACTCGTGCGGTCATCATCCCTGCCGGCTACTTGGGTGCCTCGGTGTTTGGGGCGGTGTTGTTCTACTTGACCAATACCATCCCGTTCCCACGCTTAATCGCCTTGGCATTGGGGGGCGCAATCGCGCTGTTGGCAATCCTGTATGGGCGCACCAGTTTTCTGGCGTGGCAGGTTGGGTTGGCATTTGCCAGTGCCTTGATCGTGATTAGCTGGTTTGGCAGACGCTTATGGACGGTGTTGCTGTTGAATGTGTTGGCACTCATGACGGGCTTGAATGCGGTACTAGACTTGATGACCCTCACGCGCATCTTGGCGCAACGCTCACAAGGCTATCACATGAGCGATGCCAGCGCGTTTGCCCAAGAGATTTTTCCCGGCACGCCTGCCATTTTTTGGGCGTGGATGTGGGCGTTGCTATCCGTTTTAATCTTGGGCGTGGGGGTATATTTCAGTTTATTGAGTCCGCTTGTCTCCCAGTCGTTGCCAGCTTCCAGCATTTTACGGCGACAGCAACTCTATATTGAGGATAGTCAGTCGGTCAATCGCCCCGGCTCCTAAGAAAATCATAAAAGGCATCCCCAATAAACAACAAACATCATTTGTGAAAGTCCCGTCAGACGTGTAGTATTGTCAGAAAGTAACGAGTTATCCTATAAAAAGTAGTATGTCATTCAATCTTTTTCAGCAAACTAAATTAGCATGGCTTGCCATGTCCTTACAAAACAATCGTATCTTGAGCGTGCTACTGTACCGTTTAGGGTTTGGGGGGGTGCTTTCACACTTGAAAGTAGTCATTCTCACCACCCAACCGCGTGCATCTGTCCCACTCAATCGCACGCCGTTGGTCTATCGAATGCACGGCACAAAGGTTTATTTGATTGTCACTCATCAGGAAAGAAGGCTCTGGCTACAAGACATCCAAATGCAACCGATTGTCACCTTGCAAGCCGGACCTCGCACCTATGGGGCGCGGGCGCAAGTGGTAGAAGATTCAAGTGAAACATTGCGAGCGTTGATGTTATTCCGTAAAGTTGCCCCAGACTTTTACGATGCCCTTTTGGCGCGGCTGGTGCAAGCCGATAGTGTGAACGCGCTGAACCTGCCGGAGATTGCGCCACACGTTACCGTTGTGCGCCTAGACCTTGATGATCGCGGGGCAAAGCTCCCCGCCCTCTCAACTGATTTAGGCTGGGTGTGCTGGGTGGCATTCCCGACGCTGTTTGTTATTATGATGCTGTTATTTCGGAAGCAAAAGGAACGTGATTAAACCATGACCGCTACCTCCAATCCCAAACAACTAATGCGAATTGCTCGCCGTGCCATCAACGAAGAAGATTACGTCACCGCAACGCAAGCGTTGGTGGGCTTGGTGGAAGACGCACATCAGCGCGGAGATAAATCTGACGAGGCACGCCACCTTAGCAACCTCTCGTTGCTGTATAACCGACTAGGACTCTCTGAAAAATCATTGGAACACATGAACTATGCCCTAGTCTTGGTGCGTGAATTGCACGACCGCACCACTGAAGAGGGGTTGTTGGGGAACATGGGCAACATCCTGCGTGAACTCAAACAATATGACCAAGCCATCCGTTGCTTAAATCAAGCGTTGGTCATTGCCCAAGAGATTGGGGATGTGCGCGGACGTGGGATTTGGTTGGGCAATCTGGGCTTGGTCTATGATGATTTGGGGGATTATGACAGCGCGATTGAGCTACACAAACAATCCGTCAAAGTTGCCCAAACCATGCACGATCAGAAAGGCTTGGCACAACGCCTTGTGAGTCTGGGCAATAGTTACATGAACCTCGATTTTCCGCTCAATGCCATTGACCCCTACTACGAAGCCATCACCATTTATCGCCAACTAGGGGACAAGTCTAACCTGATTTTGCGCTTGAGTATGGTGGCTGGGTTGCGCGTGCGGATTGCTAAGAATACCCGCCCTGAACGCCGTCAAGAGCATCTTCAACTTGCCTTAGAGCATTTGGAAGAAGCATATCAGTTAACAGAAAAGACGGGGGATGAAATTGCGCGTGCCTCTTTGTTGCGAAGTGTGGCGGGGATTTATCATTTGATGGGCAAAACAACTGATGCGGTGGATACCTATCGCCATGTGATTGAGCTGTTCCACGCCCTCAACATGCCCACGCAAGCACAACAAAGTGAAAAAGAGTTAGAAGAACTTCGCGCTTAAGCCTGCGTACCTAACCTTGGTTGTGGTACAATCCACGCTAGGGTTAGGGCTTTTGATTGCCCCTGAATGCGCAGGGCGTTCCTCACCCACCCATCAACTGACCAACAACCATAACTGATTTTTCGGATGGCTTTATGGCTAACAACATATCGGGACTAGCGAAACTCACATGGACAGACCCCAAGACCAACCAGACGCAGGAATATGTGTTGATGGTGGGGGCAACCGCCTCAATCGGACGACTGGCAGAAAATGACATTTGTATCCCAGAACAACACGTCTCCCGTCGGCATGCGGTCGTTTCGTATCGGCAGGAATTGGGCGGTTTTGTTGTGGATGATCCCGGCAGTGCCAACGGAACATTTCTCAATGACCAGCTAGTGCGCAAACCCACGCGCCTAAGCGACGGGGACGAGATTCGCCTTTATGTTCCCACCGTCAAATACTATGAGCAAGTGACCGAACAAGAACGCACCGTTGCTGAAGAGAAGGGCACGCTCATCACCGCCGCGCTCAACTTAGGGAAGGGCAAACTCATCATCACCACAGGACCCCAAGAAGGAAGTAGCATTCCGCTTCTGTTGAATGAACTCACCGTTGGGCGGGCAACCAACCGCGCCAATTGGGAAATCGCGCTTCAAGACCCTTCCGTCTCACGTCCACATGCTCGGCTTGCCCTAGAGAATGGAAGCTGGGTTCTATACGATTTGGGCAGTGCCAACGGGACGATGATTAACGGGTTGGCGGTAGACGGCAAAGGGCGACCGCTCCGTGATGGGGATATTGTTGCGTTTGGTTCAACATTGGCGTTGTTCCGTACCATCTAAGCAATCCCCCAAAAAGTAGCCATACCCACCAAGAGGGTGAGGAGTGTCACCAGCGTCATGCCCACCCCCACCTTGAAGAAGTCAGCGAACCGATAGCCCCCAGGTCCCATCATCAGGATATTCACCGGATGGGCAATGGGGGTTAAAAAGGCGGTTGAGCATCCAATGGCAACCGCAACCGCCATTGCTTGTGGGCTGATGTTCAGCTGTAACGCGGTTTGAATGGCGATGGGTCCAACGATTAACCCGGCAACTTGTCCGCCGATGATTTGCGTCACCGCCATGCTGAACAAGAACATCCCACCCACAAATATCAACGGAGGGGAATGGCTCAACCAGCCGACCAACGCCTCGCCTAGCACGGTTGCTAACCCCGTTTCGCGCAGGGCAAGGCTCAAGGGTAACATGCCTGCCACCAAGAAAATGACGCGCCATTCAATCGCTTGATATGCCTCTTCCATGCGGATGCAATCGGTTAGCACCAACGCCAGCACCCCACTGAGCATGACATAAGGCAGTGGAAACCAGTCTACGATGGCAACCAACAAGGTGAGCGCGGTGATGCTTAGTGCCCAGCGTGCTTTGTGTGGGCGCAAGGGACGGTGAATATACCCATTAGCAGGCACAAGGAAATTGCGATCTTGCGCAAACTTCCGCGCGTGTTCCGCCGTGCCCATCATCAGTAGGGCATCTCCCACTTGCAAAGGCATCTTGCCCACATCAGTGCGATAACTGCGCCCTTCGCGCCACAACGCCACCGCGCTTAACCCGCTAGTGGTGCGGTGGCGCAATTGCGTTAGCGTTTGCCCGATGGCGGTTGAGCGTGGGGGAATGATTGTCTCGATGAAATCAAAGTGGGGTTGCGTGGGGTCTTCCAACAAACACGCCCCCCATTCTAGCAGAAGGTCAACCCGTTCTTTGCGCCCAACCACGATTAAAACATCATGTGCGTGGAGGGTGCTACTCGCTGATGGCGCAATGATCGTCTGCTTCCCTCGTTC
The DNA here is from genome assembly GCA_049318945.1 of Phototrophicaceae bacterium. Classification (GTDB taxonomy): domain Bacteria; phylum Chloroflexota; class Anaerolineae; order Aggregatilineales; family Phototrophicaceae; genus CAIRDJ01. Next base: position 868 of record JBMOEO010000094.1, on the reverse strand, counting down.
CAACGCCACCACTGTTAGCCCTAGTTGTGCCCCGATGTGGGTATCGGCTAGGGTGGCGGTTGCCAAGCGCGATTGTGGCAGGACTTGTACGCGCCATAAACGTTCTGCTAACTGATACGCCTGTTGTAAATCCGTTTCGCGCATATTTTGTGAGAGGCTCTCGCGCGTGGGCAACAAGTGTCGCCCAATGAACATCATGTAAAGAATGCCCATCACCACAATCAAGCCACCGGTTGGGATGAAGTCTATCATCCCAATGCCATCTAAGCCCTGCTCATGGAGTAAGCCACTCAAGATGATATTGGCGGTAGTCAGATAGGTTGCCATTCCTCCGAGCAACGTACCAAACGATAAGGGGATGAGCAACTTCGACAGGCGCACTTGCGAGCTATGCCCAACGCGCACCGCCGCCGGTAGCAAAACTGCCCCAGCCGCCACGTTATTCATGACCAACGACAGTGCCGCCCCCGCGCTCATGAACAAGAACACCAGATAGGCTTCTGATCCACCGCCAATATTGTTGATCCACTTTGCCACACTTTGGATGATGCCCGTATCTTCTAGGGATTGGGTGAGGATGAAGAGCGCAATGAGGGTGATAACCACACTACTGCTAAAACCGCTGAGGGCTTGCTGTGGGGTGAGGATTCTGCTGAAGCCCAACATGAGCAACACCAACAGGGCGACAGCATCCACAGGGAAACGATTGGACAGAATCAACAGCAAGTTGATGACAATGATCCCGATCAATAATAAGTCATCGAATTGAATCATTAGGAATGCCCTTTATAATTGCCACACCCATTTTAGCAGAGGCGTGCTTGATCCTACAATCGGTGTGTGGGTGGCACATTTGCCGTTCATATCG
>JBMOEO010000093.1:0-15421 GCA_049318945.1 Phototrophicaceae bacterium | reverse complement strand
GCTTCATCAAGCCACGCTAACGGATAAAATCTTCCAACCGAATGAAGTTGCGTCCCATTGACTTGGCATGCTCCTGCATGATGGGCAACCCACTGGACGCAACTTCCCAATCATAAAGCGTCAGGTTCAAGCTATACTCACCTGAAGGCAAGGCACTCGGAAGCACATACGGAATACTCATGAAATAGCCTCCTGATTGCAAAGTCCATTGGGAGGATACTTGTTCTTGGGTAGGATTTTCAAAGTCGGTTTCTTTTAGAATGCCATCCCATTGTTGAATCACATTTCCTTGTGCGTCCCACAAGTGAAGATCGCTAGACTTGTTACCCCAAAATGGGCAGCCATAAATGAACGCTTTAGGATTCAAGGATGCCTTGCTTGTGCGAGTTGATGAGTCGTAGACCTTCTTCTACCGTCGGCACAACATACACCTGATGGGGCATAATAGAGGCAACGGTTCGCAAGATACCGCGCATCATGGCATTGGGCGCAACTTGCACAGTGAGTTGCAAATTAGGCGGAATACGCTTGGAAACATAATCGCGCTCTGCAGTGGGCTTAAATTCTTTGTGGGGGATATAAAACGTTTGAAAGACATTCAAAGAATAAACCGCATAGCTCACGCTGTACATCATCTCGCGCTCGGTTGCCCAAGCCTGATGCAACTCATTGATGGTGTATTGATCGGTAATATCTATACGAACGATCGTTTGTCCTTCATCAAACCACTGTACCTGAATGGACATTATAGGATTTACTCTTTCGGCTTATACCCAACAGCGAACAATTCTAAATCCAAGATAGGAGTTTGTAATCCGATCTCGCTTGCTAGTTCAGATGCACGATAGACCTTCACATTGATATATCCCGCGTCGCGCATCAAGTTAGTCATTTCAGAGTCATCACTTACAGCACCCGGCAATTGCCCCACTTGGCTATGGAAGAAGCGCATGGCAGATTGAAGCTCGGTTAAAGCCACCTGTGAGGGAAACACCGCCACACATACCCCACCAGAGCGCAAGGTGCTTTGCAAGTAAAACAATTGCTTAAAGTTATGAAAGCGCATGAAGTAAGCACAATTGGCATTGATGACATCCACAGGGCGATTACCAATCGCTTGCGTCAACGTGGTATACATATAGTCCACTCCTATCCGCTTATAGTTGCTCGGTAGGGTGACATCTTTGGCGCGTGCTAACCGACGCTCTAGCTCGTCTATTGTATCTTGGCGATTCAAATCAATATGTTCGCCATGTGGAATTGCGGTGGCATTGTCATATCCTAGTGTTGAAAATCCTGCTACGGGGTCAACCAAGATCGGGTGAGGAACCGTGGAGGGCACATGTGTTTGCATGAGATACCCCAATACGCGAATGCGTGCACCAATGAAGTTGAAGGCATCCGACGGAAAGCCAAAGGTACGAAACATCTGGGCAGACACGCGCCCACCAAATGAGCTTAAGGCATGTGTTAAAGGGCTAGGGATTACCTCTGCGCGTGCGCCAGCTTGAATTTCTGAGCCTCGTTGCAATTGTGCTTGCCCCATAATCAAGGGGTCGGGAATCATTCGGCTATAGCTGGGCTTTAATGTACCTGTCATCTTTTGTGCTATCAATTCTATAACTACAAAAACGATGTATGATGATAGCAGATTCCCATGCTAATCTGCAGACAATTCTCTTATGGTGAAGATAATAAGTAGGCGATGACATCTGCAAGGTCTTGAGCAGAAAGTCGGATACCATAATATTCAGGCATGGCATTTCCATATCCCGCCACAACATAAGAAGCAGGCGCAACAATCGCTTGGAAAGTATATTGCCGTGCAGATTGTTCTGGCACGCGGCTTTGTGCCACTTCAGCATAGTTTACGCCGATTAGCGCGGGTGCCCCGGCGGAGTTTTCAACATGGCAACCATTGCAAGGAGTTACTGTTCCACTTGCTCCACTAAGGTAGATTGCTTCACCACGCACAGGATCACCCATTTCTGGCAAATCGGCATAGGTTATGGGGGGTGTCACCATAGAGCTACACCCCACCAACATACCCATCACGACTGCCAAACATAACTGAACGATATGATTATGACGAACGTGTTTCATCGGCTTCTTGCCCAGTCAAGTCTACGACTTCATCCACAACTGTTTCATCGGATATGATAACTTCCGTCAAGGTGCTTGGAAGCGTTTGTGCTATGATAGGTTCGGCTTCTATGCCCGGCTTCAACCCGTATGGCTCAACAGGGGTGACGTGTATCTTAGAGGGCGCAGAACGCGAACGTTGCAAGATGTTCTGAATCACGCCCAACTTGGTTTCATCAATCTGACCGTTTTCATCCACCAAGCCATACCGTTCAGCAAACTCTGCCACCGCTTCATCGCTTTCTGCCTCACCAGATTTATTCCCCGCCGCAATTTGCCCCCATTGACTAACCTCTTCTTTGAATACATCCTCTGCGGTAGAAACCAACTTCGGGAAGATAATAGAGGCTTCCTCTGGGCGGATCTCATTGGGATCATCTATATCAGGCAAAACTAGACTCGCGCGTTGTAACCCCAACACAGTGTCTTTATAGAGTTGTGACTGTCGATCCCATTGGTACAACTGACGGAAAGCAGAGATCAACGCCGCCAACGCCGGCAAAACCGCTGTAATCAAATGCACAACCGAGCTAGAGCTAACCGTCCCAAAAGCCGCCAGCAAGGAGTTAAGCGTCATCACAATTGCATTGAGGCGGAAGGCATTGTCTAGGTTGTTTTCAAATTGCACCATCTTTGATTGATAATACCCCATCTGATAACGCAAGCGTCGCTCAACATAAATGCGTGTTAGTAGCTTTGCTGTTTTAGGAGTATGTTTAACCTGGGATTGGGGTACAGCTGTTTCTGCTGGATTATTAGACACTTGCCTGCTCCTGTTCTCGAATTTCGATCATACGGCGACGCAAGACCTCAACGCGATTCTTCGTGTTGTAGGGTTCTAAGCGTGCAACATAGCGGAAGTATACGATGCGCAATTCCTCTGCTAAACGACGATAACTTGCCCACCGTTTACGCGGTTCACCTTGATTGCTCAACAAGGTGAAGTAACTGGTGATGGCACTGATGATGGTCGTGGTGACGCTCAATATCCCAACCTTCGTCCATGTGGGAAAATAGAAGAATAGAATCCATACACCATTGCTGGTCTCTCCCCCCAATCCAGAAAAATAAGTGGTGATAACGCCTGATACGGTGGTAAGGAAAGCCCCAATGATAAAAACCCACTGGTAGAAAAAATATTTGTTTTGGAAGTGGCGAGACTTCTGATTGTATTCCCAGAAGATAGGTAGCAAATATCGCTCCAAAGTCTCCAAATCTTCCATGATGGCGGGGTTATTGTGCAACTCATATTCTTGGAGATGGTCAGGGGCAATGAACCCATCATAATGAAGGTCTAGTTGATATTGTTCATCAGAAGGCTTCGCCCAGTATTTAGGGACAGTTTTACCAAAGGGACTTTGGCGATACCATTTTCTAGTTGTTTTGTAAAAGTTGATAAAAAAGGTCATCCGCATAATGCCTACAATATAGCTGAGCTAAATTTTATTATAGAGAGATTCAATAATTTTGACCACTGATTATCAGGAGTAAAGCGTCATGAATTTCACGATAGGGGTGATGTTTCGTTGTACCCTTCCCCCACAGGCATTAAAGTCCTTTGCCCAACAAACTGAGCAAGGGGGCTTCGATGCGTTATGGTTGGTGGAAGATTGTTTTTTTAGTGGAGGCATTGCCACCGTTTCTACCGCATTGGCGGTGACAGATTCGCTAACGATTGGCTTAGGGATTATGCCTGCGGTCGGGCGCAATGTTGCTATGCTCGCCTTAGAGATTTCTGCCCTGGCGAATATGTATCCCAACCGCTTCATCGCTGGCATTGGGCATGGGGTGGGAGCATGGATGAAACAGATCGGCGCGTTTCCCCCATCACAGTTGAAAGCATTAGAGGAAGTAACCGTCGCAACCCGTTCGCTTCTAAGCGGAGAAAAAGTCACAATGCACGGGCAAACCGTCAACATTGATGGGGTACAATTGATCTTCCCACCACAAATTATCCCCCCATTGGTATTAGGGGTGCGTGGGCAAAAATCCCTGACGATTGCTGGTAAGGTTGCCAATGGTGCCATCCTCGCCGAAATTCATACCGTTGAGTATGTGGCGTGGGCACGCCAGCAAATCGAACAGGGGCGCACACAAGCACAACGCGAAGACCCGTATGAGCTAGTGGTGTATAACTTCTGCTCCATTCATGAGAACAAACAGGTGGCGGTTGACCGCTTGCGTCCGATTGTTGCTGACTTCATCGCTGGCGGAGAATTGTATAGTGCGTTGGATACATTGGGAATCAGTGAGGAGGTGCGCACCATTTTGGCACAGGGAGGAGCGACGGCTTTATCACAATCTATGCCGAATGAATGGATTGAGGCATTAACATGGGTGGGAAGCGTGGAAGAATGCGCCCAAGCAATCCGTAAAACCGTTGCAGCAGGGGCAACTTCGATTGTGCTTGTTCCTCCCCCTAACTATGAACAAGAGGCGTTAACTCTCTATCAAGAATTATTAAATCTATTGAGATGAGGGGACACACCCTACTCTTTTTCAGGAACAATTTGCCACGAGAGTTTATGAGATTTTAGAATCTTTAGGGGGAAATTTTTCGCTTATCGTTGTACAGTATGGATATTCAACACGGATCGGAAGATGCTAATGACTAACGGAAAGAATATTTTTATCTCTTATTTCAGAAGCAATGGGTTTACTTTTGCTGAAGCACTCAGCCATTCCTTAGTCGAATTAGGGCATGAGGTGTGGTATGACAAAAGAAAGATGAATCCCTTACAAGACTATGGAACACAACTTGAACGAGCAATCCGCCATAGTGATTGTGTAGTGATAATCTTCGATCAGAACACCTCAACGCTTTCCGATCCATTAGTGCAACGTGAAGTCTTCTATGCGGTGCATAAGCATATCCCCATCATCATCCTCAAAGTGACAAACCACGCTTTACCGTTTTTATTTGCGCCCTGGCTTACAGTCGATTTCCATACCGCGCCGTTGCAAACCAGCGTGCAAGCACTCCATAGCCTCTTGCAAGAGAATCAACTGCCCACCGTTCCAGAATTTTATGATCCCCTTAGCCACTATCTGGATGATCTATATGAGGAAGTGATTGGGCATTTAGAAGACTCCATCTTGATTGATGAAGATCAATCCCCTTTTTGGGAACGAACTTTCTCTAACGATCAAGACTTACCCAATGAACCACACGAAACATTCAACAGCTTGTTAGAGGCATACAATGCTTTTGGGCAACGCTTGGTGCTATTAGGAAAGCCGGGTGCAGGCAAGACCACCACGCTATACGCTTTTGTGCGTGATGCTGTCGTCACACGCTGGCATGACCCCATGGCACCCGTACCCATTTTGCTTAATATTTCATCTTGGAATTTTTCACAATTTGAATCAGTCTTGGATTGGGTTCAGCGAGTGCGCCCAACTCTCAATGAACATGTCGAAACATTATTAGAACATGGAAACTTGTTGCTGGTGTTGGATTCATTGGATGCGTTGTTGCCTTCAGTTGGGTTAACCATCTCTACCCGTAGCAATCAGATTCGATCTTTTAATCCACGTGAAGTCTTTTTGAAACAACTGCCAGACCGCATCCCCGTCATTGTATCTTGTCGCCTGGCAGATTATGGGCGTTTGGTGGGGAAGTCTCGCTTACATAGCACAATCAGCCTCACACCCCTTTCCAAAAACATTCAACGAGCAATCGTTGAAACCTCACCGATCATTCAACACCTCATCCAAGCCTATCCGTCTTTAGAAGCTGTGATTGACGTACCTCTATTCTTACGCATTTTGAGATTTGTCTATGCAGATTTAGATGAAGTGCCGACTTTGTTTGATAATGTTGATGCCCTGCAAGGAGATATATTAAACCGCTATATTGATCGTGTGTATGAATTGGGCACACAATATGATTCCGCTCCCTTTAGCTTGCATCGCCTGCGCGATGTGCTAGGTGAAATCGCCATGCGCAATGCAGGAGGGGTGGGGGATATGAATGCCATTGAGTATGATGCCATCGCCAAGCCTCTATTGGTTTATGAGCATCCCGATGAATTCATGTCACTTGCCATGCAAATACACTTGTTGACCCCCAACCATGACGGCAGTTATCGCTTTGTGCATCGCAAAATCCGCGATATTTTGGCATACGAATTTGCTATTCCGCGCGTCAAGGATGCCGATTGGTTTGAGCCGCTCACTCCCGTCACCGCCAATTTAGGGAATCCAGCGGTGGCACTGGCAGCAACCCACGACGCACGGGTCATACCGGCATTGTTAGAGGTGTGGATGAGCCATAAAGTGTTGCGCGTGCGCACCGCCTCAGCAACGGCTCTGGCGGATATTGGGGGGCAACGGGTGGTTAATGCTCTTGCCCAAACGCTCACCAACTTGGATGAACCGACGGAAGTACGCGATGCCGCCATTCGCGGGTTGGGGTTGATTGGGAACGTGCAAGCAACCACCACCCTGCTAGGGATTTTGACCAACCCATCCGAGCGGAGTGACCTGCGTGATTCCGCCGTGCGTGCCCTTGCTGGCATTGCCAACAAGCAAGCCATCATGGGACTCATTCAGGTCTTCAATGATTTGAGCTATGACACGCGCATTCGTCGCACCGTAGCGGAGGCATTGGGCGAAGTGGGAGGGCAACGCGCCACAACCAGCCTTGTGCAAGTGCTTTCTAATGCCAGTGTTGACCGTAGCATTCGGAGTGCGTCCGTCCGTGCCCTCATCAATATCGGTGGGGAACAAGCATCGGGGGTATTGGTGCAGGTTTTGCTCAATTCTTCACGCGATAGTTTTGGGCGCGATTCTGCCGCACGGGCGTTAGGGTTGATTGGTGGGGAACGCGCTACCAGCGTTTTAACCAAAGTGCTATTGGATGCGAATGACACAGACGCAAAACGCGGATCTGCTGCCTATGCGTTGGGGATGATTGGCGAGGATGTCGCCACCAAAGTGATGCTGGAGGTGTTCACCAATCGCGCTGATGATCCGTTGGTGCGGGGTGCATCAGCGCGTGCATTAGGTATGCTGGGAGATTATCAGGTGAATGATACGCTCTATCATGTGTTGCAAGACCGCAATGATGATAACCATGTTCGCAGCTCCGCCGCATACGCCCTTAGCCTGATTGGTAGCCAAGATGCCATTCACATTCTGACTACCGTTGCCCTCGACATTCAAACTGACCCACTGGTGCGCGATGCTTGCGCTAGGGCATTGGTCAAGCTGGGAGGACAAGATGCCAATCAAGGGCTGATTCGCATCTTGAATGAATCCAAAGACGATAGTTGGATTCTGAGCTATGTCGCGCGTTCACTCACCCATATTGGCACGCCTACGGCATTATCTGCGGTGGAGGCGTGGGAAAAGCGTCGCAGGCGTTAACGCACATTCACCAAGCCCAACGCTAGATGTGGCGCATCGTTGACCATCAAGGGTTGAGCGGGAGTTTCATAGTGGTAAACCGCCATGACCAATTCATACGTTCCGCGAGAAAGGGCATCAGTGCGGATCGCATAGCGAGTTTGTTGTAGTTGGTTGGGTTGCCATGTGCTGGTGGGCAATGCCCCCACCGCGCCATTGTAATCCGCGATGACCGTTCCATCGTGTGCCAGCAAGAACACCCCAACGGAATAATCTAATGCCAGTGAGCGTGGCACTGACCACCACGCATCCACATACAACGGTTGATCGGCTTGCACAGATGCAGAAAACAACGCCTCGCGTAGGATCAGTTCTGCACCAAAGGACACCCCTTCATCACCCAATTTCGGTTGAGCAAACCCTTGAATCATGACATGATCGTCCGCCCCGGCATAGGCAAATCGCCCTTGATAGTCCGTCCCCACGCTTGCTTGCGTCGTTAGAATGCTCACGAAACCATTGTCAGCATTCGTTAAGTAGGGGAGCAACTGTGAAGGTTGATACCAATTCACCACCCAGACGCGCTCGGCGTGTTGTAATGCCTCACCAATTTGCGAAACAACTTGAATCGGCTCAACGCGATCATTGACCCATGGGAGCGTGCGAATGATTGACGCATCATATCCCAACCGCTGGCGAATTTCATAAGCGAAGGCGTTATCATCCCAACCCGTCTCTAGGATAATCAGATCAGCGGGGTTGATGTGGGTTGCCAGCACATCAGCGGTTTGGTCATAGGCAAGGTGCGGTTGAATGAGGGGGGGAATGCCCGCGCTCACCACCAAATAAGCAACCAACAAGCTCCAACGTGCGCCCTGTCGTAAGCGCACAAAACCCGCACCAACCACTAACGCAATGAATGGGGTCATGAAGACAGTCGTTCGCGCGGAAAGCACACCCGTTCCGTAGGCATTCAGGATGAGCAAGATGGGGAATAGTACCAACCACCCCATCACCAAATACAACTCAGCAAGCCAAGCCGGATTGGCAAGCCGTAAGCCAAGCGTGTTGTCCGTGCGATCGCTCACGAGCGAACCCCACGCCCCCACCACATATAGCCCAGCCGTTAGAGCCAAGCCCCCACCGAATAGCTGTTCCATCAATTGCAGAATGTCCATAGGGGTGCTGTGAAAGGTGCCGGGGGCGTAGCTAATCCCACTTTGAAGCCATTGCCATTGCACGCTAACCATCACATACAACCATGGCGAGTATGCCAATCCTGCAACCGCCCACGCCACGATCACCGCTAGGCGGTCTTTCCAACGCACGCGCCAGCCTACCCGTGAATCCCCACGCCACAACAGAAAGCCAATTGCAACCTGCAAGCCAATCACCCAGATTGCAAAGTACAGGGTATACATCATGCCGATCAAGGTTAGGGTGTAGCCCAATAGGTGGGAGAGGGTGGGCTTGCGTAAGACCCGAATGAACCACAACGAACTTAGACTCACCCACAAGGTGAACCACGCATAATGGCGGATCTCTTGTGAGTAGTAAACCGCAATCGGTAGCACTGCCCAGATGAGCATACCGTACCATGCCACATCCTCGCGCCCATTCTTTGCCGTCCATCCAAAGGTATCATCCCCAATCCGATAGATCAACGCGGTGGTTAAAACCCCTGCCAAGATCGAGGGAAGCCGTAAAGCTAAATGGGAATCTCCTGCCAGTTTGCTCCAGTATGCCAAGATGAGGAAGTAAAAGGGGGGATGGCGATCATGGGCAAGTTTGTCTATCACCTGTTCAATATCGGCAGATTGAATCGCCCAAGTTGACCAACCTTCATCCGTTGAAACGGGCAAAGCCATCACGCCTTGTAGGCGAAACCAAGTTGCCACCAATAACACAACCACCAAAGGGAAGAAGTAGACATCAAAGCGTGGGAAGCGTTTCATCTTGATAACATCAACCTTCATTGCAATCTATGTGCAATTCATCTGGACAAGTTCGAGACTTACCCTATTGTTCCAGTAATGGCTCTAGCAAGCGTTCAATTTCTTCTAAGGATTTTGCTTGAACAATCATCTCGCGCAACCGTGCGGCATGCTTTGTCCCTTTGAGGTAATTCACAATTTGTTGGCGCAAAATGCGCACCGCATCATCCACCTCGCGGCGCGTCGTTTCAATATTGAGGCGTGCTTGTTGGAGTGCCATCTCGGCGCGTTGTTCAAAGGTTGGGCTAGGCAGGATTTCACCCGTGCGAATCTGATGGGCGATATGATGGAAAACCCAAGGCATCCCTAACGCCCCACGCCCAATCATCACCCCATCGCACCCCGTGCGCTCCACCATCTCTAGCGCGTCGGCAGTGGTTTTAACATCCCCGTTACCAATCACGGGTAAATCACCCACGACAGCTTTCACCTCTCCAATCATGTCCCATTCTGCACGCCCCTTAAAGCCCTGTGTGGCAAACCGCGCATGAACGGCGATAGCTTGTACCCCAGCTTCTTTGGCGGCTTTGGCAAACGGAACAGCAGTGGGGTGACTACGTTCCCAACCGCTACGGACTTTAACCGTCACGGGAATCTTCACCGCTTTGACAACGGCTTCCACCACAGCAGTGGCAGTACAAACATCCTTGAGCAACACCGCCCCCCCACCCGAACGGGCAATCTTGGGCACCCAGCATCCCATGTTGATGTCCACAATATCCGCACCGTGTGCCTCCACAATTTTAGCGGCTTCTGCCATCGTGTACGGATCGCCCCCAAAGAGTTGAACTGCTACGGGGGACTCGTGCGCTTCCCAGTCAAACTTCATGAGGGCGCGACGTTTGGCATCAGCATATTGCATGGCATCACTGCTGATGAGTTCGGTACACACCAAGCCACAATCTCCCTGCTGACGACACATCACCCGAAAAGCATAATCCGTGTGCCCAGCCATCGGTGCCAAAAAGAGCGGGGTAGCGATTTGAACACCGCCAATCTGCACAGGTTTCAAGAGGGGATGAAGAGCAATAGATGACATAATAACCTTTGATGGTTGAATGAATGGTCATATAGTTTAATCGGTGTGTGGCAATGAATATAGTTCGTTTATTTGTCGGTCGTATTCTTTACCTTGCTCCTCCCACTCTATCGCCTCATCCAAGAGACCTTGCTCAAGATACACTTTAGAACGTTTATACGCTTCATCCGCTTTCGCCTGTAGTGCATTTACTTGTTCAGTGATTTTTTGGTTGCGTTGACGATGATCGTTTTTAACCCGCATCCTTTCATATTCAGTAGGGTCGGTTATCAACCACTCCACCAATTTACGAAAATGTGGACAGTTGTCATCATAAACCCGTTTCGCGCTCGCTTTCCCAAAGAGTGTAGAAGCATTAAGTAATTTGCTGTAGCCAGAATACACTTTCTTAAGTTCCGCCGCAGGATGATGAATGGTTTCAGGTTGAGGATACTCCCGATGAAACACCTCTTGTTGAAGTTTAGAATCTGCCAAGAGCCAAGTTTCCAATTCCATCACGACTGCAAAACCGCCAAACCGCCTGTGATAAATTGGATCAATTTGGTCATACAACCGTTGTTGTACTAACTCAAAGCCAGTTTCACGATTATGCTGATTAGGGTTATACCACTCTTTAGGTGCCTCATAGAGGTCTAACAGGCACAGGATGAACACATCAGGCTCAAGCAAGTATTCATGGGCATCTTCCTTGAAGTTCTGTTTGAGATCATCTTTTCCATCATAACGACGTGCCACCTCACAATCACCGAAACGCACCGACCAGTAGGGTTGCAAGAACGTGGGGAGAACGCTTTCTTCGCTATGCCCCTCACATAAGATATATAAGACTGGTTTATCATCTTGTTGATGCTTGGGCATATCATCTCACCTCTCAATCAGGGTGGTGTGTGTCCATAAGTAGCCAGCCTTATACCGCTCTAGCCAGCGTGCTAGACGGGTTGGATCAGGGCGCGTTAGCGTGGTTGCGCCGTTCTGCTTTTCCACAACACATAAGGATTCTGTTGGAAGCGAGTCAATCAATTGTGGGGAATGGGTGGAGATGATAACTTGAGTACGTTGCGCCGCCTCTTGAAGCAATTCCGCCAAGATGGTTATCATCTTGGGGTGCATCCCAATTTCAGGTTCATCAATCAAAATCAAGTTAGGAGGGGTGGGCAAGAGCAACAAGACCAATAACCCTAAGAAGCGCAATTGTCCATCGGACAGCAAAAAGGCTGGAATACTCTTTTTCACATCCTTGCTACGTAAGGCAATACTGGCTTGCCCCCCAGCGGAAAGGGGAAAATCAAATTGCTTGAAGTCAGGAAATACCAATTGCATGATCTGATTGAGCCGTTCATAGACTGACTCATATTCGGGTTGATTGGCAAACGCATATAACACCGAAACCAAGTTAGAGCCATCTAACTCTAGCTCTAATGGGTTGACAATATTCAAGATTTGCCCACCGCGAATCGTCTGTAATTCACGCTTGCCAAAACCGCTGAAGACCTTCCATGCTCTCAACTCTCGATACATGGTCATTAAAGCTGGGTAGCGCGTTTGATTGCGAATCTGGGCGATAGCAAGTTCATGGTCAAGGTTATCCAGTTCGGCAGGTTCAGAAGACCTATCCGCTGCTTTTAACAAGTTGATCTTGCCATTTCGCACGTCAATGAACTTGTAAGGATCATCATAAGTGGGATAAGGGGAACGGGAAAGCACTTCAGATTGGATGATGTAGCCACCCAAACCCTGCCCCACAATCATGACTTCATAGAAATAGATTTCATCCTGTTTTTGTGGGAAGGTCAGTCGCCAGCGCAATCCATCAGAGGGAGGCACATTCAAATGGCGGATATACTCAAAGCCTTGAAAATCATCGTAGATGGTACGATTTAAGCCATGTCGCATGGCTTGCCCTAGTAGATGAAAAAAATTAAGGAAGTTGGATTTTCCGCTACCATTGCGCCCAATGAGTACATTTAGGCTACCTAACTCAAATTCAATGGATTGAATACTCTTGAAGTTCTCAAGCGTTAATTGCTGAATCATGTTCATTGCTCCATATCAAATCATCAGACCGTGTGGATGTCATGCTACAAGGGAGGTTGTGGGTCTTTAGTTTCAGGGTACAATAAGGATTATAGACTAAAACAGCCCATTGGGTTTTTGCATGACGTTTAGCTTTCCGTTTGCTCTGTTGTTGTTGCTCGCCCTCCCCTTCACCGTTTGGGTTGGTTTTCCTCGCCATGCTTATCGGCGAACTCGTGATACGTGGAGTCTTGCGGTGCGCGTGTTGATCTTGGTCTTGCTGACGTTGGCACTCAGTGGGGCGCAAATCGTGCTATCCGCCAATCGGTTAGCGGTTGTGTTCTTGGTGGATGTCAGCGACAGTATCGCCCCCACTACCCAAGCACAAGCATTCGCCACCATTCGTTCTGCTTTGGATGCCATGCGCCCCGATGACCGCGTTGGGGTGGTGCTGTTTGGGGCAAATGCCGTGGTTGAACAAACCGTCAGCACCCAGCAGACTTTAGGCGATGTGCAATCCATTCCGCTCACCAACCATACTGACCTAGCAGAAGCCATCCGTTTAGGCTTGGCATTGTTGCCTTCGGACGCAGCGCGACGCATGGTGATTCTAAGTGATGGGCTTCCTACGACGGGAGACACCGAGTCCGCCATCAGTTTGGCAACCGCTACGGGCATTCCCATTGATTACATCCAACTAGACAATCCCCCCCAGCCCGAAGTCCAGCTGACAGAAGTAGATGTTCCCAGCACCGTCAATGCCGATCAACTGTTTGATTTGAATCTAAGCATCACCGCACAAGAACCCACCCCCGCACAAGTCACCCTTTCAGCAAGTGGGAACATCGTCTATCAACAGACGGTTGATCTCAACCGTGGGACAAACCGCTTCAGCATCACCCTTCAGGCGGGCGGGGCGGGCTTCCGCGATTTTCAGGTACAGGTTGATCCGTTGGCTTCTGATGGCTTCTCCCAAAACAATCGCTTGGCGGCTTTTACACGTGTGATTGGTGCGCCAAGCGTGTTGGTGCTTGCTCAAGACTTGACCGAAGTTACCCACCTTGTCCCCTCTTTAGAGCAAAGTGGGATGAATGTTGATGTGCTACAACCCGCTGATCTACCCATCGGTTTAGCGAGTCTCGCTCAATATGATAGCGTGATCGTGGTGAATGTGGCGGCGCGTCACTTTGCCCAAGCAAAGATGGAAGCGTTACAAAGCTATGTGCGTGACTTGGGGGGTGGGCTAGTCTTCATTGGGGGGACGGAATCCTATGGAACAGGGGGATACTTTGAAACCCCCATAGAGGAAACGCTTCCGGTAGAAACGCGCCTGCGTGACCAACAACGCCTTCCCCTGTTGACGATTGTCTATTTGATTGATACCTCTGGCAGTATGGGAGAGGTGGGTCCTTCTGGGGTGGAAAATATTGAACTCGCCAAAGAGGCGATCATCCGCTCGCTCAACTTCTTACAACCTACCGATCAGGCAGGGGTGGCATCGTTCAACTCGGATGGATCATGGATTGCTCCCATTCAACCCGTGCTAGACCGCACCTTCTTACAACAGCTAGTGGGAACATTGCGCCCCAATGGTGGAACGGACATTTTAGCCGGCATGAACCTCGCCGGGCGCGACCTTGCCCCGTTGGATTCTGAACGCAAGCACATCATCCTACTGACGGATGGATGGTCAGACGAAAGCCAACTCATCGAAACCACCGCAGGGCTATACCTCAAAAGTGACATCACCACTTCAGTGATTGCCATCGGGACAGGCTCTGCTCCATTTTTGGCGGATATGGCACAAGCAGGACAAGGCAACTATTATCTAATTGATGTGGTCGAACAAATTCCGCTGATCTTTGCCCAAGAGACGGTCTTGGCAAGCCGTAGCTATTTGGTGGAAGAACCCTTCTTCCCCGTCCTAACCGCTAACAGCCCCATCATCAGTGGCATCTCCAGCATCCCACAGTTATATGGCTACGTTGCGACTACCGAAAAAGACACCGCCACCGTCATCTTGCGCGGTGGTGAATATGAAGACCCCATTCTGACCTCATGGCAATATGGCTTAGGGCGGGCAGTGGCGTTCACGTCTGATGCCACCTCACGCTGGTCTAGTGATTGGGTGGGTTGGGAAGGCTACACTCGTTTTTGGAGCCAAGCGGTACGCTGGACAATTACCGAAGGGAGCGACCACACCTTAGATACCCAAGTCATCATGCAGGGGGAACAAGCGCGAATCGTGGTGGATGCCCGTACACAAAGCGGAGACTATTTGAACGGGGCAAATTTGCAACTATCGCTGGTGGCACCCGATCTTGAGGCAATGCTCGTTCCATTACGACAGGTGGCACCCGGTCAATATGAGGCAATCTTTGATCCCCAAAGCGAAGGGGCATACCTGCTCCGCTTGAATGGGAGCGTGGGAGACGACGCACTCAACCAGACCAGTGGCTGGGTGATGAGCTATGGTGGGGAGTACAACCCACCCCTTGCCCAAAGTAGCATCCTCCCCCAGCTGGGCAACCTGACCAATGGGCGCGACATCACCGACCGCCCCCAAGCGGCTTTTGATCTGCCCAATAGCCCCCACCCCATCACCGCCCCCATTTGGCAAAATCTGTTGATGCTGGCACTTTTGCTTTTACCCGTGGATATTGCCATCCGACGCTTAAGTTTTAGCACGCGCGATGTAGAAGCCTTCCGTGCGCGTTGGTTACGGCGTGCGGTTGAAGCCACTCCACCAGTAGATCAACGCATGAATACCCTGCTCACCGCGCGTCAACGTGCCCGCTCCGCCAGAGTAGAAGATGCGGTGATGAATACGGTTGAAAGCACCGCTCAATCTGGAGATGGTGCAACTTCCCCCCCGTCGCCCCCC
>JBMOEO010000092.1:0-15568 GCA_049318945.1 Phototrophicaceae bacterium | reverse complement strand
AAAGATAGTTTGTCTTTGGTTTGTGTTTTCCTACTAGAGGGGCATCTGTAAAACGCAGGGCTGATGTTGTGTGCGTGCGCTTGTGATACAATCATCAAGAGCATTGTAGTGTATGACAGAGGAACAGCTATGCTTGAGCAGCCCCCCAACTTAGCGGTCAGGGTGTGTATCAACATCATCGGTGATAAGGCTCACTTCACAATCGAGCAACGCTTTTAGATCCAACCACAAGCCGACCAAATCGAACACACTCACCCCTGTTCGGGCTGTGATGAGCAAATCAATATCGCTGGCTAGAGTGGCTTCCCCACGCGCCACACTGCCAACCACGCGCACGTTATACGCGCCGTACCGATCGGCAAGTGCTAAAATCTCCTCACGATGGGCGCGGAGCATGGCTAAATGAATGCCGTCTTGCAGGATGCAGTTAGCCTATGAGCAAGACACCCCATGCAATTGAGTGGCGCAAGTTAATTACCTTTCGTGACTTCTTAGCGCACAACTATGAGTGCGTTGCCTACCGCTATATTTGGCAAACCGTACAGGATGTTCCTGCTCTTCATCAGGCTTTTGTGAAACTGTTAGCAGATGGGGTGTTATATGGGGCTAGTGCCCCTGCCAAAACAGTTGCACCCGTTGGAAGTAGTGAATCCTGCTTTCAATCTTTTGTAATTCTCGTGGATAAAATGTAAGCATTCGTTCACAAAATTCATTCATCCACGCTCCCCTAGAATAGTTTCGATCAATGTGCAATCGTTGGGAATTGATAAGTTGTATTTGCCCCCAACCTAATGCGCCAATAGTTAGACAATCCCACATTAAGGATTCTATTGGCAAAAAGGTGACAGCTTCAAATTCAATTTGTGCGTCATGGATGCCATAACTAATCAGTAGTAGGGTGAAGTAGTTTTGATCCTCGTTGTAGAAACGAGCTAACCGTTCTACTGAAATGAGGTTAGGCATGTGAAAGTCAGCATCTAGTCGGTGTGTTTTAACATCAATGACATAGTTTAAGCCATCTATATCCGTAAATTGAAAGTCCGCCATAGCACGACGACTGAATTGAGTAGAGTATGTTTTCGCCCATGGTTGAATTAACTCACCAAAATACCTTGTCAAATTCGCCTGAATAGCATCCCCTGCCGCACGAGTGCTGTTCAATGAATCTAAACTGAGTAAGTCTGTTTGAGAGCGTAAATGAGTGAGAATCGCTTTTTCTATTTCAAGGTATACATTGCCATGAAAAATATGACTGTGCCACACTAAATGAGCCTTTCTTGTTGGAGTGGGTATGTCTCATCTGATTGTTGTTGTTTTTGCTCTTTTAGAGTATTGCGTTCCCAAAAGAAACCACCTGTGTAACCTTGTATTGTCCGATGGTGTTCTGCCAGTTCTAGGCGTTTCTCTGCCAGTAAACAATATTCTGCTTCTTGTTCAATCCCTATGAAGCGTCGATTGAGTTTTTTTGCTACCACAGAAGTTGTACCCGATCCCAAGAATGGGTCTAGTACGAGGTCATTTTCATGGCTACTGGCAAGAATAATCTTGGCGATGAGTTTCTCTGGTTTTTGGGTGGGGTGATTTGTGTTTTCTGGCATTGACCAGAAAGGCACGGTTAAATCTGTCCATAGGTTAGAAGGATAGGTCAAGCGAAAATCCCCATCTGCGGTTTCACTCCAATCTTTGGGCGTGCCGTTCCCATCACGATAGGGGGCAAGCACACGTCGTTTTAGCTTGACCGCTTCAACATTGAACGTATAAGATGGAGAGACCGTGCAGAACCAAATATCTTCTGAAGCATTCTTCCAGTTGGTTTTAGCCCCTCGCCCCTTTTCACGCTCCCAAGTGATGCGGTTTTGAATGTGAAAGTAATGACTTGCCACACGCTCAATTGCCCCTGATGAACGCCAATCCCCACAGATATAGATGGAGGCGGTAGGTTTCAGTAGTGGCACTAGATGGCTAATCCATTGATCTAACCATACTATGTAATCATCTGTCTCTCGGCGAGAAAACGGCGTTCCGTTAAAAGATTTGTTCAGGTTGTAAGGCGGATCAGCAACAACTAAATCAACCACACCCGCAGGCAAAAGAGGAAGGGCGAAGCATGTATCTTGTTGTAGGGTGCGATTCACCACTTCATCTAACTTGACGGGGTGATTTATCTGAAGCAAACGCGCTTGATAGCGTATGCGCTCGTGGTCAGTCAGTCGTAGTGTACGGTTGGCGTGGCTCATGGGTGCTAATCCCTTTCGGACTTACTGGCATATCTTCTTGTTCGATATAGTACAATACAGCCATTTCAACCACCTGCTCAAGTGCTGTATGCTGACCTTCGGCAATGGCTTTAAGTCGCTCTAAAACACTCGCTGAAAGTTGAATAGTCAAAACATCCATGCTTAAAATCCTTCATCCGATTCTACTCTCATCATAACATGAATTTACGCCCTCCCTGCGGGAGAAGGTCGGGATGAGGGCAACGGGGGAGCATAACCTAGCCAGCTTTGACCGTCACCGCAATGGGCAGATTCAGTTTTTCGCGGTCGTGCGTACTAAAGTTCATGACCATGAATCCAATCACGCGCCCATCAGGGGTACGACGCTCAAAGACATCCTCATGGATTTCTTCCATCACAGCAGGCGCATCCTCGAAGATCACTTCCAGTATATCCGCTTCACTGTCATACCAAACCTTTAACCGATCCATTGCACATTCCCTTTCTTTTCACGCTTACTGAAAAAGGCTGTTAGCACAAACGCATCCTCTTTTAGAACCTTGACCACCACCAGCAGAAACTTGCTAGTTACAGGTGTGGTTTCATAATACCGATGATATACGTATACCGTCTCATCGGCTATTGTGGTAATAACGAATTGGGGCATTTGAATAGTTTCTTGAATTCGCTCAAATTGATCTGCCATTTCGGGATGTTCCAAGATGTGATTGTATCGCTCAAGAGTCAGTCGAATTCTACGTTTATCGTGGTCTATCAGGATAATTATATCGTCCTTCATAATTTTTTATCCCTATAGTTGTAATGGTTAAATTGGATGAATATCTCACTCCCCAGCATTTCCCCTATGCGTTACATGCGGTTAGTGTTCGCGCCATGCCAACCGCACCTCATGGAGGAAAGGGGGCGGTTGGCGTGGCTCATTCGCTTAGAATCTCCATCTTGGCGAAACTCGCCATCAAGCGTTTGACTCCCACTTCACGGAATGCTACTGCGACTTCTTCATCGTCGGGGGTTTTCTTGCTCTCAATGACCGTGCCCTCCCCAAACTTGGCATGATACACACGCATTCCGGCGCGATACTGCATGACCGCTCGCGCTGGGTTTGGAAAGGGAATGACCTTATCTATAGCGGCGGTGGGATTCCAACTGGTTGATTGTCGGTTATGAAGCGTTTGCTGGCGCGTGGCTTCGGTGGCAACGCTTGATCCTTGAATCAGTTGGGTGGGAATGTCGTACAAAAAGCGAGAGGGTTCGCACGGTTCAAAGTACGTGCCCATCCGTCTACGAAATGCGCGAGTTAAATACAGGCGATCTTTGGCGCGGGTGATCCCCACATACATGAGACGACGTTCTTCTGCCATTTCATCAGGATCGTCTAGTGCGCGTGAATGAGGCAACAAGCGATCCTCTAACCCTGTTAGAAAGACCACCGAGTATTCCAAGCCCTTGCTGGCATGCAGTGTTAAAAGGGTGATGCGCTCATCATTTGGGTGATTGGTTGCCCGTTCGGAAGAAAGCGAAGCATCAGTTAGGAAGTCGCTCAAGGTGTCAAAGTCGGCTTGCGCCAATAACTGGCGCAACTCTGCCACGTTCTCTCGACGTTCAGCAATTTGCTCATCGTTCTTACTCTCTTGGATGAGATAATCGTCATAGCGTGTGCGCTCAAAAATATCATCCAACAAGTCAGCATAGCGTTTCTCTTGTGCCATGTTACGCCATTCCGCCAGCATCTCCCCAAAGGAGACTAATTTCTCGGTGACGCTTTTGCTCAAGCCAACGCTTTCGCCGTTCAGCAAGCGCGTTAACCCTTCCCCATAACTGATGCCTTCTTGGTCTGCCCATGCCTGAAAAGTGGCTACGGTCTTTCCGCCGATGCCACGCTTGGGCGTGTTAATCACCCGATCAAAGCTCACGCTGTCCACGTCAGAATCAATCAAGCGCAGGTACGCCACCATGTCCTTGACCTCGCGCCGTTGATAAAACCCCACCCCGCCCACAATGCGATACGGAATGCGGAATTGTGAGCAGACCATTTCAAGCACGCGCGATTGTACGTTGGTGCGATACATAATTGCCATGTTGTTCAAACTCATGCCGGCACGGCGTAATCGTTCGATTTCTTTAGCAATGTATTCCGCCTCTTCGTTTTCATCGAACGCCTCATACATGCTAATCTTTGCGCCCCCTCCTCGATCCGTGAACAACGCTTTGGGGGTGCGGTCAGGGTTGCGGTCAATCACGGCACGGGCGGCATCCAAGATATTCTGGGTGGAGCGGTAATTCTGCTCCAGCAGAATCACGGTGGCTTGGGGATAATCACGGCGGAAGCGGGCAACGTTGCGATAGTCTGCCCCACGGAATCCATAAATCGCCTGATCTTCATCCCCCACGACGAACACATTTTGACTGTGCTTCCCCCATAATCGGATGAGTTCATACTGCGCCATGTTGGTATCTTGAAACTCATCCACCAACACATGCCGAAAGTAACGTTGGTAGCGTTCGGCTACGGTAGGATTTTGACGCAGGAGCATCACAGTGGACATGATGAGGTCGTCAAAGTCCATCGCGTTGCTGGATTGTAAGATGGACTGATACCGCTCATAGAAGCGTGCCAACGCCTCATCACGGTATTCAGCACGGGGATAATCGCGTGGGGTGATGAGTTCGTTCTTGGCATCGCTGATGGCGTTCAAGACGTTGTACGGGGTGAGCTTGAGCCGCTTAAGATCAATGCCCACTTCTTCTACAGCACGCTTGAGCGCGTTCAATTGATCGTCCGTGTCATACACCACAAAGTTGCGGTTGTGATATTCAAGCGCGTCTGCCTCTTGGCGTAGGATGCGAGCGCACAAGGCATGGAACGTCCCAATGCGCAGGCTTCCGCTGATGCGCCCGATCAGTTGCTCAACGCGATGCTTCATCTCTTGGGCGGCTTTATTGGTGAAGGTGACGGAGATGATCTCATAGGGTTGCACGTTGCTTTCCCCGATGAGATGCGCGATGCGGTGGGTGAGGACGCGCGTTTTACCGCTACCGGGGCCGGCTAAAACGAGGGTGGCACCATCCGACGCGGTGACGGCTTTTGCCTGTTGAAGATTGAGTCCGCTTGTAAGTTCCATGTGTTGTCACCTTTACTGAGTTACGACGTAGGGAAAGTCTCTCATAATAGATCAATCGGATCAACGTCAATGTACCAATCCGTTTCCAATGCCACCGCCCGCACCACCGCCAACGGAGATTCACCACGCACGATGAGATGCCACCGATACATAGCGGCGATGCGCGTATAGAAGCACGGCGCGGGTCCGATGATCTCGGCGGTGGGGTCATGTTGGGGGATCAGTTGCGCTATTCGTTGGGCGGTTTGGGTAGCGTGTTGTTGTGCTTGTGATTCCGACGCATAGCGGAATAGTATCCTGACCATGCGCCGAAAGGGGGGATACCCTAGCTGGCGACGGTAAGCAATCTCGCGCTCATAGAAGGCGCGGTAGTCGTGCTTGCTTGCGCTTTGAATGGCGTAGTGTTCTGGTTGATAGGTTTGCAAAATCACCTGCCCACCCAAAATCCCCCGCCCTGCCCGTCCTGCCACTTGGGTTAACAGTTGGAAGGTGCGCTCCCCTGCGCGGAAGTCCGGCACGTTCAGGGCAGTGTCTGCGCTAATCACCCCAACCAACGTCACCATCGGCAAGTCTAACCCTTTGGCGATGATCTGCGTTCCCACCAAAACATCCGCCTGTTGCTCTTGGAAGAGTATCAACAATCGCTTATGTTCGGCGACGTTGCTGGCGGTGTCCGCATCCCAACGCACCACACGCGCGGACGGAAAGCTAACGCGCATGCTATCCATCACCTCTTGCGTGCCCGCGCCAAAATATTTGATGCGCGTCGATTGGCAAGTTGGGCATTGGATGGGGGGGATGCTGGCGTAACCGCATTGATGACAGCGCAACACCTGCTCTTCGTGGTAGGTGAGGGATTGGTTGCAATTTGGGCACTGTGCCACATAGCCACAATCTCGACAGAACACAAAGGTATTCTTCCCGCGACGATTCAAAAACAAGATTGCCTGTTCGCCACGGTGCAAAGTCTGGGTGAGCGCGGTGTGCAGGGCACGGCTGAAGATGTTGCGGTTGCCACTTTTGAGTTCCGCTCGCATATCCACAATTTGCACGGGGGGCAAATCAATCATCATGCTAGTGGAATCATCTTCCGATAGGTAACGCGGATTCACGCCGTTGTGTTGTGCTTGGGCAAGGATGGTGTCCCGATGCCCCATGATGCGCTCCGGCAGTTTGAGGTAAACCATTTGCCGACGGTGGACGGCATAGGCGGTATCTATATCGGGGGTTGCGCTTCCATAGATGACCACCGCGTTATGAAGTTCCCCCATCTTTTGGGCGAGCAGGCGCGTGTCGTAGTGGGGCGCACTACGATAGGGCGGCAGGTCAACGTTGGGGTGTTGCTTATAGCTGGGGTCGTGAGCCTCATCCAGAATGATGATGCCCACATGGGGCAACGGGGCAAACAGTGCGCTTCTTGCCCCCACCATGACCTGTATACTCCCCTCTTGGGCGCGTCGCCACACGTCATAGCGTTCTGCTTCGTTCATCCCACTGTGTAAGATGGCAACCCTACGGGGGAATCGCCCTGCCACCCGTTGGGCGGTTTGGGGGGTGAGCGCGATTTCTGGCACAAGCAAATAGGCGGTGCGCCCTTGTTGCAAGATGCGCTCGATCGCTTGCAAGTAGATTTCGGTCTTGCCGCTCCCTGTCACGCCATGCAACAAAAAGGTCTCATGTTGATACTGATTGATTTCGTGGAGGATGGGTTCTAACACGGCGTGTTGTTGCGCAGTGAGGACGGGGGCGGGGTGGGCGTTGTAGTCCGTGTGTGCCATCTCATCGCGCCAAAAGGGACGCTCGCCCAATAAGATTAACCCATCCGCTTCTAAGCGTTGGAAATCACTGGCGGGGCATCCGCTTGCGCTTAATGCCTCCTCCACCTCGATAGGCTCTCCGCGCTGTGCCAAATAGCGCAAGCATGCCAGCGAAGCGTGCCCGTTGCGTAGCGCGATCAACCGCTCCCGTAGTGCCTCCGCATCCAACGTCAAAATCACACGCTCTTGTTCTAAGCGAATGTCCCCCTCTGTGGCTAATTTCTTGAGGGTGGCATCAGTGGTGTTGAACACACTCAAGACGGTTTGGCGCGTTGGCTCGCGGTTGACCAACCCTGCCAACCCCTCCAAGACATCCGCGCGACGGCTGTGCTTGCCCAGCGTGGGTGCCAACACCTCGATCATGTGGGGGGCAATCGCCAGTTGTACCGTTTGCACGGTCTTGGCTTTGGTGCGCGGGGGGCGGATGAACGGCTCAACGGTGAGGTAGCCTGCCTGTGCCAACTCATCCACAACCGCCTTCCAATCCGCCCGTTTGATGCCGTGCAAAGCGCGAGTGAGCTGATCCCCACGCAACACCCCCCGTTGACGCAACAAGCTAAGGATGCGCCCTCCTAACCCATCGGCATCGGTGGGGGCACTCTCACGCAGGCGCAGGCGCAAGTCGCGCCCGTCACTGATTCCAGGGGGGAGCATCTTTTCTAACGCGCTAGAAAGGGGCGCGTGATAGTAGCTTGCCATCCATTGTGCCAGTTGTAACTGTGTGCGCGATAGGAGCGGTTCAGGGTGTAGCAGAGATTGAATGGGCTTGACCTCAACATCTTCGGGGAGGGCGGGGGGACGTTCGTCGGAGAGTTCGACGACCACCGCATATTCTGCACGATTGCGAAACGAGACCTGCACCAAACACCCGATACTCACTGTGGGGGCAATGGCGGGGGGGACGCGATACGTGAAGAGCCGATCAATCGGAATGGGAATGGCAACTTGGGCATACATCCAGCAGATTCCTTCGTTTGTTGGGTCTAGCCTGATTATAACCCAATACGGTCTAAGCGCGACGACGACACCAATTGTTGCAATTGTTTCATGGGCGTGTCACAATTAACCTATCCTGTATACCGACGGAGCAACCCTTGAAAGCGATCCCATTACCCACCGCGTTATATGAGTACGTCCTTGCCTTCGGTGTCAAAGAGACCCCACTACTGGCAGAGCTACGCCACCACACCACCCAACTTGACCAACCTCAAAACCAAATCCTACCGGAGCAAGGGCAATTCTTGGCGTTGTTGGTGCGCTTGGTGAATGCTCGACGCACGATTGAAGTGGGGGTGTTTAGGGGATATAGCGCGTTGTGGATGGCGCAGGCGTTGCCCCCCGATGGGGTGCTGATTGGGTGCGACACCAGCCCCGATTGGACGCAAACCGCGCGTGAGTATTGGTCACGTTCCGACGTGGGGCACAAGATAGATTTACGCCTTGCCCCCGCCCTCGACACGCTCAACACGCTTTTAGAACAGGGCGAAGCAGGGTGCTTTGATTTCGTATTCATTGATGCTGACAAGGCGAATAACCGCCATTACTATGAATGTGCCTTGCAACTCTTGCGTGTGGGGGGCGTGGTGGTCATCGACAATACCTTGCGGTATGGGAGTGTAGCAGACCCCACCCACACGGAAACCAGCGTGATGCTGTTGCGTGCGTTTAACGAATTTGTCTACCATGATGAGCGCGTGTATATGATGCTTGTTCCCATTGGGGACGGCATGACGGTTGCCATCAAGCAAGTCTAAGGGAAACTACGCAGATGGGCGACCGTAAAACTACGTATGATCCCGTATCGCTTTGTCTAACGCGATGGTTGATACTGACGTTTAATTGATGACCGATCAGGCAGGTAAGGTTGATACTGATGAACAATTATGATTTCCAACAAATTATCCAATCCGCGATCCTACAGGTTTACTTGGAGGAACGCCAGAATCCCACCGATCATCTGGATAGTGCCTTCAATAATCAGAACTATCGGGCGCGTTGGGAAACGTTCCGCAGCTATGTTTACAACACCCTTCCGCCTGAAGAGCTAACCGTCGATCCCGAACAGCTTGAGCAAATCTTACGCTTCGTCTTCTGTACCGAAGTGATTAAAGTAGACCCAGAGCGCGTCCAATACATTCTCTTTTAGACGGCGTGAATGCAACGGGTGGCGTATGGTTTACGTATAGCACACAGATAAAAGATAACAAGCGAGGCTATCCACAATGACCTTTTGGGGTGTATTCACCACTATATTGATGCTCTTGGCGGTGGGGGTGGTATTCATTCCCTTTGTGCCAGGTCCGCTCACGGTGTGGTCAATTGCTACGATCTATGCGATTGCCACTGAGTTTACCCATGTTCAATTGTGGCAATGGGGGATCATGACCCTGCTCATGCTGGTTGCCACCACTGCTGATTGGTGGACGCGCCTGCTGGGTTTAGGCGGAGAAGGTCAACTGAGTTGTTCGGTCTATCTTGCCAGTTTCATTGGGGCAATATTGGGCACGATCTTTATCCCCTTGCCTTTGCTTGGGACAATGGCGGGCGCAGCAGGCGCGGTATGGGTGTGGGTGTATCTTCAATCGCGCTCGCTGGATGATGGCTATCGCGCGGCGCGTGGGATTTTCGTCGCGTGGTTAGGGTCGTTCGCGGTGGAGTTCTTGGTTAGCATCAGCATTGCGCTATGGTTTATTCGCATCATGTTGGGCGTGTGGGGTTGGTTCTAGCAGGCGTGCCACGCTTGCCCCTGCCAAACACCACCAAAATAACACGGTAGGAAAGAGATAGCGCGGTAATGCCAGTAAGACGAAATGCACCAAGTTCACGTACACAATCAATCCTAACAGTGGCAACACCACGTGCCAGCGTTTCCGCCCAAACCACAACCCTAGCACACCTAACCCTATCCCACTGAATTGAACGATGTAGATGGCGAGCTTGGGCAGAAAGCCGTCTGTCGTGAGGACGTGCCCCAATCCCGATAGCGTGTGCCCGTCTTGCCACCACTGACGGAACGCGCCCCACACGCTGTCACCGGGGAAAGCCACCGTACCGAAAGGCTGTAACGTGGCACGGGCGAGGTCGCGCGTGCGATGTTGGATATACTCTAGTGGGCTTTGACGGATGATCGCGGTTGCACTGTCGGTATAGTCCGTGCTGGTTACGCCTGCTGCGGTTGCGCCGACGGCTTCATCGGTGTGTTCGGGTCCTTGCCACCCCCCTTGTTGCGCTCCCAAGAAGAAGAACGCCGGCAACCCCTTCGCCCCAATCACCCACTCATCCCAGCGCAAGCGATAGTACACCGTCCATGAGGATGCCACGAGGGCATACACCACCAACAAGAGGATGATGCCCCGTAGCGTGAGCGCGGTTGGTTTGCGCCCCATCCGCCACACGATGAGCGCGTGCAACGCCAACCCTAGCGGAAACAATACCACCACCGCACGAGTGAGCGTTGCCAAGCCAAACCACCCCCCCACCAGCGCGAAGTGCCAAACTGGCACAGCATCGCGCGAGGCGGTCAGATGCAGATAGTGCGCCATCCCCAAACTGAGCAGGAACAGATAGAGTGTCTCGGTCATGATTTGGGAGGCAAGCACGATGTGCGCAATCGAACAGGCTAAGATGGCGGATACCACCCACCCCGCCTGCTTTTGACCGCTCACCAAGTGGGTCATGCGATACACCGCGTACACCGTCGCTGTACTCAACACCGCTTGCAATGCCCGTAGCACGCGCACCGTCGCAACGGACGGAACGCCCGGCACCGAGATGACATCGGGACCGCCCCCTTCTGCCGCTTCAATCCACACCACTTGATCGCTTTCGGGTTGGAATAGCCAACGAATCCCCCCCACCAGCAACACATATAACGGGGCGGTTGAGAGTGGCTCCATCTCCACATCCACCACCTGCCGATAGCCAAACTCCAGATACCACCATTCATCCCCACCGCTCTCGGCGCGGTCATACGGTTGGAGCGGGTCTTGCCACATGCCATAGCCCAAGCGCAAAACAAATGCCAAAGCGAGAATGAGGGTGATGGGTTGTTTGAGCGACGGGCTGAAGGGCATAGTGAATCCTTATGGGTTGGGCGTATTCTGCAAGTGTAGGAATGAATTGGGCGGAGCGCAATGTTAACCTCAAGGAGTCCATACTTCATTCATGCCCTCACGATTTTTCCTTAATATTTTGAAATAAATTTACGTTCGTACACTGAAAAGATGATAAATGTTTGTTGTATACCTAGTAAAATGTGTCATCATGAATCGTATAACTTTTTACAGATAAGTAGACAATTATGTTAACCATGAATCCTTCTAATAAACATATCCATGTTTTGATTGCAGAAGATGATGACGCACTGCGCCGTTTGTGGCGGATTACCTTTGAGAACAGCGGGTTTCAGGTGGATGCCGTAGCGGATGGGCGGCACGCCATCGCACACTTGCGCTTGCAATTGCCCGATGTGTTGGTCTTAGACCACAACATGCCCGAAGCCGACGGAACGGATGTACTGGAGGCGTTGCGCACGCTTGACCCACACCACCACGTCAAGCGCATCTTGGTGACTGCCAGCCCTAGCTTCGCCCTGAACTTAGATCAGTCAGAAGTGGATTTGTTCTTGCAAAAACCCACCGGGATTGTGGAACTCATGACCCTTGCCGAGCGCATGATGCAGGCACGCTCATAACTTCACTCCCCTTTTTCTGCCCATTTTGGGTTATGCTTGCCAAAAATGGATGGATGATCTACCCATGTATCACAACTTATGGCGCACGGTATTCTTGTTATGGCTGGCGTTGGGGGTTTGGTTGGGCTTGGCACAGGCATGGGGGAAAACGCGCCCCGTCTTGCAGCTTGCCTATCAAAGCAATCGCTCGCTAGATCACAACTTGTATGTGTTGGATGTTCCGACTGGGCTAACCTTTCAAGTGACGCATCACCGCGCGGAAGATACGTCCCCGTCGTGGTCGCCCGATGGGAGCGCGTTGGCGTTTGCCTCCAATCGTCCCGCCCATCCCAACTATACCTACCTGTGGATTTGGTCAGCACACACCACCTCCCTACGACGGATCGCCTTGCCCAAGCGCATGCAGTTGGACGGGTTAAGCTGGTCGCCCAATGGGGACGTTATCGCTTTCGTGGGGCGTGGGGCGGACGAAAGCACACAAGACTTGTACGTCCTCCACTTAGAAACGGCTCGCCTCAAGCGCGTCACGCGCACCGCCACCGTGCATGAAGCGTATCCCACTTGGTCAGCGACGGGGGATGCGCTGGCATACGCCACGTATGATGTGCTGAATAACCGCATGGATAAAATCTATCGCGTCCGTTTTGACCCGATGGGCGTGGTTAACATTCGAGAGGGCGCGTATGAACCCGTGCCCATTAGCGACCGTCCCGAAGCCAGTACGCCGATATGGCTAGATGATGGGCGTGTGGTGTTCACCTATCCTGCCGAACGCTTTCCGCTGTATATCACCGAGACGGGGACAACCGCGCCTGATTTGACGTGGCTATACTTGGAAGGGATGATTGAAGACCCTGCGCTTTCGCCCGATGAGCGGTGGCTGGCGTACAGTTCCGCGCCCAATTTGGGCACGACGTGGCGTAGCTTGTATCTGACACGGGTGGACGGCACCCAACCAACGCGACGCTTAACGTTCCCCACCTCGCCAAGCCAGCTGTTTCGGGATGCTTCGCCAGCTTGGCGACCGTGATGTGCTAGGGGGTGCTTCCCCCTGCTTCCTCATACACTTCGGCAAATGCCGTTTCAAAGCGGAAGTTACGGGGCAAAAACGCCTGATGCAACGCCGACCCCACGATCTGCCCTGCCTCTGAATTGAGCGCGGTTTGCATGGTTTCCTCATCAGTGAAGTATAGCTCGATGATGCGGTAATACGCAGACGCGCCCGATGGCGAGCCAATCACATGTACCACTTGTCGCCGTGTGATGTGGGGGATTTGTTCCACCATGCCCAGAAAACGCGCGTAGCCTTTTTCAAACTCTTTGAGGTTGGGGTGGGGATCATAGAACAGGATCATAAACTTGAACATAGGGCTTCACCTAGTGCGTGGATTCAAGATCAATGTGGGCGGAACAGGAACACCGCGTGCCCCTGCTCAACGCGCCACAGCATGCTTATTATTTGTTGCGTCTTCTGGTCATCCACCCAAACACCAAGCCCGATAGGAACAATCCCGCGCCAATCAAGAGCGGTTGCCCCCCCGACGAAGATGCTACTGTGGGGGTTGTGGGGGCAGAAGTCAATTCGCTTAATGAATCGGCTTGTGCTTCTAGCGCGTGTGCCACTTGTTCGGCACGCTCACGCACCGCTTGGCTGGTGTGTGCCTGTGCTTGGGCACGGATGGACTGGGCACGCTCTTTGAGTTGTTGGGCGGCTTGGGTGCGTGCCTCGTGCGCCTGTGCCATCAACCCTTCTAATGCCTCGCGGTTTTCAGGGGTGAGGGCATCCTCGGCAACTTCAGGGAGGGGGTCATGAGGGGGGGGGACGGGCAACTCTTCAATGGGGGTGGCTTTCCATTTTTCCCCCTCTTCGATGAGCATCTTGGGGATGCCCTGAATGATGGGGTACTTATAGCCACTATCGGCACATGCCAGCCAGTGCCCATCGCGCACCAATTCCAGCTTGCCAGGGTCTGCCCCGTGATCGGTATAATGCACCGCTACCGGGCAACGGAGAATTTCTAACAACTTAGAATCCACTGCTATCGCGTTCGTCATGCCATGCTCCGCACAGTCTCAAAATAGATACGACATGCACGCCATTCTAAACGATGAAACCCCTCTCGACCATAGTTCAAGCGTATAAAATTGATTCTTCCTCATTGAGTTATCACCTGTTGAGAACCAACCGTTTTACACCTTTGAGAGGCTACGCTATGATAGGGTCAAAAATGAGGCACACCCATGACCCACACCCTGAGCGGTATCTTCAATATTCTGGCAACCCCGTTCTTGCCCGACCAACAGCTTGACCTCACTAGCCTGACCCACTTGGTCAACTGTCAGCTTGAATGGGGAGCGAACGGTTTAACCATCTTGGGCGTGTTGGGTGAATCCGCCAAACTCACCATCGAGGAGCGTCACCGCGTGATGGAAGCGGTTCTGCACACGGTGAACGGGCGTGTGTCGGTTGTGGTGGGGGCATCACACCCTGACCCGTCGGTCAGCGTGGAACTGGCACAGGCGGCGTTGCGCTTGGGCGCAATCGGGGTGATGATCGCTCCCCCTGCCAGCTTACCCAATCCCAACGATGACGCGCTCTACGCTTACTATCACCACCTTGCTGAACAGATCAACGGCGAAATCGTCGTGCAAGACTTCCCCGCCCTCAACGGGATTCACCTTAGCACAACGGTATTATCGCGCATTGCGCATGACCTGCCCACGTGTCGCCACCTCAAGTTAGAAGCACCGCCCCTCATGCAGAAGGTCAGCGCGATCTTGGCGCATCCTTCACCCATGCGCATCTTCGGTGGCTTGGGGGGGATGTTCCTGTTGGAGGAGCTACAACGCGGTACGGTGGGCACGATGACCGGCTTCGCCTTCACCGAAGTTTTGGTTGCTGTGTATGAAGCGTGGGAGCGTGGGGATGCTGAACGGGCAAGTGCCCTCTTTGATCGCTTCTTGCCTCTCATCCGCTACGAAAATCAAGCGGAGATCAACCTACCCCTGCGTAAAGAGTTGTTGCGTCGGCGTGGCGCGATTGCCTCTGCCACTTTGCGCCCACCGTATACCCCCCTTGACGCGCCCACCGATGCAGAGATTAAGCGCGTCCTTGCACGGGTGGGCATTCAAGACCCCACGCAACGCTTGCTTCTGTGAGGGGGTGAAAAGCCCCCTTCCCCTGTCCCCTTACCCCCAGCTACACGAGGGAAGGGGGGAAAATTTCCCCCACCCCCAAACCCCTCCCCCGCGGCGCGTTGCTTGCAGGAGAGGGGGGCGAAAAGATGCCCCCATCCCCCGACCCCTTGCCCCCGTTCGGCTTCGCCGACGGGAGAAGGGGAGAAAAGATATTACCGCGTGTGGATGAAAGTCCCCTCTACCGCATCGCGGGGGAGGGGATTTAGGGGTGGGGGCGGTGGGGGGAAAACGCGCCCCGCTTACGCGGGGGGGCAAGGTCAAAAGATGAAGGTCAAAAGATTTCAGAAGTGCAGAAGATCAGGATTCAGAATATCAGAACTATTAAGAGAGGGCAAGGCGAAACCCCCTATCACTGTACCTGTTGTTAGAACCGAACCTGATACGGTAGTCGCAGCGAAACCAATCAGTAAGATTGGTGGGCCACGAACCGCCCCGCAGGATGCGGTATCCACTAACATTATTAGTAATATCTTCGCGCCCATCTTGTGCCTGATACGGATA
>JBMOEO010000091.1:0-16229 GCA_049318945.1 Phototrophicaceae bacterium | reverse complement strand
CAAACGGTTGAGCCTGCCCTTAGCGTGATTCATCCAAACGAACGCGCCCCCTATCACTTCTATATGGGTCATCTCACCCTAGAGCAGATCGCTGGGGTGGGGACGTTGTTGGTGGGTGGATCAGAAACCGATACCGCTACCGCGCGTTTTGTGCCCCTTCAAACCCAAAACCTAACTTATGAACGACTGGACAACCAAGTGAAGGTGACGTTTGAAGTGGTGAACCCCACCGAGCAAACCGCCCAAAATGTGCGCGTGCTGGTTGCGTTCTATGAAGGGGATCACGTGCTTGCATATCGCATCTTTGAACGCGCTGGAAGTTTCCCACCCCAGACAACATGGCAAGTGGCAGAATCGCTCCTGTTGATTTCGTCCGCCGTTACCGATTCCCCACCCATTCTGCAACTAGAGGCACCGCTCCAACAAGACGCTTTACCCACGCCCACCCCTTAATGTTTGGTTTGTGGTATGCTATTAGAAAACAATTGAGTTTGCTTCGGAGTTTAGCCATCATGCCCAAGCGTTTGATAATCCTTGTCCTGTTCTGCGTGTTGTCAGGGAGCGTGTGGACAACCCACGCACAATCGAACACGTCCACTTGGTCGGTGGAATATTTCAACAATATCTACTTGATTTCACCTGCTGTACAAAACCAAATCAGCTCCTCTCCTCAATTTAATTGGGGGAGCAATAGCCCCTTGCCGGGCGTGAACGCCGATAACTTTTCGGCACGCCTCACCAGCAACGCCACCTTCACCGCCGGCACCTATCGCTTCTATCTGTTGGTGGATGATGAGGCACGCTTGAGCATTGACTATCAACCCGTGCTTGATACGTTTGATAAAAACGTGATTGGTCAACTGCAGACCATTGATGTGGTGATGACCGCCGGCACCCATCAAATACAAATTGACTACCGCGAAGCTGGGGGCAATGCCTACGTCTATTTAGACTGGGCGAACACCGCCCAAGCGAACCCTAACGTGAGTTTCTTATCGCTCACGCCCACCCCATTAGGCACGCCCTCCAGCAACACCACCCCCGTTGCCACCCCTGCCAGCGGCGTGGTGACAGTCACGCAAGCGGTGAACGTGCCCTCATGGACAGCACAATACTACAACAACAATAGCCTGTCCGGTTTTCCATCCGCCATCCTCACCGAGACCAATATCAACCACAACTGGGGGGAATCCGCCCCCGTCAACGGCGTGAACGCAGATAACTTCAGCGTGCGTTGGACAGCATCCCCCACGCTAGAGAGTGGCACATATCGCGTCACCGTGCGTGCGGATGATGCCACACGGGTTTTCTTCAATAATCAGTTGCTCATTGATCGCTGGTCAGGCGGGGCGGGAGGGCAAGCCGTCATAGAGTTCACCTCATTGGCAGGAACACAAAGCCTTGTTGTGGAATACCGCGAGGACTTGGTGAATGCTTACCTAGAATGGACATTAGAGCGCGTGCTACAGGTGAGCGCAACCCCAACGCCAGTCACGACAACCATCACGGGTGGGGGGGCAGTGGGCGTTCCTGTGGAGACGGGCGCAACCGCAACCGTCACCGCTTATCGCTTGAACGTGCGGGCGCAACCTACCACAGATGGCACGGTCTTGGTCAAGTTGGATCGCAATGCCGTGCATCCGATTGTGGGCAAGAATGCGGATAGTACATGGTGGCAAATCCGCATCAACGGGGTGGATGGCTGGGTCTATTCAGATTTCGTCACCGCGAACAACACGGCTAATGTGCCCACCACCAGCACCGTCGGCACACAGAATATCACCGTCACCGCCACACAATACCTGCTTAGTACCAAGACCACCGTCAACCTACGGAGCAATCCAAGCAGTTCCTCCGCCATTCTTGCCACCTTGCCCACCGCCGTCACCGCACAGATTGTCGCGCGGAATGCAACTAGCACATGGTATCAGGTGATTTATAACGGCAAGGTTGGGTGGCTCTACAGTGGCTATGTGAACGTCACCGCCCCTGCCGATCAAATCCCGATTGGTGGCTAGGCATCCACGATACACAAGAAGCGTGGGTAATTTTACAAGTTTGTAAAAATTACCCACTACAAATCGACAAGCCCTCCATTCTTCGTTACACTTAGGATTGTCCGTTTGTCCTAATGGAAGTATTGAGAAGTATGCACTTTCAAT
Organism: Phototrophicaceae bacterium; assembly: GCA_049318945.1. Taxonomy (GTDB): domain Bacteria; phylum Chloroflexota; class Anaerolineae; order Aggregatilineales; family Phototrophicaceae; genus CAIRDJ01. Next base: position 14,067 of record JBMOEO010000091.1, on the reverse strand, counting down.
TCCCGCCCATCATCATCCTTTATACCATTGCTGCTGTCGTGGCGAGTGTTGTGTGCTTTCGTGCTTGGGCACTTCGTCCAGCACGGGGAACGAATCTGCTGGTGTTGACCATGATTGCCTCAGTCATCTGGTCGCTAGGCGAAGCCCTCACCTTGATCTCTGGCAACCTCACATGGATTCTGGCGGTCACGCGCTTGCAGTATGTGGGCATTGTAGGGATACCCGTTTTGTGGGTGTTGTTCGCTTTGAGCTATTCCAACTATTTACCCACGCTTAACCGTTGGGTCATTGGTGGGGTGGCGTTGCCGGGTGTCACCATGCTACTGGTGGTGTGGACGTTGCACTGGCACAACTGGTTATACACCTATACGGGGGTGATTTCTGATGGGCGGTACTTGGTCTTTGACCGCGAATATGGCTTCTTCTTCTGGATATGGGTGGCGTATTCGTATGGCGCGATTCTAATAGGGTCTATCTTCTTGGTGCAATCCGTCCTGCGTTTTCCTAATTTGTTCAAGGGGCAAAGCGCGTTATTGATCGCCGCCGCAACCATCCCGCTCTTTTTCAGCGTGATGTACCTGTTTGTGTGGAATCCGATTGAGCCGTATGATCCTAGCTCGCTGGGGTTTGTGCTATCGGGGTTGTTCATGTTGCTGGCGATTAGTGGCTTCCGCCTGTTTGAAGTTGTCCCGATTGCCTATGACTTGGTGTTCAACACGGTACAAGCCGGGGTTATCATCACCAATCTGGAGGATGTTGTGGTTAACATCAACCCCACTGGGGAGCGCGTGGTTCAGCAGAACCGCAACCTTGCCATTGGCAAACCTGCGACTGCCATCATCCCCTCTTATGCAACCTTGCTAGAGAAACACGCCCAAGACCCCAACGCCAAACTAGAAGTTACCACCCCCGATAAACAACTCATCTATGAGGCGCAGGTGATGCCCCTGATGGATCGGCGTGGCAACCCCAACGGACGTTTGTTGCTATTCTATGATGTCACCGAGCAAAAGCTATTGGTGCAAGAATTGGATGCTTACGCGCGTTCGGTTGCCCATGACTTGAAGTCCCCCCTCAATAGCATTGTGGGCTATCTCAGTCTGATACAGGTTTCCGCCACGCTGGATGAAGAGACCAACGAATACCTCCAACACGCCATCAACAACAGCGATAACATGGTAGAAATCATCGAGAGCTTATTGTTGCTCTCTAACATCCGCGCCCATGCCAATATTCAACTCACCACTATTTCTATAGAACGCCTGACACAAGATGTTTTAGAAGCCATTCACTACAAATTAGTGGAAGCAAACGCTGTCGTTGAAAAACCCGCGCCCCTGTTGGATGCCCACGCCTACGCCCCATGGGTGCGCATCATGTTGATGAATTACATCACCAACGCGCTGAAGTATGGGGGAACGCCCCCCACCATCCGCATCTGGTCAGAAGCCATCGGGGAGCGCGTGCGCTATTGTATTGGGGACAACGGCGCAGGCTTAACCCCTGATGAGCAGGCACGCCTGTTCCATGACTTCACACGGCTAGATCGCCATCGTGCAATTGTGGGGCATGGCTTAGGCTTGTCCATTGTGCGCAGGATTATTCCCCACTTACAGGGGCAAGTGGGGATCACCAGCGAGCTAGGCAAGGGGAGTGTGTTCTACTTTGAGTTACTCCGCCCTAGATCAACGGGAGCGTGATTGTCATCATCGTGCCTTGATTGATCTTGCTTTCCACGAGCAAGTCGCCACCGTGCAACTGTGCCAAGCGCATGGCAATGATTAAGCCCAAGCCTGACCCTTGTTGTTCACGGATTTGGCGGTTGAACTGCATATACGCCCCAATGCGTTGGATCTGCTCTTCGGTCATGCCTCGCCCTTGATCCAAGATTTGGATGGTGTAGCGGTCTCCCACCAAGCCTGCTTTCAGTTGAATGTGGCTTCCCATAGCGGAGAATTTGCAAGCGTTGTCTAAAATCTCGCTCACGATTTTGTTCAAGTTCACTTCTGAAACCTTGAGCAACAAAGACGTAGGCAACGGTTGGATATGGCTTATGATGTCTTGTGAGCGATTATGAATGTTGGAGATTTGGTAGATCGACACACCTAGAATGGATTCTGGCGCAATGATACCTTCTCCGCTCAATAAACGCTTTTGAGATTCTGCATCTCGATAGAACAATTCAATTTGAGCATACACCAGATAGTTCTCGGTCAACCGTTCCAGTCGCTTCCCCGCGCGTTGGATGATGCTCACCATTTGGGGGATGCGCTCTTGGTCAAAGACCCCCATCTCAAAATCCATCATCAAGATTTCAGCGCAGCTGACAATACCCGTGAGGGGGGTGCGTAGCTCGTGGGGCAACATGGAAATGATGTTGTTGCGGATGGAGCTGATCTCCTGCTCAATCGTTTCATCATTCAGGTTTTTCTTATCAAGTTGGGTGCGCACCATCGCCAACAATTCTTTGGAACTGAACGGCTTGGTCAAGAAATCATCCGCCCCGTGTTCCATCCCTTTGCGCATGGTGTCGCGGTCAGTCAGTGCGGTCAAGAAGACAAAGGGCGTGCGGTTGGTGGTGGGGTTGCTCTTCATTTCCATCAACACCCCAAAGCCATCCATCACGGGCATGCTAATATCGCATATTACTAGATCGGGTTGATCATAGTTGGCATGGCGGATGGCATCTAAGCCGTTTGTCGCACTAAGCACTTCGTAACCCTGCAACTCTAATAGTTCACCAACATTCTCTAAAATGGCGATTTCATCCTCAACCACCAGTATTTTAGCCATCTCTCTCGCTCCTTAGGCCATCTAGTCCTCTATAATTAATTCGTTTATTTTGTGAGGAATATGCCACAATTTATCATTAAGGGTTATTATAAAATTCAAACCCTAGAATGCTAGGGAATACATCGCAATGTATACAAGTTTATACAATCGTAATATACCGTAATAAAAAATGAATTAGGTCATGCCCAATCAGGATGAACCTCCTTGACTAAGCATGACCGAGCGGGTGGGTTAGCCGTTGGTGTGCTTGGCGAGGGTTTCGTGCAGGATCGTTGCAATCACATCTAAGGGAAGTTTTTCCAGTTTGGTAAAGCGAATGCACGATTTGCCACAATCTAGCTTGCCCAACTCCGCGCGGTGATGCTCCACCTGCTCCATATCCATATACAAAGCCATATAATTCTTTTGAGAGGCAAGGGCAACAATCCACTTCCCATCCGAAGAATAGGTGGGCATTCCATAGTCCATCCCCTCAGTGAGGGTGGGCATCGTCTGTTGGATGAAAGCCCGCAATGCCTGCAATTCGTCGTGGTGCTTGGGGTTTTTGAGAGTCAAGAAGTATTGATTTATATCCATTATGAAAGACCTTTCAGTGGTATGGTTGGTATAGTTTGAACGCTTGACACTCAGGATAAAAATGTTTAACCTAAATGGATAGTTAGAAAACTCTTATAAGAACCGTAGAAGACCTTTGAAATTATTTGTGTTAGTCCGTTTATAGGTTGATATAAGCCCATAGCACCCTAAAGGGCTTCCGTACTCTTATAAGGTTTTTCGTTGTAGGGAATTTACAACGATCAACTGTGTAAATTCATCGTGCTTTTTTTGCTATAGAAATTCATAAATACTGGAGTTTAATGATGAAACGTCTTATGACAGTTGTTCTCTTAGGTTTATTGGTAGCGGCCCTCGCGCTCAATCCGCTCTATGCACAAGATGCCCTCCCACGTGAAGAGACCCTCTACTTCAACGGTTTACAATGGGGCGCAGTAGTTGGCTGGAATCCTTATTCTAGCAGCAACAACAACGCTTTAGCTATCACTCAACAAGATAGCTCGCGCGTGACCATGTTTGAAACCCCCTACATCTATAACATGTTGGATGGTCAAGTTTACCCCTTGTTGGCAGCGGGTGCGTTCCAATGGAACGATGCTCGTACCGAGTTGACCTTTGCCCTCAACCCAGCTGCAATGTGGAGCGATGGCACCCCCGTCACCGCCGATGATGTTGCTTACACTTGGGCAACCCACGTCAAGTACAACACCCCCACCGGCTCTGGCAACGTTGACTACATTGAAGATGTTGTTGCTGTAGACGCTCAAACCGTCACCATCAAGGCGAAGTTGAACGACGCTGGCGCAGCCATTAACCCATTGCTTGTACAAGCGTATGTCAGCACCAACTATGTCATTCAAAAAGCATGGACACAAACCCTAGAAGCTCGCGTTGGTGATGATGCCACCGCCTTCTTGGCAGACCCAGCTGAAGATGTTGTCTATTCCGGTCCTTATGGCAAGTTCTTTGCTGATGACAGCAAGGTTGTCATGGTTCGTAATGATGCTTACTGGGGTCAAGATGCCAGCATGTGGGGCAAGTTGCCCGTTCCCAAGTACCTCGCACACAATCTCTTCAAAGACAATGCTGCTGGTACAACCGCACTTCAAGCTGGTGAAGTAGACATTAGCCAACAATTCAACTCCAACGTTCAAGACTTGTGGTTGGTGGATGGTCTCCCCATTTCTACCTACTTGCCCGAAGCTCCCTATGGCATTGGTGCAAGCCTCCCCACCGCTTTCTTCAACCAAGATTCCTACGGCTTGGATAACGTAGCGGTTCGTCGTGCAATCGCTATGGCTGTTGATTATGATGCCATCATTGCTAACGCGATGACCAATCAATCTGCAACCTTCACTCAAGTTCCACGCTCTTTGATGAACCCCACCCCCGGCGAACAAGCTACCTTCAATCACGAAGCTGTTGCAGACTTGCAATGGGCTGGCAACGACATCGAAGGCGCAATGGCGATCCTCGATGAAGCTGGCATCGTGGACAGCGACGGAGACGGCTGGCGCGAGTTGGACGGTCAAAAGTTGACCTACATCGCAACCTGCCCCAACGGCTGGTCAGACTGGCAAGCTGCTATTGAAGTAGTGGCAGCAGCTGGCGCACAAATCGGTATCGACATCACCACCAACTATCCTGAATGGTCTGTTTACCAAACGGTTGTAACTGCTTCTGATGCACCGTTGGCAGAAGGCTATGACATCTTCATGATGTGGAGTGATGGTGCAGGTCCCACCCAACCTTGGAGCCGCGTCCGCAAGATGCTGAGTTCTGAATTTGTTGACATGGCAAGCAACTGGAACGGTAACTGGGGTGGATACTCCAACCCAGAAGCTGATGCGCTCATCCAAGCGATCCCCGGCGAAACCGATGCAGCTAAGTTGAATGAGATGTACACCGAACTCGTTCGCATCTACTTGACCGATGTTCCTTCCTTCACCTTGATGTATCGCCCACAAAACTTCCACACCGTCAATGAAAGCGTTTGGACGAACTTCCCCTATGATGGTGATGGCACGTCTCCTGCTGTTCCACCCCTCAACCTAACTGATGGTTGGAGTATTGCCGGTTTGTATAACCTCCAATTGGTTAACCAATAAATCACAGACAGTTTTTCAGACAACCACTCCAGCGATGGGGTGGTTGTCTCCCCCATCGGTCAGTGAACAACCCCAGTGTTGTGGAGAGACAGGTTACAATTGAAAGAGTATCGCAGTTATTTTCTCAAAAAATTAGGTTGGTTTGTTGTTACATTAATCGCCGCATTCATCTTAAACTTCACTCTCCCACGCCTGATGCCCGGTGATCCTGTATCCGCTATCGTTGCTAGAATGGCACAAGGCATGTCTAACGCCAGTGGCGTGCAGGCAGTCTATGAGCAGTACACCGAGTTATTTGGCACAAACAAACCCATTACCACTCAATTCTTCATCTACATACAAAATGTATTCCGTGGAGACTTTGGTTTCTCCATTAGCCAGTATCCGCGCACGGTTGCCGATGTGATTAGTGCCTCTGTCCTATGGACGATTGCCCTACAATTTCCGGCAATCTTGGTGGGGTGGATTCTGGGGAACGCCTTGGGTGCGTTAGCCGCCTACCTCAAAGGCGGTTTTGATCGCATCTTGTTACCCTTCAGCATTTTCATGAGCAACATTCCCGCCTTCGGCATGTCCGTAATTTTGCTGGTGGTCTTTGCGGTTAACCTTGGTTGGTTTCCCACTTCGGGGGGCTATGGGCATGACCTCATCCCGAACGCCAGCCCTGAATTTGTATGGTCAGTCATTGTGCATTATCAACTGCCGTTCTGGTCTATCGTCCTCATCACCATTGGGGGGCAGGCAATCGGTATGCGCTCGATGGCAATCTATGAGTTGAACGCGGATTATGTCAAGTATGCGCGTTTCTTAGGCATCAAAGATGCCAAGATCATCCAATATGTTTTTAGAAATGCCATGCTCCCACAAATCACGGGGTTGGCGTTGTCCATCGGGACGATGGTGGGTGGTGCCTTGGTGGCGGAGATCATCTTCAGCTACCCAGGATTAGGCACAACCATTTTAAGCGCGGTGTTGGGTGGGGATTATCCCTTGATTTCTGCCGCCACCTTGATTGTCACGGTGATGGTGCTAGTCGCCTTCTTCATCCTTGAAATTGTGTACGGGTTGATTGACCCGCGCATTCGTGTTGCCCAATCAGAATAGGAGAAGCAACCCAGCATGAACCATCAACTGAGGCAAATTTTTCAATCGGGGAGATTCCTAGTTGGCTTTGTGATTTTCCTATCCATCGTCCTAACCGTTTTGATCTATCCGCTGATTATCCCAGACAAACCCCTTCAGATTGTCAGTCGTGGGACGTTCTTGCCCCCTGGCATCTACGCCAGCATTTACGACAGCATGAACACCGTCAACCGCTATACCTTGATCCTAGATGATGCCGCCAGTAAGCGTATTGCCAGCAAGCTGAACGCGGAAGACCGTGTTGCTATGCAGGAATGGTTAGTGGGGGCGGGGGTAGCAACTGCTGATTTAGACATTAATGATACCGCACAATTGTTAGAAACGTGGGATGCTAACTTTGATCCTGCGGTGCGCCTGCCCGGCATGACCAATGCCGACCGTAATTACTATATTCGCTTGGATGCCAAGCTGGATGGGCTATTGGCTACGGAAGATGCCATTATTGCTGCCATGAACCCCACCACCAGCACCCTAGAACAAGCTGATGCAATCACTCAATTAGACTATGTGAATATCGGCGAAGTATCAAACGTGCGCATCTTGCTACTGGGGACAGATAACTTCGGGCGCGATGTGTTGACCGAGTTGGTGAGCGCGACAGGCGTATCATTGGGCATCGGCTTTGTGGCAGGCATTGTTGCCACCGCCATCGGGTTGGTCTTGGGGTTATTCTCCGGCTATATCGGCGGATGGGTGGATGACATCATCGTTTTCATCACCAACCTTTTTACCGTCATTCCCAGCTTCGTCCTGCTGATCTTGATCTCGTTTAGCATTGGGCAAGAACAACGCGGGGCGATCACCGTTGCTGTGGTGATCGGGTTCACCTCATGGGTGTGGACGGCGCGGGCAGTGCGTGCGCAAGTGATCTCGTTGCGCAACCGCGATCACGTTAACCTGTCTAAGCTATCCGGTCATTCCACCGTTCACATCCTTGTAACCGACATTTTGCCCTACATCGCTTCATACGTGGTGATGGCACTCATCTTGCAAATTTCATCCGGCATCCTTGCAGAAGCCGGCTTGTCCATCCTCGGCTTAGGACCCAGAACCACAGAAGTCCCCACGTTGGGCTTGATGATGAACTGGGGGATGATCTATCAGGCGCACATCTTGGGCAAATGGTGGGCATACTTCCCCGTCATTATGACCATCGCCTTGATCTCGTTTTCGATGAACTTGATGAATACCGGTCTTGACCAAGTATTCAATCCAACTTTAAGGGATTAATGCACATGTCACCAGCGATTTTAGAAGTCAATGAACTGACGACCAAATACATCACCCGCTTCAAAGAAGATGTGTACGCGGTGGATCATGTTTCCCTCAAGGTTGAACCCGGTAAGTCTGTGGGTATTGCTGGGGAATCCGGCTGTGGCAAGTCCACGCTTGCCCTCAGTTTGATGGGTTACTACTTCCCCCCGTTGTACTACACCAGCGGAGACATCATCGTTAACGGGCATCGCATCACCGCCATGAAGCCCGATGATGTGCGCAAGAACATTCTAGGGAATGAGGTTGCCTACATTCCGCAAGCCGCCATGAACGCCCTCAACCCCACGCAAAAGGTGATCCACTTCATTGAGGATGTCATTCAGGCGCACCACCCCCAAACCAGCAAGAAGGAAATCTACGAGCTGGCACGCGAACGCTTTGAGATGTTGGGGTTGCCCGCCAGCGTGTTACAGAAGTACGCGGTTGAGCTGTCGGGTGGGATGAAGCAACGTACCGTGATTGCCACCTCCGTGATCTTGTCCCCCAAAGTGTTGATCGCCGATGAGCCATCTTCTGCGTTGGATGTCACCTCGCAGAAGATGGTCATTAAAATGTTGATGGACTTAATGGAACGCGGTATCGTCCAAGCCCTCATCTTCATCACGCATGAGTTGCCCCTGCTCTACCACGTCACCGACGATATTATGGTGATGTATGCGGGGCAGATCGTCGAAAAAGGGACATCAGATGAAATTGTATTTGATCCCATCCATCCCTACTCTAAGGCATTGATGGGTTCCATCATTGTGCCGGAGGCAGGCTTGCGCGATGTCAAACTAACCGCCATCCCCGGCACGCCCCCTAACCTCAAGAACCCACCGAGCGGTTGTCGCTTTGCAGATCGGTGTCCGCTTGCTATGCCACAATGTCGCGTGGGGAACATTCCCTTACAAGACATCGGTGGCGGACGCTCATACCGTTGCATCATCCCAGAAGAAGACCTACGAAAGGCGTATAACCATGCAGGCTGATTCCATCCTAAGCGGTAAGGGGCTAACCAAAGTGTTTGGCTTTGGGGCAACACGAACGGTTGCCGTCGATCATGTTGATTTTGACTTCAAGAAGGGGGAGATCATCTCCATTGTAGGGGAATCGGGTAGCGGTAAGACCACGCTTGCCAAGATGCTCTTGGGGTTGGTGAACCATACCGAAGGCGAAATCTACTTCGATGGCAAGTTGCGCGATATTCGTAGCCAACGCAACAAGCGCGAATACTGGAAGAACATTCAGGCAATCTTTCAAGACCCGTTCTCCGCTTATAACACTTTCCGCAAGGTGGATGCCGTCCTGTTGGATTGTATTCAAATGCGTGGCGGGGGGGGCTTGCCCTATGAACAAAAGCGCGAGATGATGCGCGAGGCGTGTAAGTTTGTCAATTTGAAATTTGATGAACTCACCAACAAATACCCGTTTGAGTTATCAGGTGGACAACAGCAACGCTTGATGATTGCGCGGGTGTTCTTGCTCAAGCCAAAGATTCTGCTGGCGGATGAACCCACTTCCATGATTGATGCGTGTTCACGCGCCACCATCCTAGATATGTTGATGAACCTGCGTAATGAAGTGGGCATGACCCCGATCTTCATCACGCATGATATAGGGCTTGCTTACTATGTATCGGATAGCGTTTACATCATGGAGCGCGGGCGATTTGTCGAAAGTGGCACGGCGGATCGGGTGATCTTACAGCCCCGTGAACCCTACACGCAACGCTTGCTCAACGATGTACCCAAGCTACATGAGCCGTGGGACTTGACGACGGTTTAATCTGGCAAGCCTCCTCTCTCTCATTTTGTGTATCCACGTGCCCCATCTTTGATGGGGTCGTGTTTTGTAAGTTACATTTACTCAAACAAAGGACTCATCATGACAGACAGACTTTCTGAACTGCTTTCACAACTCACCCTAGAGGAGAAAGCAGCTCTATGCACGGGTGCCAGTCCATGGCGCACGGTGGCGGTTGAACGGCTAGGACTCGCCTCCATCATCGTGGCGGACGGACCTCACGGCTTGCGACGCTCGCGCGATGTCGAGTCGCTCATCACCGAAAGCCACGAAGCAACCTGCTTCCCAGTGGCGGCGGCACTGTCCGCCTCATGGAATGTTGAATTGGCATACGAGATGGGGCAGGCACTTGCCGACGAGGCAATCGCCCTCAATACGGACATCATCCTTGGACCCGGCATGAACATCAAACGCTCTCCATTGTGTGGGCGCAACTTTGAATACTTCTCTGAAGACCCCCTCTTGGCAGGTGAGATGGCAGCTGCCCTCATCAACGGGATTCAAAGCAAGGGCGTGGGCACGTCGCTCAAGCACTTTGCCGTCAACAACCAAGAAACCCGTCGCTTCAGCGTGAATGCCGTCGTCGATGAGCGCACGCTGTATGAAATCTATCTAGCTGGCTTTGAGATTGCCATCAAGAAAGGCAATCCCTGGACGATCATGTGCGCTTACAACAGCGTCAACGGTGACTTCTGCTCAGAAAACGCCTACTTGCTCACCCATGTTCTGCGTGAACGCTGGGGCTATGAAGGCTTTGTCATGTCGGACTGGGGCGCGGTGCATGATCGCGTGCGTTCGGTCATGGCGGGGCTAGAGTTGGAGATGCCGGGTCCTTCGCCCCATCGCACGCAAGAGATCATTGATGCGGTTCACAACGGGGAACTAGAAGAGAGCGTCTTGAATGTTGCCGTCGAACGTCTGCTCAAGATCATCTTGAAGGCGCAAGAAACCCCCAAAGGCAACCAACCGCTGAACGTGGAGGGCAACCACGCCCTAGCGCGTCGTGTTGCTTCTGAGTGTATTGTGTTGCTCAAGAACAAAGATAACCTCTTGCCCCTCAAAGGCACAGAGCATGTGGCAGTAATTGGGCAAGCCGCCACCACCCCAATCTATCAAGGGGGCGGAAGCTCGCACATCAATTCAACCGTTGTGGATGCTGCCCTGCCTTTCTTACAACAGGAAGGCGAAGTGCAATACATCGTGGGAGATGCCTCTGTTGAGGTGGACAGCGTGGCAATTGCTGAATGCGTGCAGATAGCAGAAAGCGCGGATGTGGCGATCCTGTTCATTGCCTTGCCAGCCAGCATTGAATCAGAGGGATATGACCGCCCACACCTGTCTTTAACCCCCCAACAAGTCGCGCTCATTCAAGCCGTCGCCCGCACCCATACGCGCACGGTGGTTGTGCTGAATAACGGTTCGGCGTTAGACATGCGCGAATGGATTGATGATGTGGACGCGGTGTTAGAAGCGTGGTTGCCCGGTCAAGCAGGGGCAGGCGCAATCAGCGATATTCTGTATGGCAAGGTGAACCCCTCCGCTAAGGTGGGAGAGACCTTCGCGCTTAAGCTACAGGACATCCCCGCGCAATTGAACTTCCCCGGCGAGGGTAATGAGGTGCGCTATGGTGAGGGCTTGTACGTGGGCTACCGTGCGTTTGAGGAGATGGGACAAGCGGTACTGTTCCCGTTTGGGTTCGGCTTGAGCTACACCCAATTTGCTTACAGCGATTTACAGGTGTCGGCTACCGCGTTCGGCATCGAAGACGCGCTTGAGGTCAGCTTGAATGTCACCAACATAGGCGCGGTGGCTGGTCAAGAAGTGGTGCAAGTGTACGTCCATGATGTGGCATCCAAGCTGAAGCGTCCGTATAAAGAACTCAAGGCGTTCACCAAAGTATCGCTTGCCCCCCAAGAGACCAAGCGCGTCACGCTCACGTTAACTGACCGCGCCTTTAGCTACTATCACCCGTCGTATGGGCAGTGGATCGCGGAGGCTGGGGCGTTTGATATTCTGGTGGGTAGCTCCTCCGCTGATATTCACCTGTCGCAATCGGTGGAACTCACGCAGGGCACACGCCTTCCATCCCTGTTGAATGAGGACAGCCTACTCAGTGAATGGATGGAAGACCCACAAGGCGCGGCATTGGTTCAACCGTTGCTGGATTCCACCTTCAAGGATGTCAACGAAGATGATTTAGGCGTGAACATGGTGGACTTCTTCAAAGATCTACCGCTCAAGACCATGCTTGGCTTTAACGGTGCGTCCCTTGAACACGCTCCCGAAGTGATCGTTCGGGACATGTTGAGCAAGATTACCGCGTAGGTATTCTAGCGAATCTGAATGAGGGGCTGGGCGAGTGTTGCCCGCCCCTTTTTCGTGGAGCGATTAGCTGGCACCCACCACAGGATGGGGGATGTACGGCTCTTGTAAGTAGGCAATGTCTTCAGCAGATAGCTTGATGGATAACGATTGCACCGCGCTTTCTAAGTGCGAAATTTTGGTTGCGCCAATCACGGGCGAAACCACCGCTTCCTTGTGCAACAGCCACGCCAGCGCAACCTGACTGCGCGGTTGCCCCATTCTTTCTGCCACTTCGCCCAGTCGGTTGATGATATGTTGGTCGGCGGTTGCCATGCCATCATATTTCATCCGCGCGGTGGGATCAGTTTCTTGGCGTGTGGTGGGGGTGTCTGCGCCTTCACGCGCTAACCTGCCGGAGGCAAGCGGGCTATACGGGGTGGATGCAATCTTTTGATCGCGGCAGAGGGGCATCATCTCGCGCTCTTCCTCGCGGTAGATCAGGTTGTAGTGGTTCTGCATGGACACAAAGCGCGTCCACCCGTGTTGATCTGCCACCGCCAACGCCTTCATGAATTGCCACGCAAACATAGCAGACGCGCCGATATAGCGTGCCTTCCCTGCTTTCACCACGTCATGCAACGCTTCCATCGTTTCTTCAATGGGGGTGTGATAGTCCCAGCGGTGGATGATGTACAGATCAACATAGTCCATTCCCAACCGCTTGAGGCTCTTATCAATCTCGCTCATGATGGCTTTACGTGAAAGCCCCTCTCCGTTTGCGCCCTCGCGCATTTTCACGCGGACTTTGGTGGCAACGGCAACCTCATCACGGTTGGCGTAGTCTTTGAGTGCCCGCCCAAGAAATTCTTCGCTCGTGCCATAGGCGTACACATTGGCGGTATCAAAGAAGTTAACGCCCAAGTCCAATGCTCGCTTAACAATGGCGCGGCTATCGGTTTCATCGAGTGCCCAAGTGTTATGTACCCACCCTTCCCCCGTGCCAAAACTCATACATCCCAAACAAATGCGCGAGACATCTAACCCGCTGTTGCCTAATTTCATGTAATCCATTGATCTCATGCTCCTGTTCAATTATCAAAACTTTTCTTGGCAATACCCCTATTATTATAAAGAGCGATCCCGTGAAATGATTGCAAAATCCTCCAGACAAATTGTATAATTCTCTTGAATCCGCAAACGAAAGCAGACCATGCCCCCCCAACCACCCAGCGCACCCCCCCCCGTAAGTTGGCAACAGGCTGAGTTGGTGGAAAGGATTGCGTGTGCGTTGCCCCATGATGGCATGATTGAACCCCTGCAGGGCATTCACCTTGCACGCGCTTCTAGCCAAACGCCGAAAACGCACACAGTGCTTGTGCCCTCGTTGTGTGTGATTGCGCAAGGGAGCAAATGGGTTTTCATGGGGGATCGTCAATACCAATATGACCCCTTCCATTATCTGCTTGTCACCCTTGAATTGCCACGCACTAGCCAGATCACCCAAGCCTCACCAGAACAACCCTACCTTAGCTTTCGTTTGGAGTTGGATGCGCACGTGGTGGGGGAGGTCTTGGCGCAGGGAGGGCACACGCTATCGCTGGATCATCCCGAAGTGGATGCCACACATGTTAGCCCGTTAGGCACAGAATTGTTGGATGCTGTCATACGGTTGATGCGTTTGCTGGATGCCCCCCAAGATGCACGCATCCTTAAGCCTCTCATCCTGCGTGAGATTATCTACCGTCTATTGATGGGGGCGCATGGGGAGCGATTGCTTTATCTCACGCTCGCTAAAAGCCACTCCCCCCACATCATCAAAGTATTGGAGTGGCTACGGCAAAACTTTGCCCAGCCCATTCGCATGGAGCAACTGGCGCATGAATTGGGAATGAGCGTGTCTAGCTTCCATTACCACTTTAAGGCGGTGACGGGAATGAGTCCGTTACAGTATCAAAAGCAACTACGCCTGCAAGAGGCACGCCGTTTGTTGCTGTTGGGGGAGGGGCTAGACACAACCTACGTGGCGCACCAAGTGGGCTATAAAGATGCCACGCACTTTAGCCGTGAATACAAAAGCCTGTTTGGCGATCCGCCCCGTCGGGAT
>JBMOEO010000090.1:0-16277 GCA_049318945.1 Phototrophicaceae bacterium | reverse complement strand
CTGTAACGACAGCGAACCCGTGACAGTCTCTCTCTTTTTTTGTACCTGATACCCCCTCGCTTATTCCCATTTCCTATTCATTCTGATTTGCAAATCGGGATTCCTCTATAGATAATCTGCTTAACTCGCAAATCCTTTCTGCTCAGGTAGGTTATACAATGGAATCAAAATTCTCTCCTGCCATCAACGTCTATCAAGATATGTACGACTTTGAAGACGGTCATTGGTGGTATCAGTCACTCCGTAAAATGCTTCTCCATTGGGTAAAACAAATACATCCCAAACTGATTTTAGATGCCGGCACAGGCACGGGCGCAAATATGTATATGCTCCTGCACAATGGTTATCCAACCGTTGGGGTGGACATCTCCGATCATGCTATCCAGTTTTGCCAACAGCGTGGCTTACATCAAATTTCCAAAGCATCTATCACCCATCTACCTTATGAATCTCAAACGTTTGATCTGGTCATCAGCATGGATGTTTTGCCGTTTGTGAATGTGAGCGATCTTCCTACAGTCTTGGCAGAATTTCATCGTTGCCTCAAGCCTAACGGTTATGTGGTGGTTAATCTTGCTGCCTTAGCTTGGTTACAGTCTGAGCATGATGTTGCATGGGACACCAAGAAACGCTACCGCAAAGATGAAATTGAGCATTTATTCAAGGATGCTGGTTTTCAGATCGTCAAAAGTACCTACCGAATCTTCTTGTTATTCCCCCTTGTTGCTGGCATGAAATGGCTGACGAACCTTCAACGCCTGTCTGACCACACTACCGAAACACGTGGCGACACCAACAAGACTAACCCTCTCCTCAATCGGATATTTTCATACGTGATGGATGTTGAATTTCTCCTCAACCGCTTTGTCGATTTTCCTATAGGGAGTTCTGTATTTCTAGTAGTTCAAAAACGCCCATAACAAGAACTTTGTTTGCATTTTACCCCTCATTTAACGTATCATTGCCCAAACCTTAACACTAGCTAAAGATAGGTAAAAGGTATCCCAATGACTCGTGTACTGATTGTTGAAGATGAAGAAACGCTGGCACAAAAACTGTCTGATAAAATGCGCAGCGAAGGTTTTGTGGTTACTACCGCATCGAATGGCGAAGAAGGTTTAGACTTCATCCGAGCTGAAAAGCCAGATTTGATCGTCTTGGATATTATGCTCCCCGGTTTAGATGGGTTAAGTATTTGTCGTATGGTGCGCAATGACATCACCACTTCTCATATTCCTATCATTGTGTTGACGGCACGCGGAACAGAAGTGGATAAGATCGTTGGGCTAGAAAGCGGCGCGGATGATTATGTCGTGAAGCCGTTTGGCTTGGGAGAGTTCTTGGCGCGGGTACGTGCTGTTATGCGCCGTGCGCCTGTCCGTCCGCTTTCTCAACAGGATGAAATCACCTGTGATGAGATCCGCATGAACATGACGGGGCGACGGGTTTTCAAAGCTGATGATGAAGTTAAACTGAGCAACAAAGAATTTGACTTGTTGGCAGAGTTGATGCGCAATCGTGGGGCGGTGCTCTCACGCGATTTAATCTTGACCAAAGTTTGGGGATATGATTACTTTGTTGATAAGCGCACGGTTGATGTTCACATCCGCTGGCTACGCGAGAAGATTGAAGATGATCCTTCTAACCCACGCCGTATCATTACGGTACGCGGGTTAGGCTACCGCTTTGAGGGCTAATGATGACCTACGATTATGCAAAGATGATGGCAGATGCTGCCTATGAAATGTTGTTTGTTCTGGATGCTGACTCTAACGTGGTTGCCCTCAATGATGCGGCACGCGCTATCTTTGCCATCCCCAGTTCACAAATCGGCATGCCCCTCACGGATGTGATTAACTCGCCTGATTTAATCAGTGCGATAGCCTATGCGCGTAATTATCAAGAACACAACTTTGAAGTGCAAATTGTCTATCATGAACAATTCTACCGCGCCAAGATTTATTTAGAAATGCAAGCTGAAACTGTACAATACACCGCTGTAGCCTTGCAAAACGTTACTGAATTGGTGCGCTTGAATCGGGCGCGGCGCGATATGGTTGCCAATATCTCGCATGAGTTACGCACCCCCATTGCCAATATCCGCCTAACTATTGAATCCTTGTTTGCGGAACACGACAAGCCTAAGCGGAAGAAGTCCATTGAATCGCTCAAGACCATTGCGCGTGAAACCGATTCCCTCTTGTGGCTTGTACAAGAATTGCTAGACCTGTCTATGATTGAAACTGGACAATCTATCGTCCGTATGATTGATACGCCGCTGCAGGATTTGTTGCAGTCTACCATCCAAAGCATGGGTGAACTAGCAGAAAATCGCCAGATGAGTATTGAGTTGGAGGAATCTTTCACACCCTATCGCGTGCTGTGTGATCCTGATCTCATCAAGCGGGTGCTGGTCAATCTGATTCACAATGGGTTGAAATACTCTCCTATGGGTGGGGTGATTAAAGTCATGACCCGTGCCGACGGTGACTTCATCTCCATCACCGTTCAAGATACGGGGAGTGGCATTCCCGCCGATCAGGTTGAGCGCGTGTTTGAGCGGTTCTATCAGCTTGATCGCTCACGCTCGGCAAATGAGGGGACGGGCTTGGGCTTGGCAATCTGTAAGCATATTGTTGAGGCGCACGGTGGGGTGATTTGGGCTGAATCAGCGGAGAAAGTTGGATGTGGTCAGTTCTCTTTCACCTTGTTAAATGCCGTTGATAGCCTGTAAAGTAGGAATAGATTGTCAATTTGCTAAATGTTTCATGAATTGGTGTGGAACATCACTTGCAATCATTTGCAAAAGCGTGGTAATCTATTTAGTAAAGCGCATTAGTTAAATAAAAACCTTCGGGGCAGGGTGAAATTCCCTACCGGCGGTAAAGCATTTATGCCAAGCCCGCGACCCGTAGTAGCTCATCTTAGGGTGAGTGCGCCACAACTAAACAGTTGTGACGGTTGATCTGGTGAAACTCCAGAGCCGACGGTTATAGTCCGGATGGTAGAAGGTCATATCCCTCTGTTCAACACACTGACACTAGATGGTGTCTGTTTGTGTTTGATCGTTGCCTTACCTATCCGTCGCAGGTAGGTTGATATGATTTTGTCCCGAAGCATAACCGTTATCGAACGTAAGGGACAATTATGCAACTACCATCTGTCTTCAAAAACCAACTCCTTCAACCTTCTTCATTTGAACGGGTATCCATTTCATGGCAGGGTGTGTTGCGTGCCTTCCTCCCCATCATCACATTGGTCTTGTTGGTGTGCGCATGGCAAGTTGTGGTGATACTGGAGCTATATCCCGTCTTCATTGTCCCAACCCCACTTTCCGTTTTCGAGAAGTTTCTAGGGGTGACTTTCGGTGAGGATCGTGTGCGTTTGTTGCCTCATGTTTTTGTCACCTTACACGCGGTGCTACTGGGGTTGATGAGTGGGCTGGTCTTGGGGTTTGCGTTGGGTTATGTGATCGCTAAGGTGGAATGGTTGGAACAAGCATTGTCCCCCATCATCATCGCCTTTCAAGCTACCCCAGTGGTAGCCTATGCGCCCCTATTGGTCATTTGGTTTGGTAGCGGTACATCAAGCAAAGTTATCACCTCTGCGCTCATTGTGTTCTTCCCCACGTTGATGAACGTTATCATCGGGATTCGTTCTGTTCCACATTCCTTATATGATCTCATGTACACGCTCCATGCCAGCCGTCGCCAGATTTTGTTTCAGCTTGAGTTGCCAGCTTCTGCCCCTGTTGTTTTAGGGGGGATGAAGATTAGTGCGACATTGGCGGTCATTGGTGCAGTGGTTGGCGAATTTGTTGGTGCAAAGGCGGGCTTAGGGTTTCTCATCACCTTAGCGCGTAATCAGTTTGATACCCCCTTAGTGATCGTTGCCGTATTCAGTTTGACTGTGATGGCATTGACGCTATACGGTCTGGTTGGTTTAGTAGAACGCAACGCGCTGGCGTGGAAAAGTCATGCCTCGTAGTTGATAAGGTTCTTCCATTTTAATTCTCAACACTAAAAGGAAATCTGCATGAGCAAAGCAATCCGTTTGGTAATGCTATTGGTATTCGTTTTGTCTGTTTCAGTCGGTCTGGTACAAGCGCAGGACACCCTAGAAGAGACTACCTTCTTCATGACTTATATCCCCACCGTCCAATTTGCACAGATGTATGTTGGGTTAGATCAAGGGTATTTTGAAGAAGGCGGCTTTAACGTCACCCTAGAGTATGGCAACGAGCCGGATGGCGTGGAGCTAATCGCATTGGGTGAACGTCAGTTTGGCTTGATCTCTGGCGAGCAAGTTATCGTTGCACGTGCTAACCAACGTCCGGTTGTATCCGTCTATAACTGGTTTCAGAAGTTCCCCGTTGCTGTTGTCGTACCTGATTCTAGCGACATCGAAACGGTAGAGGATTTGGTTGGGCGCAAGGTGGGGGTGCCGGGACGTTTCGGTGCTACCTATAGCGGTTTGGTGGCATTGTTGGCAAGCAACGGCTTGACGGAATCGGATATTGAATTGGTTGAAATTGGCTTCAATGCCCCTGAAGTAGTTTGTTTGGGTGGGGTGGAGGCTTCCGCTGTGTATGCCAACAATGAACCACTTCAAATTGCTCTTCGCGCTCAAGAAGGGGATTGTGGAAATGTAACAGGGGTGCGCGTTTTCCCAGTAGCAGACTATGTTGACTTGGTATCCAACGGGGTCGTGACGAGTGAACAGATGCTTGCCGAACATCCTGACCAAGTGAGCGCGATGGTAGAAGCGTTTGATCGTTCAGTTCGCTTCGTCATTAACAATCCTGCGCAGGCTTATCTTATCAGTGCCAATTACGTTGAAAATC
Organism: Phototrophicaceae bacterium; assembly: GCA_049318945.1. Lineage (GTDB taxonomy): Bacteria > Chloroflexota > Anaerolineae > Aggregatilineales > Phototrophicaceae > CAIRDJ01. Next base: position 11,434 of record JBMOEO010000090.1, on the reverse strand, counting down.
TCTTTCTAACCGATACCTTCAAACTTGCCCTTGAGGAGGCTTCCGCCACACAAGAGGCACTCTTGGCACAGAATCCCACCGCGCAAGAGTTGGCACAATCTCGTTTGGATTTGCTAGAAACATTACGTGTCGACTTTACCCCATCTGAATTGTTGCAATTTGAAATCCTGCTTGAAACCATCACACTATGGGAATCTGACACGCTGGGAATATCTTACCCAGAAGCATGGGAATCCACCCAACAAACGCTCATGAGCATGGGATTCCTTACTGAAGGCATAGATGTGAACCAAGCCTTCACCAATGATTTTTTGCCGATTGAATAGAGCAAAGCATGCCGTGTTCTGTCACCATCAATAACGTCAGCGCAGAATACCCTACGGCACAAGGAGGGTTGGTCAAGGCACTTGACCGACTCTCTTTCCATATTGAGCCAGGGGAGTTCGTTAGCCTGGTGGGATCAAGCGGTTGTGGCAAAAGCACCGCTTTACGGTTGGTTGCTGGCTTGATCCATCCTACTGCCGGCTTTGTCTACGTTGACCAAGAGCGAATCACCAAGCCTTCTTTGCGGGTGGGCATCATGTTTCAGGACTCTAACTTGATGCCGTGGCGCACGGTACAGGATAACATCGCCCTTCCTTTGGAACTTCGCGGAGTAAGCCGAACGGAACGTTATTCCCAAGTGGAAACATTGTTACCGATCTTGGGGTTGAAGGGATTTGCTACGGCGTATCCCGGTCAGCTTTCGGGGGGCATGTCCCAGCGGGTTGCTTTGGGACGGCTACTGATTCAGCAACCCGATGTGATGTTGTTGGATGAGCCGTTCGGCGCATTAGACGCGCTCACGCGCGAGCGTTTGAGCATGGATTTGTTACGGGTGTGGCATGCTCAAAACCTCACCGTCTTGATGGTGACGCACGACATCAATGAGGCTGTCTTGCTTTCTGATCGCGTCATCGTACTCAGCCACCGCCCTGGTCATGTTAAACTAGATTTGCCCGTTCCACTCGCCCGCCCGCGTCACCCCTCCGATTTATACAGTGAGGCATTTGGTACACTGGTCAGTCAGGTTCGCACTGCGCTTGATCTTTAGGGGATTGGTGCTTGAAGGGGGAGTGCAAACCCAAACGTGCTACCCTTCCCTACCCGACTACTCATGTAGACATTTCCCCCATGCGCTTCGATAACGGACTTCACAATCGCCAACCCTAGCCCACTTCCACGCTCCGCGCTAGATTCCTTCACGCGATAGAAGCGTTCAAACAAGCGTGACTGCACATCCAACGGAATCCCTAATCCGTTATCAATCACCTCGACATGCCAATGATCTTGTTTGGTATACAGCTTGAGTGTGATGGTGCTGTTGGATGGGGAATACTTGATAGCGTTCCCTAGATAGTTGGTGATCGCCCGACTGATCCAATGCGGGTCTGCTACTACCATCCCGAAAGATTTACTGGGCAGATCCAACTTCAAAATTTGGGAGCGTTCATCAATCAGCGGGCGAATGGAGGCGACAATTTCATACAGCAAATCTTGAATATCAAAAGGTTCTTTTTGGAAATGATAACCATGCTCAATGCGTTCTAGGTGTAACAGATCATCTATCAAACGCTGTAACCGATTGACCCCGCTCAAGGCAACCTGAATCACCTCTTGCGCCAATTCATCATCAATGATGCTCTGTAATGTCCCTAGCGAAGTCATGGTGACACCCAACGGATTGCGCATATCGTGCGCCGCAGCTTGGATGAATTGGGCACGCATTTCTTCTGCTTGGCGCAAGTGTGAAACATCTTGCAACACAATGACCCACCCATCAATATGATGTGCGAAGGTGTTGGTCTCTTCATACACAGGAGACACGAACACCAATAGCGTGCGATTTTCTGAAATCTTTGCCTCAAAAGATTGATGCACCGTCTTACCATCTAGGGCAATCGCACGCATGAGCGGGTCTTTAAGCGTGATAGGGATGGAAATTTCATCAAGCGAGAGTTGATTGGTTGCCGCGGCGGATAACTGCAACATTCGTTGTGCCGTTTGGTTAATCAGGTTGATTGTCCCGTTGCGGTCAGTGGCGATGATTCCGTCAGCGGTAGATTGTAGGATGGCGGTCAGGCGGCTTTCGTTTTCTACCGTCGCCCGATATAACCGTGCATTTTCTAATGCCACTCCCACTGTATCCGATGCCGCCCGTAACACATCAATGACATCATCGCTGAAGCGTGAGGGTTCATTGCTCATGATGCTGATGATGCCCACAATCTCGCTACGTGCGTGCATGGGTGCCATAGCAATAGAACGAAAGTTTTCATTCTTAAAGCGTGGAACGGCAATCTCGTTCAAATCTTCAGTTTGCAAATCATGCACCACAATGACCCGATCCTCTTGGATGACCCGCCCTGACATACCTTGCCCTGCTGGAATGCGCATCGGTGGGTTGATGAAGTTGTCCGTCCAGCCGAGTTGGGCGCGTAGGATGACTTCGTTGGTCTTCTTGTCAATCAAGCTGATGCCCCCGGCTTCGGCTCCTAAAACGGAGGTGACGGCTTCTAAAGCAGTCTTGAGGGTTTTGTCTAAATCTAGGGATAATCCAACGGTGGTCGCTATGGTGTTGATGGCAAGCATATAGTTCACACGACGCTTGACTTCTTGCGTTTGTCGCTTTACCTCTTCGGAGAGATAACGATTTTCTAAGATCAGATTTTCGGTGTTGACCATCATAACGACCTTTATTTTCTAGTTCTTTACAAGTCTACAGGCAATTGAAAAGCCTTGCAAGAATTTATAGGTATGATACGCTTGTTTTAGAAAGACATTATTACATGACTATTTCAAAGGATCATCACCTTGTTTGATGTGCAAGCTATTCGTGCTTTATTCCCATCCATTAATCGTAATGACGCTATCTTTTTGGATAACCCTGCGGGCACCCAAGTTTCACAATTTGTGATTGAGGGTGTCACCCAATATTATTTACAGGCTAATGCTAATTCTGGTGGATATTTCACGACTAGCCAACGCACCGATGAATTGGTTCTCAATTCCCGCCAGATGTTGCAAGATTTTTTGAATGCGCCTAGTGTTGACGAAATTGTTTTTGGTCCCAATATGACCACGCTCAATATGGGCTTAAGCCGTGCAATTGCTCAAACGCTCCAAACAGGGGATGAGATCATTCTGACACGGATGGATCATGATGCCAACGTTGCTCCGTGGTTGTTGATTGCCCGTGACAAAGGTTTAACGGTGCGCTGGATTGACCTTGATCCTGAAACAGGACGGCTCGATTTAGAGAGCTATGCTCGCATCCTCAATGAGAAAACCAAGCTGGTTGCCACAGTTCATGCGTCTAACGCGCTGGGCACGATCAACCCCATTCAACACATCGCTGAGATGGCGCATCAAGTGGGGGCGTTGCATGTGGTGGATGCTGTTCAAAGTGCGCCACATCTTCCGCTGGATGTACAGGCAATCGGTTGTGATTTTCTGTTATGCTCGGCATATAAATTCTTCGGTCCCCATATCGGTATCCTGTGGGGACGCTATGACCTGCTAGAGGCATTCCCTGCTTACAAGGTGCGCCCCGCCAAAGACAAATCTCCACATCGCTGGGAAACAGGCACACCCAGTTTTGAAACCATTTATGGCACAGCTAAAGCAATTGATTACTTCCAATGGCTAGGGGAACATTATGGGCAGGCACACCTTGCGCCCTTCGCCCACATGAGCGAACGCGCCCAAAGCATCCACGCAGGGGTGGCGGTTTCCAGTGAGTATGAACAACAACTGGTGACATACTTGCTGGAACAATTGGCAACCTTGCCTGCCATTCGTGTCTTTGGCATTACCGATCCCGCCGAGTTTGCTGATCGTGTGCCAACCGTGATTTTTGCCCATGATGATTACACCTCTCATCAAGTGGCTGAACACCTTGCCAAGTCAGAGATTTACGTTTGGAGTGGGAACTACTACGCGCTAGAGGTGATGGAGCGATTGGGCTATGCTGAACATGGATTGGTTCGCGTGGGCTTGGTGCATTACAACACCCATCAAGAAGTTGATCGCCTGATTGAAGCCCTACGTGCATTGTAAGGCAAGCAAACCGAATGAGGGGAAACCTTCCCCTCATTGTGGTGGGATTAACGCACTTTAACTTCTCTGCCGGGTTTGGGATAAACCAAGCCCTTGGCATCCCCTTGTAAGTCCCAATCTGCTTGGGCAATCATGTTCACCCAAAAGTCTGCACGTACCTTTAACCCGCCGTAGTTATGCTTGTCTGCCAGTTTATAAAGGCGGTCTTTGCGGATGTTTGCCAGCGTGGTGGTGAAGGGTCTTTCGGTATCCAGTGTCTTCTTGCCACGTGGTTGTAACCCCAGTGTTTCCTCTGCTAAGGTGAGCATATCATGTTGTGAACCATGATTGATCGCCATATCAAAGATCAACGCCTGTGAAAGTGGCGTGACTAGCCCGCGTGGTTGGATGCTCAAATCTTGGACAAGATTCCAATACTTCTGTTTGGCGATCTCATCCTGAGCATAGCGCATTGCCTCATCTTGGGCGGCTTTACGCAACAAATCCTTAAGCCCGTTATCGGTGCGTAGGGCGGCATCCTTATCACGAATGCGCGTCAAATAGAGATCATTGAGTTGTTTTGCCAAGTCGGTGGTAGAGGTTTTGATATACAGCGATACCACCTTATACAAGGCACCCCCCGCCAAGGTGAATTGAAAACGCCCATAACTGACAATGCCCGAATCATGATTTTGGTAACTGGCATAGCCCCCCTCAAAGGTGGCGGTGATGTCTAGGGCGGCGCGGATCAACGGCTCAAAGCCGCCTAACGGCACGGCAACGCTGGTTGGGGCAGGTGCTTCCGCTTGGTTGGATTCCGGCGCGGAAGGGCTGCTTTCGGTTGGTTGGGATGCCGCCCCGTGTATGAGTTCAAACGCGCTGGTACGTTTGGTCAACATCCCCACGCCATAAGCCGTTGCATCCCCTTCTAGGTCAATGTATTCATCCCGTACCCATCCTAGCATGTTGCCCGGAAACTTCATTTGAAACCACAAATAGGGTTGCCCATTGAAGATTGCGCCGTTGGGGTCTTCTGCCACACCAACGACTTCACGGTTGCTGCTACCATTGGCGATCTTAAAGAGCATCTTGCCACTAGCAGGCGCATCATAAACGTCAATTTCACCGATAGCAGGATAGTCCGGCGCATTGCGGATGGTTGCCAATAAAGTCATTATCTTCTCCATGAACCAATAACACTTGCTACTACTGTAACTTAGGTTGCCATCCGTTGCCAACCATTTTGTACAGCATATTGACAGGTTGCCAGCAACAAAATGAAAACCTGATGGGTGCCCTGACCGATTGAATCTATTTCGATATACTCATCCGTGCGATGAGAATTGGCACCATTGCCAATCCCGATGGTGACGGTTGGGATGCCTTTCGAGAGGGGGATATTGCCGTCGGTGCTACCCACTTGATAAACCCCTTTGATGTGGTAACGCGACAGGGTTTCCATTGCACCAACCACTAGCGGATGATCTTCGCGGATGGAGCCAGCAGGGCGATTGCCAACAACATGGCTTTCAATTTGCTCTCCCTTCAGTTGGCGTGCTTCAATCAGTTGGATGACCTGCGCTTCTAAGGAACGCAAAGCGGATGAACTAGCCGAGCGCATATCTAGCCATAAACTGGCGTGGGTGGCTATCGAGTTGATGCTATGCCCACCCTCGATGATGCCAATGTTGAACGTGGTTTTAGGGTGGCTAGGGGGGTGTAGTTGGGTGATTTGTGAAGCCAATTGTACCAACTGATGAACCGCGCTGGGTTGCCCATATTGATGCCAACTATGTCCCCCCTCCGCAAACACCTCAATTCTCAGGCGTTTGCTGGCAATCCCCCCCGTGAAGATCGTTCCATATGCCATGCCCTCAATGTTAATCACACATTGAATCTGTTCGCCAAGTTGTTCAATCACCGCACGAATGCCTTCCAAATCCCCTAAGCCCTCCTCACGGCTATTGGCAGTGATCCAAACAGGGCATTCAGGGGTAATCCCGTGCGCCTTCATTAGCTCAACCACCCCCAACATCCCAGCCACGCCCAAACTGTTGTCCCCCAATCCCGCGCCATAAATGCGGTTGCCCTCATGCCGAAGGGTTAAATCAGTGTCCATAGGGAAGACTGTATCCGTATGGGCACTTAACAACACCCCAGCTATATCGTTGCGCTTGCCACTGATTTTAGCGATGACGTTATAGAGCGGGTCAATCTGAACATGTTCAGCACCCAACTCCCTAAGACGTTGCGCCACATCATGGGCGCGTGCTTCTTCTGCCCAAGTGGGGGCGGGTATCTGTTGTATTTGAAGCGCAAGGTTGAGGACGTGGGAACGAGTGGCTAGGTTGTCAAGAGGATAGCGTTGCATTAAATCGTGAATAAGCGTTTTCATTGGTTAAATACTTTTCATCAAATCAATATAAAGCATTCTACCAATTGAAAAGGCTGTTGGTGAGTGTGGAACAGGTGACAAAAAAACCGATCAACTGATCGGTTTTTTTATGGGTGGTTCAAGTGGAAAACTACTTGATGGATGATTATGCAGTAGCTTTTGCTTCTAGGGTTGCTAGATATTTCATCAAGCGACTTTTGCGACGAGCAGCATTACGCTTGTGAATGACACCCTTGCTGGCGACTCTATCTAACTCGCGGATTGCCATGAGTGTTGCTTGGCGTGCATCCACCAAGTTTTCTGGCTTGCCCGTTTCAATCTTGGCGCGGGCTTGCTTGACCACAGTACGGGCACGGTTACGGAAGATACGGTTATGAATGCGACGTTTTTCGTTTTGACGAATGCGCTTTAATGCTGATTTGTGATTAGCCATAAACTTTCTTTGCGCGGCATTGTCAACAATTCAATGCCGTTTACTCCTCTTTATCTGTTAGGTCATGAAAACTGATTAAACATCGAAAGCCCACAGTCGGGGCGGTTCATTATTATAACCCCCCAATTTGGTTTTGTCTAGCTACTAAACGCTTGAACAACCTGCCAAACTAAGGCAGTTATTGCCACCAAGTTGAGCATCACCATCAAGCCTACTCCCAATAACATCCCAATTGGTGAACGCTCCCGTGTGCCCGGAATGCGTGTAGCTTTGATGTGGGCTGGTAAGTAGGTGAGGTAGTCCACTTCCTCATCCACCTCGTATGCTTCCTGTGCACCCGTTTCTTGGGCAAAGACTCCAGAATCCTTCGCTTTCCCTTGTGGTTGTGTGGGACTCAACAGACTCAACTCAGGGGGTAATGATTCCTTCGCCTTGCCCCGCTCTTTGCTGTCTGGTATGGAAGGTGGGGGAGGGGGAGCAGATGGTTTGGGTTTCTCTAGTAAACTCCCTCCCCGCTTGGGTGGGGTGGCATCTGGCTTTGATGTGGGGTTACGTGATGTGAGGGGCTTGGGGCGGCTAGGAGCCGGCTCGCTTTGAAACGGGTTTGTGCCGAAGGTGTCTTCTGGGCTAGTCCAATTGCCCGCCGTATCAAAAGCCGCAAAAGGATCATCCGCCAAGGGGTCAAAGGCTTGTCCACGATTGCGGTCAGCTGTGGCGGGAACACTGGTTGCCTTTTCGATGAAGCTCTCAAAGGCATCGGTGTCTTCTTTCGCCCCTGATGATGAGTCCATGAAGTCTAACCGTTTGGCATCCAACGCGCTTCCATCTAAAGTGAAAGGGTTGGTGGGGGATCCACTGGGAAGATTGCGACTACGGTTTAGCTCATCCTGCATCTTACGCGCTTGAACATTGGCGGGGTTAATGATGAGTACGTTGTCTAGGCAGGTTCGCATTTCTTCTTCAGTCCCCACTGCAGAAGCCAACCATAGCCATGCGTCCTCGTTGTATTCGTCAAATTCTATCGCCTTCAGCAAAAAGGTTTGAGCCTCTTCCTTTTTGCCTTCGCGGATAGATCGTTTACCTTGTTCAATTAGCCCGATGATATTTGCTGATGACATCGCCGATGATCCTACTACCTATTCACTTTGCCATTTCACCTGTAATCATACCACCACCTTACCCTCACGCGCTATCGGATTAGCTAAAACGCTTGAGGTTATTTCTAAGTATGCCATGATGGATACGACTAAACTGTTGTAGCATCCATATCCCTCCGTATGCCATCAAGAAACTTCCGTATGGCATGATGGGGGAAAGAAAGCGTTGTGCAGGTAGCCCTAGATAAAATGCACTTCCACCTATGAAGTATGCGCAACTCCCTAAAACCAATGCCACTTTCCATAGAGGGGGGCGCAATGAAAGCCAAGTGATTGCTCCCACCAGCATAACCGTAACGGTTGTAGCCGTGCCAAGCATGTAGAGGGGTGTATTTCGATATGCCTCAAGCATGCCATTACGATGGAACATCTGTAAGATGTGATAGGGCATCTTGACCAAATGCCACGCATGATATTGAAACAACTTCTCTTGAGCGATTTTTGCCATCTCTTGATAACGGTTGGCATTGGTGACGTAGAGATAGTCATGGTCAGCATTGGGCGGGAGCGTTCGTGCTTGTACCTCTGATAGTTTGGCATCATCACCGATGGCACGCTCAATGCGTTCTGCATACCGATAGGCAATCTCTACGGCAGATTCGTCCGTGAATAAACGTTCTGTAGAAATGGATTTGTAAAAGGCGAGGTTAAAAACCCCTGCTGTGGAATAGGTGTTGATGCCATAGTAATGTTGTTGATGTGCTGTCCATCCGATGATAGGCAGGCTGTAAATCGCCACAAATAGCATAATACTTTTCCAGCGACGTGCATCATAAAGCAACATTACCACTACCAAAATAAGCAACAAATACTGTCCTGTTGCACGAGTGAAGACCGCCATAGCAAAACATGTAGCAGAGCCGATGATAAATCCCAGTTTAGGTTGTTTGATCCAATTCAACAGAAGATATAACCCAGCACTGCAGAACACATTGAAGAGGGATTCTGAAAGGAGGGGAACTTCTGCACTAAGCATGATAGGATGTAGACATAAAATCAATCCACCAATCAAGCTGACACTTCTGCGACCCGTTAACAGATAAATAGATTTTGCCCCCAAGACAACCCCTAACGCGGTGAGGGCATTTTGAAAGTGAAACCATACCAACAACTGTGGAACGCTTAAACTGAATAGGCTGATGAAACCACTTAAGATAATCGAGTAAAAGGGGGCACGCAGGGTAAACATATTGAATGCCCAGTCTCCCTGTTGTATGGCGATTACCATTGCCGTATATTCCCAACTATCGGAATCCCAGTGTAAGGGATTGATCCCTTGGCTATATCCCCACAGTAAGGTGAGTGCCCTAGCCGCAAAAGCTAAGAGCAATAACATCAACCATTCGTAATGCCTAACACGGTTTAGGCGCATTTCAAATCCTCAACAAATAGATACCTATTATTTTATGATAATCGAAAATGTTGTTATAATAACGGATTTAATTATTGTTTAACTTGGCTTTAAGGTTATTTAAGGTAAGGTGGGCGATAGCATATCCCATCTACTATTTATAAAACCGATAGGAGAAGCACATGAAAAATATTTCAACCAGTTGGATGTGGGCGGACGGAAATCATACGCGCGGGTTAGACTATGAGCCTGACCGTGAGCGTTTATTGTGGCTAGAAGATCAAGTGGGTTTTGGATGCGCTTATGCGCCTCGTGTTCAATCTGTATCAGACTTTCTACAAAATGGTCATGAACGCTTTGGAAACCCACCTAGCGATGTTCTTGATGAGGTGAAACTTGCCATCGAACATTATCAGGTTACGCCGACTGATGGAATAAATGATCTTACCCATTGACAAACCTTTCATGGTTGGGGCATGTTGATAAGACAATGCACCAATCATGAAAGAGCGGTCATGCAGGATAACCTCTCACAAACGGCATATTTCAAAGGCTTGAACGAAGACAGCTTGCGCCGAGTTTGGTCGGTTGCGCATGTGCATGTGTATCAGGCGGGGGCGTTGATCTTTGCTGAAGGCATGCGTTGTTCTGGCTTTTTTGTTTTGTTAGAAGGATCAGTGCGCATCTATCGCGTGGGGCATGAGGGTCGCCTGCACACGCTCAGTTTGTTGCGCCCGATTAGTACCTTCAACGAGGTGAGCGCGGTGGATGGGCGCGTCAATCCGTTCAACGCAACCGCCCTCACAGACTCGCGCGTATTGATTATCAGTCGTACCCATCTCTTACGGTTGATGAGCGACGAGCCAACTCTCCTGAGCAACTATGTTCAGCAACTGGCACACATGAACCGTGATTATCTGGAACGCTTGGAGGATATGACCTTCCGCTCGATTCCATCGCGCTTGGCAAAACTATTGCTCCATGAAACCACCTATGCCGATCAGATCGCTGAAACCCCCACCAAGCTCACCCAAGAGGAGATCGCCGCTATCTTGGGGACAACTCGTGAAGTGGTGGGGCGTGCGGTGCGTGGCTTATTGGTAGCCGGCTTATTGAAGAAGCGTGGGCGTGAACTCTACATTCAAGACCGCGATGGGCTGGAATATCTGTCCGTCAACAATGAGCTTCCTCCCAAAGCGTGATACCCTAAAAGAAGCAACCCAGTAATCTGAACAAAAAACGCCACCCAGTTAGGTGGCGTTTCTGTTTACGGAGAGGACAGGATTCGAACCTGCGGTACGGCTTTTCAACCGTACAACCGCTTAGCAGGCGGCCCCATTCGTCCACTCTGGCACCTCCCCTAACAAAGAAAAACCGCTTGCGAGGATCGCAACGGAGAGAGAGGGATTCGAACCCCCGGTAGAGAGAACTCTACAATGGTTTTCAAGACCACCGCTTTAAGCCGCTCAGCCATCTCTCCAGAATGAACGTCCGCAAAATATAGCATGTCGAAAAGAGTTGGTCAATCCTATTGTTGGTATTTGTCACAATTTAGGTTAAATTGATTCTGATACGAATAGCAGATGATAAAGAAAGTGTCGATGCAGTTACTCGCTTCTTATGGTCTAGTGGTGTTGCTCATTTGGATGGCAAACCGTACCGAGATTTTGAAAGTACGCTCGCAAACCCCATCGCTCTCAATGGATACTCGTGTTTCTTCTATGGAACGTTTCTTGCGTGGTGTCATGTTGGTTAGCTCATTCTTTTTGCCCACCTACGGCTTGAGCTATTTGGTGGGGAGTTTTCAAAAGCAGGCTTTCATTCCCTCTGATTGGGTGGTTTTGTTGGTCGGTTTGGTGGGGGGCGTAGGGGTATGGATGTTGCTGTTCATGCCTTCCGCGCGGATGAAACTTACCTCCTTGTTCAATCAACACTATCAACCTCATTCTATGGTTCACTTGGTGGCAATCCTCATCATGATTTATTCAATCGGGGTATCGCTCATTGATTACTGGGCGGGC
>JBMOEO010000089.1:0-16393 GCA_049318945.1 Phototrophicaceae bacterium | reverse complement strand
CCACCTCAAACCAACACTTGACGCTTATCACCCGTGAACCGCTCGGTGTGGTTGGCGCGGTTGTACCTTGGAATTACCCGATGATTATCAGCGCGTGGAAGATCGGTCCCGCACTTGCCTCTGGTAATTCGGTCATTCTCAAACCTGCTGAACAATCCTCTTTGGGGGCAATTCGTCTAGCAGAATTGGCAATTGAAGCGGGCATCCCTGATGGTGTGTTGAACGTTGTCACCGGCTTTGGTCCCACAGCTGGGGCAGCTTTGGGTCGTCACATGGACGTAAACAAGATCAGCTTCACGGGTTCTACTGAAGTGGGCAAATACTTCTTGCGCTATGCTGGCGAAAGTAACTTGAAATCTGTCGGCTTAGAATGTGGTGGCAAAAGCCCACAGATTGTCTTTGCTGATGCGCCCGATTTAGATGCTGTTGCTTCTGGCGTGGCATGGGGGATTTTCTACAACCAAGGGGAAACCTGTAACGCTGGGTCACGCTTGTTGGTTGAACGGAGCATCAAAGATGAGCTAATGGAACGCATCAAGCAAGTCACGGAAACCATCAAGCTAGGTGATCCATTTGACCCAACCTCACAAATCGGCGCGATTGTCACCGAAGAACAAATGAAGCGCGTCCTCAATTATATTGAGGTGGGGCAGGCAGAAGGTGCAAACGTATGTCTAGGCGGAAAGCAGGCAATGCCTGAAAGCGGTGGCTACTATATTGAATCCACCATCCTAGAAAACGTTCAGAACAATATGCGCGTGGCACAAGAAGAAATCTTTGGTCCCGTGTTGGTGGTTACTGAATTTGATACCCCAGAAGAAGCAATCCGTATTGCCAATGACACCAGCTACGGCTTGGCAGCTGCTGTTTGGACGAGCGATCTTTCACGCGCCCATCGCACTGCTCGCGCGTTGCAAGCTGGTTTCGTGTGGGTGAATTGTTTCGATGTGAGCGATCCTACCGCGCCGTTTGGTGGGTTCAAGCAGTCTGGCAATGGTAGCCGTGACAAGTCGCTCCATGCCTTCGATCAATACACGCAACTCAAGACAACTTGGATTCAACTCTAAGACCGCATGCTTGCTATATAGAGAGGCAATATTCCTGCCTCTCTATACCCCGTGCTTACACAACTGAACTAGATTTGTAAGCATGATGGCTTGTTACAATAGGCATATTGTGTCAGGAAATCTAGCCCACTATAACAGCAAGGCTTGTTCAAAGGGATAGTGCGAAAGTAGCTCATGACCCGTTTCAGTGATTAACACTTGGTCTTCTAGCTTGATGCCTTCCCCGCCCGTTGGACGGCTGACATACGTTTCAACACACATCACCATGCCGGGTTGTAGCACCCCATCATATCCAAACGATTCCCATTGATCGGCGAAGTAAATGCCGGGGTATTCATCACACAACCCTACCCCGTGATAGGTGACGGAGTAACGGCGGAATTCGTTGGCATCGTACTGGAGGGAGTCTAGCGTCAGTTCTTTGAAGGTGCGTCCGGGCGTGAGTAGCTCGCGGTTCTTTTGAATCTGCTCATACCCCATTGTGTAAAGCTCGCGCTGTTCAGGCGTGGGCGTAACATCCCCACAAACCCACGTGCGCGAAATATCCACGCACATTCCATAAGGTCCGATCAAATCCGTGTCAAAGGCGACAATATCCCCTGCCTCAATCTTGCGACTGCTACACTCTTGGAACCATGGATTAGTGCGCGGACCCGATGCCATAATGCGCGTTTCGATCCACTCCCCACCACGTGAAATATTTTCAGCATGGAGATAACTCCATAGGCGTTGTTCACTGACACCCGGCACCATGTGCGCCTTCATGATGTCAATTGAGCGATCACAAGCAACGATGGCACAACGCATTGCCTTGATCTCCTCTTCGCACTTGATGCTCCGCGCGATCTCCATCACCTCTTCCCCGTTGAAGATTTCGACCCCACGCTTCTCTAAAGCGCGGATGCCCTCAAAGTTGCAACGGTCAATGGCGAGGCGACGGTTTCCGCCACCATGTTGCATCACTAGATCCGTGATTTCGTCTGCCCAACGCTCCACCATTTCTGGGGTGCGGTCGCCACTGATGAAGTAGAACCATGAGATGGCTGGGCGTATCTCGGTGATGAGTGGATTGTGGGCGTTGACATGTTCACAGTGGGCAAACTCAAAAACGACCACCGGTCCTTCAGTGGCAACGAAGACATAACGAGCGGCGTTGTGTGTCACCCATAGTTGCATGTTGGTGCTGTCGGTTGCATAGCGTGTATTGAGGGGATCATACAGAAGGATGCCCGCATAATCATGTTTGCGCAATTGTTCCCGAACGCGCTCTAAGCGATAGCGACGCACATAGGGCATATCAGGCAAAGATAAGCCAGCCGCTTCCCACTCCCCCACTGCCAATTCACCTGGTCCCAGATTGTGGAGGTTAAGGCTCTTGGCATATTCAATCGTTTCTGCTGAGGGGTTTTGCAATGCACCGATTTTTGAGCGGTGCTTTCCTGTAATTAATGAACCCGTGTCCATAGTAAAATATTGACTCCAAAAGAATTTTTATAACGATAAGCCTTCAAGATTCGTGTGCAGAATCCCGTTACATTATAACGCCAGTTTGGGCATAAGTTTTAGGCGTATTGATACTAAAAATGATTTGTCATTTTGGAAAGGTGACTTCACCTTGAAAATGCTTCGCCCATTTGCTGGGCATTCCTCGCTTGACATGAGAGGGTTGTTGTTGTTGGTTAATCATGCTATCGTGATCTCATCCAATAGGAAATCCTTTCATGGACATTCAAGCACTCCAAACGGCTGAAATGATAGTGATGGCATTTGATGCCTTCGTAGAGCTACGCCCATACTTGACCGATGCCGACCGCTTCACCCAGCAAGTGCTACACCAACAACAAGAAGGCTACCGTCTATTTGCCATCTTAGAAGGCGAAGAAGTCGTATCGTGTGTGGGTTTAAGAATCTTGACCACTTTGGCATGGGGGAAGATCGTCTACATTGATGATCTCATCACCAAATCCTCCCATCGTGGAAAAGGCTATGGACATGCTTTACTGGATTACGCCATCAAGTATGCGCACGAACATGGGTGCGCCCAAGTTCATCTCGACAGTGGCTACACGCGCAACACCGCCCATCGGGTTTACCTCAATCATGGCTTTGATATTGCTGGACACCACTTCTCCCGTAAGTTAATATAGGATACGCTACATCATGCGCTCTTTTGCTATGGCACAACGTGGGTTAGATCGTGATTCCTTCCCAATGAAACTGTTTGAAAAGGCGAAAGTCTTCGGAGTTTGGAATCCCTCCGAGTTTGATCTTTCGCAAGATATTCAAGATTGGCGCACACTCACGCCCGATGAACAACGCTTAATCATCCACCTAACCGCATTGTTCGGCGCGGGGGAAGAAGCCGTAACGTTGGATTTATTGCCCCTCATCCACGTGATCGCCACTGAGGGGCGCATCGAAGAAGAAATGTTCTTGACCACTTTCTTATGGGAAGAGGCAAAACACACCGATTTCTTTGACCGCTTCTTACGCGAAGTTGCCCAGTTTGACGGCGACCGCGCGGCGTTTCATGGGGCGGGGTATCGTAAGTTGATCCATGAAATGCTACCGAACGCGCTCGGTGCTTTGAAAACGGATACCTCCCCCACCGCACAGATTCGCGCTTCGGTTACGTACAACATGATTGTTGAGGGAACGCTGGCAGAGACAGGCTACCACGCTTTTTATACCATATTGAACGGACGCAAGATTCTCCCTGCTACGGTGCAGGCAATCCAAAAGCTACAACAGGATGAATCGCGCCATATTGCTTATGGGTTATATTTGCTCTCTCGCTTACTTGCTGAAAATCCCAAAGAATGGCGCACGCTGGAAACAACGATGGTGCAAGGATTGCTTCACGTCAACGGCATCATCAACGATATTTTCAGCCAATACAAACCGATGCCCTTCAATTTGAACGTCACCACTTTTTTGATGTACGCGCTCTCTCAATATCAAAAGCGTCATCATCGTTTGTCACAGGCGCGTAAAGGAAAGATACAGTTGGATATGGATAGTGAGTGATCTGCTTATATAATCATTGAGATGATATAAGGGGATGTACATGATGTTGAGCGATTTCCAGATACAAAAGATTAAACGCTTCTTTAAGTTTTATGATGTCAACGAAAATGACGTTTTAGAGTATGGCGATGTTGAAAAGCGCGGGCACCGTTTTGCCAAGTTGAGTGGGGCAAAGCGAGGCACGCAAGAGTTCAACTTGTTGGTACATCGAGAGATGGTCATTTGGCAACGCATGATCCGCCACAATGACCACAACCGTGATGGCAAGATCACCCTAGAGGAATGGCTGAAGGGCTTTACCAAGTGGATGCAAGACCGCCCTTCCTTTGAACAATATGTTCGTGAATATGTGAACTACTTGTTTGTGGTCTTGGATGGTGACAAAGACCGACAACTCACTTGTGATGAATATGTGCGCTTTGCCTATGCGGACAATATCGAACAAGGGATGAGCGTCTTTAGCCAGCTCGATAGCGAGGGGGTTGGGTATTTAACCGAACAGAAATTAGTCAAACTGGCTTTAGAATTTTTCTATGGGGATGACCCCACCCATCCCGCTACGCATCTTTGGGGAGCGTTGCACGGGGATACGGCACAATCAGGCGTGTGAGGATGGGGATGGGGCGTTGTCCCATACGTTTTACATGCTGTTTAGGATGCCAAACCATCCCATCCATCCCCCATAAAACCAAGCGATTCCCCCGCCAATCAAGAGGCACCCCAAGACAACTAGCCCAAAGCGTGCCACTCGCCCCACCTGTCGCATAGCGCGGATGTTCACCCCGATGGTGATGATCCAGCTACACCACGTTAGCAACGCCCCCATGCTGGTGATGGTTGATCCTACCCAAATGAACGGGTCTTCGCTAAGGGTTTGACGCGCGTCAATCGCATAACGTGGTTGATTGAGCGTCGCATGATTTTGCAAGACATCCCGTAAGGAGGGACTTGCTTGTCCATTGGTCAAACTCAATAGGGCAACGTTGGGAACAAAGTATGCTCCCTCTTGGGTCTGGCGATTGAGGATGGGCAAGAGATCATCCAACGTGGCGATGATGCCCCGTTCTTGTTCGGCAAAGACTCCACTGACCACCCCTACCCGTTGATAAGGTATCTCAAAGGTGTTGCCATTCATGCGCAACGATAAGATGCCGTTAGGGGGTTGTTGAAAGGCAAGCCACTCCGACATCAAAAGCGGTATACTTTCCCAACGTGAGGGGGCGATTGCTAAGCTGATTGGGGCGATAAAGTCTACTTGTAGGCTGTCTATCCCCTCTGTGGTGGCGAGACTGTTTGCTTGAACCCGATGCCTTTGAGTAGAAAATGGCGCAACAAAGGGCATCTCCCCCTCAAACCCTTGAAGCATGATTGTAGGGGATGTTTGGGTGGAGTAGCCCAGCGCGTCCAACAACACCCGATGCTCAAGCCCATCGGTGATTGGGGTGAGCGTTAGGTTATGCCACATCAGCGGTTCACCCACCCCTAACGGGAGGGTTGCCTCGTATGGGATGAATTGACGTGGCACAGGCGGAATAGAGGGAGTGAAGGTAGCGGATAGCGGGATGCCTCGCCAATCGCTAAGTTCACCCGTCAGCGTGAAGGCAGGCGGTGGATTGTTGAAGGAGGCGTGATATAGATCAACCGTTAACGTTTTCACCCCGCGTTCTAATCGGATGCCACCGCTTAGGGTATAGGTATCTTGTTGGGGAAGGGCGATCTTAGGCAAGAAGGATTGAATGGTATCGGTATCAATGCCCAACACGCGCAAAGGTTGGGTGTTGCGTTCTTGTTCGGTGATGTCCAGTAGGGTGCTGTGATGGGTGACGTTGGGCAAGGCGTTCAAGACTAAATCTGTGTTGACATCACTCACCAATGAAACGCGCAAATCTGCCCCAGTGACTTGATAAGCCAATCGCCATAATTGCGCATGGATTTGATTCCATAAGACTACTGCCCCCACCCCTAGCACCGCCGTCAAGGTTAGCCCCATCATCAAGGTGTATAGACGGTTCTTCCAATAGCTTTGCCAGTCGGAAAGGGTTTGCCGAACCACTAACTGATTATACTCACGTGGGTTGCGTTGTAGCCCACGCGAGCCAACCGCATACGTTAGGCACATCACCACCGTGAGGGTGGCATGGAGCGTGATGCCTAAGCCTTGTGCCACCCCGAACGGTTGTGTTTGCAGTGCCAAGAATCCAGCGCGAAATGGGGGCAAGATGCCATTATCTAAGGTACGTCCTAGCCACCACACTTGCCCAATGTTGAACAATAGGGTGAGCAATAACACGAGGCTTACCACTAAAAGACCATTACCCACCCATTCTGAGCGGTCATGTTGGCTAACTTTGCCATACCCTCCATTTGCCACCACGCCCACCCCAATACCACTAGCAAGGATTGCCCCTAGTAAACTGATGCCAGCGTCGCGGTATCCCCCCCATGGTAGCGCAAGCCCTGCCCCTATAGCGCACCCCACCACCACCCCAACCCATGCCAGAGCGAATAGGACTTGTCGGAAGCGTTGATGCAACTTCTGGCGGATGGATGCCATCTCCGATTGATGTAGCACTTGCCAATCAATATTCTCATAATACAGCAACGCATGGAGACTCAAGTCTAGTCCCAATAGTAATAGCATCCCCCCTATCGCACTGAAGATGCTCACTTGTAACAACAAGTGGATTTGTCGTTGTTGATGCAATGCTTCCACTTGTGGGAGCGGATTGGTGAGGGTGAGATTCTCGGTTAGTAAGGTTGCCTCTAGCTTCCCGATGCGCTCATATAGCGCGTTGAACCCATCACGCAGGATCACTTGTGGCGCAAGTTCTAGGTAAGATTGCCACATGAAAGAGGGTGCATCCCCCCATGTTGCGAGACTTGGGATCAACCGTTCTTGAAAGTCCGCCCAGTCTAATAAGACAGTTAGATCCGGGCGGATACCCTCCACAAGCTGGGTTTCAATCGGGGCAACGATGCCCGCTTCTTGTTGCCAAAACGGATCAGCAGGGTCAAGCGGTTCAACGATGCCCACAATTTCAATCAAGATGAGCGATTCACCTGCCCCCACCTGAATCACCTCCCCCACTTGATAGCCTTGTATCACGGCGTTGGTCTTGGAGACCATGCCCTCTAAGACAACAGAAAGCTGTTGGCTTTGTGGATAACGTCCCGCCACAACCGTTAGATATTGGTTAAACGCATCGTAACCAGCAAGGCGAAAGCAAGCCCCCTCTTCGCCACACATTACGGTAGCAGTGGAGACAGTTTGATAAGATTGGGCAAGGGCATCACTTAAATGCGTGTCAATCGCGGTTTGTGCGTTGTTGCCCAACGGGTTGGCATGTGTCAGGGTGAGGGTATAATAGGCGAGTGGGTCAAGTTGAGTGAGCTGATGCTGTAGCAATGCCTGTTCTGTTGCACGATAGAACAAAGGCAACCACGCCACATAACCCACCCATAAACTGTGCAAGGCGACCAGTAGGATGAATTGCCCACGATATTGCCCAATGCGTTGCCAAAACTTCCACCACACCATCTACTCAATCCTTCTGCATAATAACCCCTGCATTATAATCAATAAAAGAAATGCTGTTTGCGTTCTCAATCCCCTTCATGCACAATACAACAAAAAGCGATGAACAGGTGATAAGCACCCATGTCTTTTGTGAAGAATCCAACGCTGGTCTGGTCAGGCAACAGTCAGTTTATTACTTTCGGTGAACAAACGCGCACCGTAGAAGACCCCACCGAATGGGAGATGTATGTTGAACAAATCACCCTTCCCTACCGTGCGAACCCCGTCCCGTATATCTACCATCGCAATGATGGGATAGAGATCAACGGTAGCTTCGTGGTGTTCAATGTGCGCTTCAGCCAACGGGTCAATCTCCCTGCTGGGCAACATTACGCACTCTTGATTTATGAGAACCATGTTGTGAATGCCGGCATGTACAATACCGAATTTGTCTTTGAGCTAGAAACAGGGCAACAAACCTACAAGGTGGATGAAGTCTGGATTCATGGCGAAAAGGGCTTATATCACTTGGCAGTTCCCATCTATACCAATCAACCCCTCACTAATGTGCGCTTCACGTTTGGGTATCGGTGTAAGTTTGCCACCAGCAACGGGAAGATCATCCTGAAGCATCTCGATATACAAAACCGCACCTTTGATTGGTTTGAGTTATGGGGGCGTGGCATCGTCATTGAACAACCGACTCCCCCTGCCCAACCTACTCTTCCTGATGAAGATGAGCAGGACGTTCCTATTCTTGATGAGGACGAGATGGATGAGTTGTTTGGGGACGATGAACCACAACCTACTCCAGAACCTACCCCCACGCCTCCTCCAACGGAGACGGGAGATTGGGCAAGCAAGGCGGATTTATTAGCGGTGGTGGATGAACTCATCAGTTTGAAAGAGTCCGAATTGAACGGGCTACGCGCCTTGAAAATCAAACTGACCAACCGTTTGGGTTAGAAAGATTGCAAAGGTTTAAGGGAATTTAAGCGACTTTCCTCACAATTGTTGCTATCATATTGTTTGGGTAATTTCTTACACACAGGAGAAACACATGAACAACGCATCTCGTAATTTTGTCACCATCATCGTTAGCCTTGTGGTTGGCGCGGCGGTGGGAATCTTCGCCTTTAACTGGTTCGTTGGTGGCGCGGGCGAACCTAGCGCAACCATCGTTGCCCCCACCTTAGACGTGAACGCCCTCCCCACCTTGAATCCTACCGAAGCATTTGATGCTCTCACCCAAGTAGCGGAACTTAACGCACAAGTTACCACGCTTGAAGAAGCAGCTGATGCACACATGGTAGATGCCGCTGCAACGGCTGACGCGCTCAACGCTCAACTAGCTACCCTTGAAGAAGAAGCGGACGCGCAAATAGCAAAACTTGAAGAAACCCTTGTTGCCCTCCAATCGACGGCAACCCCCGCCCCCACCAACACAGCAGAACCAACCGCAACCAATACTGAAGAACCAACTTCCACCCCAACCGAAGAGCCTACTGCTACGGTTGAACCTACCGTTGAAGGGCTAACGGGTCGTCGTTTGTATCGCATTAACGCGGCTGAATCTAGCGTTCGCTTTGAGTTGGATGAAGACTTGCGTGGGGATCGTATCACTGTTGTGGGCACGACTAAAGAAGTTGCCGGCGACATCGTGCTAGACTTCGATAATCCTGCAGTTTCTCAATTGGGCACCATTCGCATTAACGCTCGCACGTTGGAAACTGATAATCCTAACCGTAACCGTGCATTGCGTTCTCGTATTTTGATGTCTGCTGAAGACGAATTTGAGTTCATTGACTTCACCCCCACTGAATTGATGGGCTTGCCCGAAGCCATTGTTGTGGGCGAAACCTACACGTTTGAAGTGGTGGGTGATCTACCGTTGATCGGCACGACTTTGCCAGCGACCTTCTCGGTTGAGGCAACCCTCACCTCCGATACCACCTTAACAGGTGTTGCCACCGCCACCATCAACTGGGCAGACTGGGGCATCAATATCCCAGAAGTGCCCGGCGTAGCAAACATTGAAGAAGAAGCCACGCTCATCATCGAATTTGTAGCGGACTTCACCGAGTAATCTTATCCTGCTAGGTGGCGTATAATCATACGCCACCTACTCCCTGCTCTCACTTAAATTTCTGCTACCTGTAGCCAAATCTCCGTGACGTAATGATTGCCTCGCATGCCTGTTTGTGCCACATTGTTGAACACTTTGAAGGTGTGCTTATGCAAGTCTAAGAAGCGTGTACAAAAACCGTATCCCACCCCTAGCCCAATCTCCGGCGGAAAAGGAACAGATTCCGTGATGATCCAGCTACGCTTGCCGGGTGTACTGGGCAGAGGTTGTACTACGTACCCCCCTACTTCCCCTGTTTGATTCATCTTGTAAGTAACATCCCACGCCATCACAACTGCTTCAAGGGGTTCAATTCCTATGGGCATTGCTACAATTTCGGGTGGAAATTGAGCGTGCATCGGGATCAGCTTGGCAACTTTCGAGATGGCGATACTCCCGCCACGTTGTTGATGAATCTCATGCAGTGCCTCTAGCCATTGAATAAGGGGATACCACTTCGTAGGGTCAATGTCCTCAAAATGGTAGTGTTGGTAGATTTCTTGAAAGCGTGGATTCATCTTGCCCACGCCTTCAACCAAGCTACCTATGGTTGCCCCAAAAACTTGTTGGTCGTCTTGAATGAGGTATCCGTTAAATTCTTTTGCCACGTTGTTTTCCCACTATGTATCGAATTAAAAGCTATGGGGATTATAGATGTATATAATAAATTAGATGCCGTTAATTCATAAAGTCTTTGTAAATTCTATTCTGCCTACACAACACACCCAACTCTTGACCTCTACCGCGCATGATGCCATCCTTGTAAAACATTGGCAGACTGGATAAAAGCACAAGCGATGACCCGTTATCTAACCCTTTCAGAAGCACTGTACATCAACGCTCTTGTCACCCGCGATAAGAAATTACTGCGTGGGGATAAAGACATCCGTGATATGGGCTTGTTGGAATCTGCCTTACAACGCCCGTCTGCCAGTGCTTTTGGCGCGGATGCGTTTGTCACCCTAGCAGAAAAATCCGCCGCCCTGCTTCATGCCATTGCTCGCAATCATCCGTTTGCCGATGGCAACAAACGCACCGCCACCGTTGGCGCGGTCTTCATGCTGTGTGTCAATGGGCAAGCGGTGACATGGGAGCCACCCCAAGCACTGGAGATGATCTTGAATGTGGCGGAGGGACGTTGCGACCTGTATCAACTGGCGAGTTGGTTTCCCCTTGCACCGTGTCCGTTGCGATTAGAACCCGACGAGACCCATGATGCCCATACCATCCAACAGATTATGACTGAGCAGAAGTGGTTATTGGATGCCCTTGAATCCCGCTAAACCCATTCACTACATCAGCATTTCTGATTTGTATAACATCAACCATGCGGTGACAGGGGGGGATACTTTCGTGCGCGATATTCACCTGTTAGAAAGCGCGGTCAACCGCCCCAAGACCATTCTCTTTGGGCAAGAACAATTCCCTACCCTCATTGAGAAAGCTGCCGCCCTCCTCCATTCGTTGGCATACCATCATCTATTTGCTGATGGGAATAAACGCACGGCACACATTGCCTTGATCTACTTCATCGAAGAAAATCACTGTCACCTCACATGGGATGATGACACTGCCTACCAGTTCATCTTGCACGTGGCGCAAGGGGAGCTAACGGTGGAAGCAGTGGCGGACGCATTGCGCCCCTATGTTGTTTGCGACGCATAGCAACTTTTAAGCATCCTCAACGTACAAGCTATTGTTTTCACCCTTCATCGCCCATTGTACAAGAAAGCAGGTTCAACCCATGAAAACGATAGCCTATACACAATATGGTTCTCCCGATGTTCTCCGCATTGAGGAGGTTGCCATCCCCACCCCCACAGCAGATCAAGTGTTGGTCAAGGTGATGTGTGCCTCAGTCAATCCGCTGGATTGGCACATCATGCGTGCCGAACCGTTCATTGCCCGCTTGAGCAACGGCTTACAAAAGCCTAAAAATCCCCGACTCGGTGCAGACTTGGCAGGGGAGGTCGTGGGAGTTGGCGAAGCGGTTACACGCTTTAAGATAGGCGATTTTGTCTTTGGGGATGTTGCCCCAGCTTTAGGGACACTTGCAGAATATGTGGTCAGTCATGAAGGAAAATTGGTGCATAAACCTAACAACATTACCTTTCAATCCGCTGCTGCTGTTCCCGTTGCCGCGATCACCGCATTACAGGGATTGTTCCACCAACCCCAAGAGCTGAACGGAGCGCACGTTTTGGTCAATGGGGCTTCAGGAGGGATTGGCACGTTTGCTGTGCAGATTGCTAAAGCGTATGGCGCAGAGGTGACAGCGGTATGTGGGACGCGCAACGTGGGCTTAGTCCGTTCTTTAGGAGCGACACACGTATTTGATTACACCCAAGAGGACTTCACCCAAAGCGGTAAACAGTATGATCTCATCTTGGATGCAGTTGGTAATTTAACGGCAAGCGCGATGAACCGCGCCCTCAAACCAAAGGGCGTGGCTACGGTGGTGGGCTTCACCACGTTGGGGGCAATGTTCCGCTTGGTGGTGCAAGGGGGATGGATTAGCCGTCGTAGCGATAAACGTATTGGCATGATAGGGACGGCGCAAACCAACGAAAAAGACTTGACCACGCTGAAAGAGTTGCTAGAAACGGGCAAGATCACTCCTGTGATTGACCGACAATATCCATTTGCCCAAACGGCAGAAGCGATCCGCTACCTTGAACAAGGGCATGCCAACGGGAAGGTGATCGTCAACATCGGCTAAAAATTAGCTTTGGTAGTGGCTGTTGAAACCCCGTCTGTGATGGGGTTTCTTTTTTTATAGGGGAGGTAAGTTAATTCTAGGTTAAAACCTATTTCAAAGACATCACGATAACTTAACCAAATCCCGTCAGTGGCTTAACCAACGGTAGGTTATAGTTCGGGGCGTTACCAGTCATTGGGCAAAATGACGTGTAACACCCTTTCAAACTCAACCTTGCTGGGAACTGTACTCTCACATGTGTGCCAGAAGGTTAACCAATTATTATACTAGGAGTTGGTTCAATGTTCAACCGTATGCTCGTTTTGGTTTTCGTTGTTGTTCTCGCCTTTGCTGTAGTTGTTCCTGCAACTGCACAAACCACTTGTACTCCAGAAGCACCCTGCCAATTGGAAGCATGGATTGCCTTCAGCGATCACCGCTTGGATTGGGCTGTTGATGCTGCTAATCAATTCAACGCTTTGTACCCACAATACAACGTTACCATCACCTCTGTTGCAAACTACGACACCATCGTAAACAACTACACCCTCGCTCGTGAAGAAGGCAACTATCCCCAAATCGTTCAATTGTTTGATGCGGCTCTTCAATTCGCAGTAGACAGCGGTTGGTTCGTGTTTGCAGAAGATGTAGTTGCTGGTCGTGAAGATGTTCTCGGTCAACCCGTTAACTTCGATGACATCATCCCCGCTATCTCCAACTACTACACCGTTGATGGAAAGTGGGCTTCTGTTGCTTGGAACACCTCCACCCCCATTGGCTACTACAACATGGACTTGTTGGCAGAAGTAGGCATCATGGAAGCACCTCGCACTTGGGGCGACATCCTCGCTGCTTGTGAAGCTCTTCAACCTCTCGTTGAAGCTGGCACCATTTCCGCTTGTGCTTCTTGGCCCTTCACCGGCTGGTTCATCGAACAATGGAACGCTCAACACGGCGAATTCATGGTTAACAACGAAAACGGTCGTGCAGAACGCGCTACCGCTTCCACCTTCAACAACCCCGCTTCTAAGGCAATCGCTGAATTCTACCGCGAAATGTACAGCAACGGTTACTTCATTTACGAAGGTTTGGAACAATGGGGTCCCACCACCCAAAACTTCGGTATCGGCAAGGTTGCTCTCCACATCAGTTCCTCTGCTGATGCACGCAATGTTGTAGAATTGGCAAACACCACCGGCTTCACCCTCCAAACCGCTCCCATGCCCTACAACGAAGACTTCGGCTGGAACGGTAACATTCTCGGTGGCGCAACCATGTACATCTCTGAAGGCTTGGAAGCAGAAATTCAAGATGGCGCAATGGCATTCTTGTTGTTCTTCTCCAATACCGAAAACGCCGCATCTTGGCACACCGCTTCTGGTTATGTTCCCGTTCGTAACTCCGCTATCGACCTATTGAGCAACTTGGAAGAGGGCAACCTGTTGGGCTGGGACATTCCTTCCAAGAGCCGTGTAGACCTCGCTGCTGGTAACTACTACGAAGTGAACCCCAACTTCTTGACCGCTTACACCCAACTCTCTGAATCCCCCGTTACCAACGCTACCTTGGGTGGCAAGTATGGCACGTTCCAACAAGCCCGCCCCATTTATCTTGGCGCAGTTGAAAACTACATGCTCAACGGTGGTGACTTGGATGTAATCTTGCAAGAAGCGCAAGATGCCATCACCGCTCAACTTGAAGAATACAACTTGCTCTACGCAGAATAATCATCACCTTCAATCGCTTTACGAATGGGTGGCAACTTGCCACCCATTCCCCTTTTCTTACAAAAATCCTTCTTGCTAGGGTATACAAACTTTTCAATACAATCACAATGTGAGGCTTGCCCCTATTATGGAAAATATTGGTTACTTAGTGAACCCGTGGCTGACGGTGGCAATTGCTAGTCTGGTGGGTTCTATCACACTGCTTGGATTGCGTTGGCAATTGGGTAGAGGAAATTGGCTTGTGATAGGGTTGGTGGGAGCGTTCGCCGCTGGGTTAGGGTCTACCTTGCTGACCGCCCCACTTGGCTATTGCATGTTCCAAGAGGGACAAAAGACCGCTGATATGGTCATGGGTTGGATACTGGTGGGGCTTGGGGCGGGGTTGTTCATTCTGGTTAGCTGGATATTGATGAGCCGTTGGGTTCAACGGTTGCCCCTCTTCCCACGTGCCGAGCATGTCGCCGGGGCATTTCATGGGCGGTTCGCGTTCTTGAATGCGTTGCTGGTGTTATCCCCTACGTTGTTGGTACTGATCTTCTTTGTGTATATACCCATGTTTGACACCCTACGCCTTTCCACTTTGCTTGCCAAGTTTGGAACGCCACGCACGCGCTTTGTTTGTGTAGCCAATTTTTCCACGTTGCTCACCGATAGTGGTTATCACATGAACCTCATCCTGAGTTTCGCCTTTTCAGGTGGGATCATCCTGCTGGCAATGAGTTCCGCCTTGCTCATTGCCACCATGCTCAACCAGAACATTCGCGGGGCAAACATCTACCGCTCCCTCTTGATTTGGCCCTATGCGATTTCCCCAGTGGTGACGGGCGCGATCTTCCGTTTGTTGTTTGGGCAAGAAAGCGGGCTGATTAACTATGGGCTTGATAGCCTATTTGGCATGAAAGTGGCATGGCTGACCACTGTTAACCCCGCTCGCTTCAGCGTTATCATGGCGAGTGTGTGGAATATCATCGGGTTCAACATTTTATTCTACATTGCCGGGCTACAAAATATTCCTAAGGATGTCATCGAAGCGGCGGCGATTGATGGCGCAAATGCGTTTCAACGTTTCTGGCGCGTCACCTTCCCGTTGCTCTCCCCGTTCACCTTCTTCTTGGTTGTGACCAACACGGTCTATGCCTTCTTCGACACCTTCGGTTTGATCTTCGTCCTCACTCGTGGCGGTCCCACTGAGTCCACCTTTACCGCCATGTTCCGCGTGTATGTAACCGGCATTTTAGGGAATGACATTGGCAAGGCAACCGCGCAATCTTTGGTGCTGTTTTTGATCGTGGTCATCATCACCATTGTGCAATTCCGCATCGGCAATCGTACTGTACAATATGGGAATTACTAACTATGACTTCCTACTCACCTTCCAATTCCACTTGGTTTCAAAGGGTTTTGCCTAAGCATTGGTATGCCCACCTCATCTTGACTGTTGCGGTTGTGGTGATTGGCTTCCCAATGTTTTACGCCTTGCTCATCACCACACAAAACAATTCTATGGTATATAGTCGCAACTTCATGCCAGGTCCCTACTTCTTGGAAAATTTCCAGATGGCATGGGTGACGCGCAATCTAGGACGCTACATGCTGAATAGCTTCATCATTGCTTTTTCGATTGCGTTCGGCAAAACCGTAATGTCCATCTTGGCGGGCTTAGGCTTGGTGTTCTTTCGCTATACTGGCAAGTGGTTCATCTTCAGCTTCGTTCTGGTGACGCTCATCATGCCCTCTGACATTCTGCTGATCGCGCTCTATCGCCGTGTGATTGCGTATGAGAATGGCATCGTCGATTTTCTGTATAGCGTGGTTGCCCCGTTGGCACAAAACGGATGGGAGCCACATCCTTACTACTCGTTGATCTTGCCCCTGTTGGCAAGTGCGACGGGTGTATTTGTTTTCCGCCAGCACTTCATGACCATTCCCTCTGACCTCAGCGAGGCGGCACAACTGGATGGGGCAACACCCCTTCAATTCTTATTCCAAGTTTTGATCCCGTTGAGTTGGAACACGATTGGCGCGTTGATGGTGATTATGTTTCTATACGGTTGGAATCAATACTTGTGGCCCCTCATCTTGTTGCGTGACCAAAATCTATATGTGGTGCAGTGGGGGGTAGAATCCTTATCACAAGGTTCAGAAGTTGGAGACGCTTTTGGTCCGATGATGATGGCGGTGATCCTCACCAGCCTTCCCCCGTTGAGCATCTTCTTGATCTTGCAACGTCAG
>JBMOEO010000088.1:0-16441 GCA_049318945.1 Phototrophicaceae bacterium | reverse complement strand
ACGGTTGCCGCGGCAACCGTCGCCTCGCTGCCGGGTAGGCTTTCATAGCCATAAATCGCCGGGCTACCAGCAACGGTCAGCTGGGGATCATTCACGGGGACAGCTTGTGCCCCCCCAGTGAACTGGTTGGCAGGGGTAAATCCACCCGTGCTAAATCCTCCACCCACTGTATATCCATCGGAGAACTGATTCGCACTTAAGGCGGCAGGCTTGGGAGGTTGTGCCACAATCCATTGTTGCGTTCCATTGTCCCAACGATACCAAATGTCGGTATCCGCGCCCATCATCCACCACACTTGTTGGTTATCTAGCACCATGTGGCTACGCAAGTTGTTCTCAAATTGCTCGCGCGTGATCTCTCCACCTTGAAATTGGTTGCGGAGTTGACGGATGTTTTGTTCGGCTTGGATGAATTTCTGCGCTAGTGCTTCCTGCTCAGGATCAATCGCAGGCATCACAGGCGTTGCCATGCCCGCTTGTGTGGCAGACATCATATCTGTGCCCAGTGGGGTGAATCCAGTATCATCCCCCAACTGTGCCAGTTGCGCCGCATAATCAAACGCCGGCACGGCTGGATCGGTGTTGCTTTCAAGTTCTGCCAATTGCTTGGCGTAATCAAATTCGGCGGTTTCTTCCAGTTTGATGCCCAATGCCGCGCGTTCAGCAGCGGTCAATGTGCTGGGATCAATGTTGGTATTGCCCTCTGTTGCCCCACCCAATCCACCTTCAGAGAGACTTTGTAACGCCACCAATTCGGTAACGCTCAATGCCTCATCTTCTTCTTCGTCCAGTTCCGCCAATGCCTGTTGATATTCCATATCCAAGATTAAATCTTCTGGACGTGGGGGAGCTACCTGCTTTTCAGTAGCTTGATCGGGGATTAAATCCTCTGGGCGTGGGGTAGCGGGTTGCTCTGGCAAAAGGTCTTCCGGGCGTAGCGCGACGGGTTCAACCGTAGCAACACCCAGTGTACTGAATAGCTCGTCTTCGGGGCGCATCGGCGTAGGGGCTAATGACGTGCCGACAAAATTCATCCCTTCTAACCCAACCTTCGGCTGTTCAACTTGAACATCCTCCGGGCGCGGAGCTTTAGGCGCGGGGCGGGCTGTGGTATCGCTCATTGCTGGTAGATGCCACCCTCCCACTTGCGACGGGCGCAATTTCACATTCTCTGGTAGAGTAGCTTGCTCGGTGGCTTCATTAGCCTTCTTTTTAGGCGTAGTGTCAGCGAGTTTTCTCCATCCGTTGGGGTCTTCCGCAGGATGCCAACCCGCGCTGTGGTTGGGGTTGTCGGACATAGGCGGTCATCTCTCAGTTTTTACACGGTATCCACTGCCACATTATACACAATGCAATGCAGTAATGCTTGCCATTGCTTGAATAAATGTCCGCCAAAATGGAAGATTCTCCACCAAATAATAGAAGATACTTAATTGATGTCGTGATTGGGCAATTTAACCGTGCGAAGCCAATACATTTCTAGCATGCGCATGACCTCCACCAACCCCTCAAACGAGACCGGCTTGGTGATATAGGAGTTTGCTCCCAGATGATAACAGCGGATGATGTCATCCTCTTGTTGGGAGGTGGTCAAGATCACTACAGGGATATGACGCAAGAAGGGGTCTTGGCGGATTTCTACCAATGCCTCGCGCCCATCTTTACGAGGCATGTTCAAATCCAACAGGATTAACCCTGGCAAAGGTTGCCCCTTGAGATAGGTATATTTGCCTTCTTGGCGCAGATACTGCATCAATTCTTCCCCATCTTCTACATATTCAATGGGGTTGAGAACGTTGCTTTGTTGAATGGCAGCACGCACCAACAGACGATCATCCTCATCGTCTTCTGCCATGACAATCCCTATCAAGCCTGTCTCATAACTCATGGATCGCTCCTTGACTCACCTGTAAGAATGGTAGTTCAACCGTGAAGGTTGCCCCCTCATTCGGATAACCCAGAGCGATGATGCGCCCTTCGTGGCGTTCAATGATCTTACGGCAAATCGCCAAGCCCATCCCCGTTCCTTCATAAGCGTTGCGATTGTGCAACCGTTGAAAAACGCCAAAGATGCGCTCGGCATATTTCTGCTCAAAGCCAATCCCGTTGTCGCTCACACTCAAGCGAAGCCACGTCTGATGCGCTTCTTCAAACATTTCAACGGTGATCTTCACCATAGGGGGCACATCCTTACGATGATATTTGAGCGCGTTCCCGATTAAGTTTTGAAGCAACTGGCGCATCTGTAATCCATCCGCCAGCAAACTGGGCAACGGGTCATGTTCAACTGTGGCGTGGGTTTGCTCAATGCGAATTTCCAGATCATTCAACACACCGCTTAAAATGTCCTCAAGGTTAACCAGTGTGAACGGTTGCCCTTTGGTAGTAATGCGCGAGAACGCCAACAAATCTTCAATCAGTTGTTGCATGCGGTTGGATGCCCGTTGCATGCGATCAAGATAATCAAGGCTGGTTTCGTCCAGTTGTCCCTGTGTATTTTGGCGTAGGCGATCGCCGAATGCCTGTATCTTGCGCAATGGTTCTTGTAAATCGTGCGAGGCAACATAGGCAAATTCTTCTAGTTGGCTATTGGATTGTGCCAGTTCGCGCGTATATTTGCGTAGCTCTTGCTCCGCCTTGCGTTCCTCGGTGATGTCTTGAATCATCACCAAGCCGGCATAGGGGCGGTTACGCGCATCCACAAGCGGGATGATTGTCACCACGCACACCAAGAACGGCTCTAAATAGAGTTCTTGCAAGAATGGCTCGGTCTTTCCACTGTGGCGGATGTTTTGGAACAAGCGCACGAGCGAAGGTTGAGTAGTCGCTTCATCCAATAAACTGCCCTCCACACGCCCATTAAACCCTAATTGCCCCAACAATTCCCCTTCGGCAATCAGCACGGCATGGTTGGTGTTGTATAAGATCACCCCCGTATCGGGCAAGTTTCGCGCCAGCATGCGATACATCGCTTCGCGCCTGCGGATTTCCTCAGCAGCGCGATGGGTGGTGGTGACGTTGCGGATGATGTGTAATGCCTCGCGCTGGTTTAAGCGCACAATGCGCGACTCATATACATTGTTGAGCGCGGTGAACTCAATGTTTTGGGGTTCGCCAGTTTGTAGGCAAGTTTGATGGGCACTATAGAGCAAATCGGGTTTGTTGCCACTTGGCAAAATATCATCGAGGTGTTTGCCCACTATCTTGCCCCCCGCCTCCACAATCAATTCATCATCGACTGCTGCGGTATAGTTGGTGACGATGTGGTTACGGTCTAGCACCAACACAATATCAGGCACTGCCTCAATCAAGGCGCGGTTGCGCACCTCGCTCAGGCGTAACGCATTCTCAATCCGCACTTGGTCGGTAATGTTGGTGGCAACACCCGTCACCCCAAAGATATTCCCTTCGGAGTTAATCAGGGGGGAATAGCGCAAGTCTAAGACGGTTTCATCATGCGAGACGCGCGTCTTCACCACTTCACCGCTGAAGGCACGCGCAATATGATCGGACACGCGCAATAGCCCACTTTCTAAATTGGGCTTGAAGATGTCCCGCCCCAACAAAATACCGATCTCATCCCAATTTTGGCTAGGTGCGTTGGGGGCATCAAAGAAGGTGATGTTGTTCTCGCGGTCGATGGTGAAGATGAAAACCGGCGCGTGCGAGACCACTGCACGTAAGCGTTCTTCACTACGGCGCAATTGGTTTTCGCGCTGTTTGCGCTCGGTGACATCGCTTTGAATGACCACCAAACCCTGTATCTCTTTGTTGGCGCGGTATAACGGTACTTTGGTGGAAGTGTAATGCACCAGCGTTCCCTGTGGATTCAGCCCAACTGTTTCAATATGTTTGAGCGTGCGTCCACTGGCTAGGATCATCGCATCGTCTCGCGTTTCTAAACGCGCCATGTCCTCCCCAAACAGTTCGGTAAGCGTTTGCCCAATGACGTTCTGTTGCGTATCAAAGCCCTTATGCTGTAAGTGCGCAAGGTTGGTGAGGATATAACGCCCGTCGCGGTCACGGGCGTAAATTTCATCGGGGATGCTGTCAATGATCGTGCGCAGTAAGTTTCGCTCTTGCTCAAGGGCTTCTTGCGCTTGTGATAGCTCGGTGATGTTGTGGGCAATGCACACGATGCGCTTGTTGACCCCGATTGAATTCACGCGCGAAGCAGAAAGATTAACGGTGATGCGCTCCCCGTCGATGGTGTGGAGTTGGGTGGTCTTGTTGATGCTGGCGACATCCCCATGAATCAATTGGAGGATGGAATTTGCTACGCTTAGGCGTTCGTCTTCTGCCAGCAGATGTTGAATGGGCATGCCGATGAGTTCGCGCTCTTGATAGCCCAACACCACTTGTGCAGCCGCATTGACCGTTTCAATCTCCAGATCATCCTTGAGGACGAAGAGCATATCCAACATCGAATTTAAGATGCTGTTGACATAATCCTGAGCAACGCTGGTCTCGCGTAGATTTTCTAGTGTGGTCTCAAGTTCACTCTCGCGGTAGGTTGCCAGCGCAACGATGGTGCGCAGGCTATGCACCGCCACCACTGACATCAAACTGGTGGCGATAATCGCAAAGGAGAACGTGCCCCAAGTGATGATGGGGTCTTCTTGTGCGAGGGGGTTCGTGCTGGGGTCTTGGGAGATCAAGCGGATGAAGTAGAACGCCACCAACAATAGACTGGCAACGGTGAACAGGAAGTTCCCCTGCCAACTGAGGGCAAGCGCGGCAACCACCACCAACACACCATAGAACATCACCGTGCTGGTGATCGTCCCGTTGGCGAAGGTGATATAACTGAAGCCTAGCCATAAGCTGAAGACATACAGCCATGCCCCCCAGCGTTCTTGCCGAAGGCGAATCAGCAAGATGGAAAGCATCACTAAGGGCAACATCAAACCACTGATGATCCCGTAGTGTTGGGGTAAAGTCCAAAACACCCCTCCCAACAGGCTACCCGTTAGCAGGATGATCGTCACCATCATTAACCGATAGGTCAACCGCGTTAATCGCCATGCCTCCCCCTTTGTGGTTTGAGGGGGGGAGCTAATGTTATGGAATAATATAAACAGTTGTGAAAACAACTTATAACCTATTTCTAAACACTCCAATGACAATCGTCATTGTATCAGGTTATGGGGGCTTTCCTGCTTGTAATACGGTGTGGATATGGTTTGTGCCTCGTTATGCCAGCGATACATGACGGCGCAAATGGTAGTAGAATGGGGGTGTTAGAATACTTGAGAGGAAATCGGATATGACTGTTGATTTACACATGCACACGACCGCCTCTGATGGGGCACTCTCCCCGTCGGAGTTAGTGGCGTTGTGCCACCACCACCGCTTGAAAACGATTGCCATCACCGACCACGACACCATGAGCGGTTATGAGCCTGCTCTCTTGGCGGCACAAGCCCACTCTATCACCGTTCTCACCGGGATTGAACTAAGCGCGGAGGATGATCGACATGGGGATGTTCACATGTTGGGCTATCTGATAGACCCACGCAACCCCGACTTGTTGGCAAAACTAGATCACTTTCAAACAGGGCGCGAACATCGCGGAAGGCGCATTGTCGAACGCTTGAACGCGATTGGGATTGCGCTTCAATGGGAACACGTGTTAGAGGTTGCACAGTATGCGGTCATCACGCGCCCACACATTGCGAAGGCACTCTATCGACAGGGCTATGTCAGTCATCCCGCCGAAGCGTTTGAGCGATATATCAACGTGGGCAAGCCTGCCTATGTCGAGCGTACCAAACTTAGCCCAGTAGAAGCGATTGAGATTATCCACCAAGCAGGGGGCGTGGCAGTGATGGCGCATCCGGGTTTGGTGCGCGAGGTTGAGCCGTTGATGGCATTCTTGGCGGATCATGGTTTAGATGGCATTGAGGTTTATCATCCCAACAACGGCAAGCACATCCGTGAATCTGCTTTCCACTTTGCCAAAGAGCGCGGTTTAATTGTTACAGGGGGATCAGACTTTCACACCACCAGCGGGCAACATGCCAACACCCCCGGCAGTCACCTTGCCCCGTCAGACACCCCCGAAAAACTATATGCGCGTCAAAAGCAGATTCACGCCGCTTGATCTCATTCAAGCGTGATAATCTGCCATGCTTCTCCATTCGGCAATAACTTCAAGACCGTGCCATCTTGGCTACTGATATAGAGACTTTCCGATTCCCCTACGCTGGCAGTTTGGATGAAACCGCTGTAGGGGGTTTCTTCTTCCGTCCCCAAGCCCAAACGGCTACGGGTGATGTCACGCGCACGCCATACAAACCCTAAGATGCCACGCGGTTGAAAGAAGCCAATTGGATCGGGGAAGGTAGGGTCTTTTTCGGGATGAATATCAGGGTTATAGCGGTTTTGAAAGACCACCCACGACGGCTCCGCCCCGTCGTTGTGCAACGCAAACACCTCATTACGGCTACCCACATATAGCATGCGCCCCCGTGCGAAGGGCTGTTCAATGAGTTGCACTTCCAACGGTTCGCTGTTGGGGCATTCGGTGGGAGCAGGGACGAAGAACCAATTGATCGGGCAGGTCAATGGGATGATTAAACGCTGTTCGGCACGGTTTGCGCCCTCTCCCACATTCAACAAAAACTCCAATACGCCTCGGTCAGCGACGCGGGTGCTGATCTTCAGGTTGCCGTCTGCTTGCACATTCCATAATTGGTTGCGTTCCCCTTGTGGGTCAAGCCGATAAATCGTGGCAGAGCTTGCCCCGCGCGTTGACCAATACAAGGTGACATCGCTCCCTGGAAAAACAGCAGGCGCGTCCGCCGTGAAAAACTCAATGCGGGCGGCGTTGGGGTTAATGAGTGGCGTAGCGGTGAAAGATTGGTTGGGGGTGCTGGTGGCACCCAATAGCGCGGTGGGAGAAGGACCCCCGGTGGCGGTCATGGGGGGGCGGGTGGGAGTGGTGGTGGGCGTTGCCAATCCCGCGCCCACGGTTTGGCTGGGGCGGATGGTGGCGGTTAGCGTGAGTGTGGGGCGTGCTGTGGGCAACACTTGTTGAACAGTGGGAGAACATCCCACGATCCCTCCCAACAGCAGGAGGATGAGCCATGCCACATTCGCTTTTCTAAATCCAACCATCTTGATCTACTCCCGTTTATGGCATCTTACTCTAGGTGAAAGCCCCCTCCCAATGAGGAAGGGGTACACAAATGGATTAGCGCGTGGGGGGTTTCATCGGCATGATGACATGCACAAAATCATCACGCCCTTGTGGACGGACGACTCCTGGGTTCTGTGCCCCGTTTGATTCAATCTGTACCATATCCTCTTGAATCACACTCAACACATCAATCAGATACTTCACATTGAAGGTGATCTCAATTGCTTGCCCTTCAATCGTTGGGTGTAGAATCCCGTCTAAATCTCCGCGTTCTTTACTCCTACCGATGATTTGCATCTCGCCACTTTCGCCCGGTGCTTCGGGTGGATTAATCATCAACACGGCACTGTTCGCCTCATCACGGGCGAAGATTTCTGCACGTTTGGCGGCGCGTAACAAGTCTTGTGTTTCGATGGTGGTGATGGTGCTATAGCCACGCGGAATGATGTCACGGAAATTCGGGAAGCGACCTTCTAACAATTGGGTGGAGATTTCGGAGTTGCGCGTTTGGAACATCACCAAGTCACGCTCGCCGGGCAACGTCACCATCACTTGATCGTCTTCCTCAGTGATAAGGCGAGCAACTTCTGAAAGTGCCTTAGACGGAATCACCAATTCCTTCTTTGGGGTGATCGTGGTTTCTAGTTGAGTGGTGCGCACCGCCAAGCGATAGCCATCTGCCGCTGCCATCGTCAAGAGGTTGTTCTCAATCGAGGTGTAGATGCCCGTCAAGATGGGGCGGTTGTCATCTTTTGCTGAGGCAAATTCGGTATGCTTAACCATTTCCTTCAACACGCGCGAGGGCACGCTGAAATCAGGTTCTCCCCCTGTGGGCACCATCGGAAATTCACTGGCATCAATCCCCTTGATGTTGGAGTTCGTTGCCCCACAGCGTACATTCACTGTTTGCGTAGCAACATCAAGCACCATGTCTACCCGTTCAGGAGAGAGGTTATTGACCAATTCGCTAAACGTTTTAGCAGGGAGGGTGATCGAACCCGGCTCATTAATCTTCGCACCAATCCACGTGGTGATGCTCATTTCTAGGTTGGTGGCAGAAATCCGTAAGCGACTGTCTTCCGTCGCAATGAGGACATTTGCCAAAACCGGCAACGTTGGGCGACTGTCAACAGCGCGAGAAGCGGCTGCAAGTGCCTTTTGTAAGTTTTCCTGTAAAACGCTGACTTTCATATTGGGTGACTCCTGCCGATATATCCCAAATATTTCCCAAATTTTGGATAGTATACACGAATAAGTCCAATGTGAATAGCATTTTATACAATCGTTAAGGGATTGCTTGATTGAGCTGTTGTGCCCAATTCTGTAGCGGGCTATAGCTGATGAGCGTGGTGGCAATGCCACGTGCATCTAATCGTGCCAAACTCACCGCACTCGCTTCCGCCTCAAGGTTAGGGAAGCTAGGTTGATCCAATGTAATCACCCACAGCCGAACCCCCTGTTGATGCAATCCTTCTAGTGCGGTCAACTCCATATTGCCTAGCTGTGTGGCAATCACCACCGTGAACGGGTGCAAGCGCGAAGCCACCAACAAACTAGCGAGGCGTTGGGTGTCTGTGGGGAACAAACGCGCACTGTATTGTAGGAACGTGTCTTGCGTGAGTGCCCCACGCGGAAGCACAAAGTCGGTTTCATCGCACACCAGATAGAGCGGATACATTCGCCGAAAAGCGTAGTCTGCAATACTCACCGCGATTTTAATCCCCCATTCAAACGGGTTATGCTTGGGGTGCGCATATCCCTGCGTTGGGAAATAACGATCCAACACGATGGATACGCCCGGCTCATTCTCCTCGATGAATTCCTTGCTCATCATTTGACGAGTGCGGGCAACCGTCTTCCAATGAATATGGCGTGGCGAATCCCCCAAGCGATAGGGGCGAACGCCCAACACCTCGCTTCCTAAGCCGGCGCGTTGTTGCCAGTGGGGGGTAGCATTCGGTTGACGGTCTAAGAAGGTTAACTGTGTGAGCGAACGAATGGGAGGATAAACCAGCACATTGGTTTCAATAGGCAATTCCATTTGACGAACGAACAACCCAAACGGAGAGCGTGAGGATAGCTCAATGGGCGGAAAACGGAAGTAACCGCGCCGATCAACCTCCGTCTGATATTCCACCTCAACAGGGGTAGCACGCGCCAACGTCTCGATGAAGCCATTCAAGGGGAGGGTGCCTGTGGGAGCAAGGGGGCAAGCCTCCACAAAGCGCACATGCGTTAAGGTGTGCCGTGTGCTACTGAAGCGTAGCCGTATTGGAATCGACATTCCCTCTTCTAGGGCATCCGTCCCCAATTCAGTGAGTTCCCGATAGGCGGTGATGCCCAACAACGCGCGACGATTTGCCCACCATGCCACGGGGATAACCGCCAAAATCAAGGCACTGGTGACATAAAGCCAATTCACTTGGGTCTGATTGGCGAATACATACATCAAGACAGCGGTGATACCAAAAACCACCGCGCGAGCGGTTGGCTTGGGTGGCTTGCCCATTGGGGTTTCTCCTCCTCTGCGGTGAATACGCCCTCATTGTACACACACTCCCGTTAAGCTGTATCAGCATTCAATGAAGAAAAGTTGAGCACGATAGGAAGCGTGGTAGACTTACATAGATTTCTACACATTTTTAGAGGTTTCTTGCCTGATGGATGGCTTGCTACAGAGTTACCATTTCTACATTTCAATCTTGATGATGATCTGTTCTGGTGTCTTCGCTACACTGGTATTGCGCAGTTGGTTAGCTAAACGTCGTCCGCATTTGTTGGCATGGGGGGGCGGGTTGCTCCTGTACTTTGTTGCCTCCCTTTCGCAAGTGGTACTAACCTTCATGTGGTCAGGCTTGGCTTATCGCCTTTGGTATTGGGCAGGAGCGTTGATGGTTGCGCCGTGGCTGGGGCAAGGAACGGTCTTCTTGCTCGTTCGGCGTGGGAGCATCGCCAAAAATTCGATGATGGCATTGACGCTCATCAGCCTGATGACCTTCATTTGGATGTTCATCACCCCGCTCACCCCGTCGTTGCCGTGGACAATTGGGCAGGATATTGTGGTACTGACCGATCAAATCATGCCCCCGTTCAGTGGGAGTGTTCGGGCGTTTGTGCCCATCACCAACGGGATTGGTACGCTCATGCTAGTGGGGGGGGCGTTGTGGTCGGCGCGGTTATTCGCCAGCAAACAGATCATGCCCAACCGCGTGATCGGCAATGCGTTGATCGCATTAGGCGGACTATTGCCTGCTTCGGGTGGCTACTTCATCCGCTTAGGACAACCCAACTATAAATTCACGTTGGACTTGCTCGGTGTGATTTTGATCTTCGTCGGCTATCTTGTTGCCACCCATCTTCCTGAAGATGTGCAGGTGCAACGCACCCAACGAAGTGAACGCTTGAAACAATAAAGCCTGAGCAGGTTGGTAGCGTGGGGTGATGAAGCCACCACGCTACCGCCACACGCTTAATGAATCAATGTGCCTACAGAGGTATCCCCACCAATCGCCTTGATGAGGTCGGTCTCGCTCCAGAAGTTCAAGACCAAAATGGGCATCTTGTTCTCTTTGCACAAGGTGAAGGCAGTCATGTCCATAACGCGCAAGTCGCGCTCAATCACCTCGCGGTAGCTCAAGGTTGGGAAGCGCACCGCATCCTTAACCTTGAACGGATCGGCGTTATACACGCCATCCACTTTGGTTGCCTTGATGACAATATCGGCGTGAATCTCGGTTGCGCGGAGGGCGGCTGCTGTGTCGGTGGTGAAGAAGGGATTGCCCGTTCCCCCTGCCAAAATGACCACGCGCCCCTTTTCCATGTGACGGATTGCTCGCAAGCGAATGTACGGTTCTGCAACCGATTGCATTTGAATGGCGGTTTGGACGCGCGTTGCCACGCCAATTCGTTCTAATGAATCTTGCAACGCCATGCCATTCATCACGGTGGCGATCATCCCCATGTAATCTGCCACTGCCTGATCCATACCACGCTCAACCCCCATGCTCCCACGCCACAGGTTGCCTGCGCCAATGACCACCGCAACCTCAACCCCCAGATCATACACTTGCTTGATGCGCGTGGCGATGATTTCGGCACTGTCTGGGTCAATCCCTAGTGTGCCATCTGTAGACATGGCTTCTCCGCTAAACTTGAGCAACACGCGCTTATAGACTGGCTTCAATTCTGTCATTGTTTAACTGCTTTCTGGTAGCTCTACCAATTGAATCGAAAGGAGACTAACGCACCCCTCATTGGGAGGGGCATAAAAAAAGGGGACTTGCTGAATAGCAATCCCCTTTTCAATAACATAGTGTGGTAAATGGCTTAACAAAAGGCGATGGAAATTATTCCTCACCCTCATCACCTTCGTTGCCTAAATTTTCACCGATGGCAAAACGTGCAAAGCGTGCAACCTTGATGCTTTCACCCAATTCAGAAACCTTTTCCTTGAGCAACTGTTCAATGGTCTTGTCTTCATCTTTGATGTAGGCTTGTTCCATCAAAACAGATTGCTTGTAGAATTCGTTCATGGCTTCGTCCAATGCCGCTTGTGCTTCATCTTCAGACTTGCCTTCGGCAACCATGCGCTTGATTTCAGCATCTTTTTGCGCTTGCAAAGCGTCTGCAGGAATCTCTTCACGGGTGATGAACTTGGGCTTTGCGCTGGAGACGTGCAGGGCAAGATCGCGTGCAAAGTCTTGGAACTTATCGTTCTTGGCTACGAAGTCGGTTTCACAACCTACTTCAACGATTACTGCCATGCGTTTATCAAAGTGATGATAAACAGCAACAATCCCTTCGGGCATAGAACGACCAGCACTGAGTTTCTTGCTTGCGCGTGCCAATCCCTTTTCACGTAAAAATGCGATTGCCCCCTCAACGTCACCGTTGCTTTCGGTGAGGGCTTTCTTGCAATCAAGTGGACCTGCGCCAGTTTTTTCGCGTAAGTCCTTAATCATACTTGCCGTTATTTCTGCCACGTTTCTATCCTCTTGTTACTTGTCTCGGTCTTCCAACAGAATTTCTTTCTGTCGGCGAATCTTAGCCAGCGTGGATTCACCTAAGTAGGTCTCATCACTGGACTCTTCTTCCTCTTCAATCAAGCTATCATAACGGGCGAGGTCAGCATGTTCGAGCGTATCGAATTCATCTTCCTCATCACCCTTACGCATCGCACGACCTTCTAGCACCGCATCTGCCATTGCCGCCACCATCAAGCTGATAGCACGCATTGCATCATCGTTGGCAGGAAGCAAGTAATCTGCTTCGCTTGGGTTACAGTTAGAGTCCATCAAAGCGATGATGGGAACACCCAAGATGTTACACTCTTTAACGGCGGTTGCTTCGCGGTTGGTATCCACAATGAAGATAAAGTCTGGAACGCGCTTCATGTTGCGTAAACCCGACAAGCGCAATTGCAACTTTTGGATTTCCGCTTCCATAGTGAGGGCTTCTTTTTTCGTCAAACGTGCAAACTCGCCCTTATCGCGGCGTTGTTCAAGTTTCTTGAGTTGGTCAATCCGCTTGCGAATTGTCACCCAGTTGGTGAGCGTTCCACCCAGCCAACGCACGTTGACATAGGGCATCCCACAGCGTGCCGCTTCTTTGGCGATGGTCTCTGCTGCTTGGCGTTTGGTGCCCACAAACAAGACTGTTCCACCGCTCATCACACGGTCACGAACCATGTCATGGATTTGGTGTAAGTTGACGATGGTTTGTTGAAGATCAAGAATATGAATACCGTTGCGAGCGGTAAAAATGTACGGTTCCATTCGCGGGTCCCACTTTTGAACCCGATGACCGAAGTGAACCCCTACCTCTAACATTTCGCGTAGCGTGACTTTAGAAGGCATTGGTTAAATCATTCTCCATTTGTTGTGTGTTTATCGATCACGCCCATCTTCTGCTGTGCTCATCCGCCAAGCGGACAACACGCACACCATCCGGGCGCGTGAAATTTGGTTTGGTTACAAACCGCGCATGAGTCTATCACACGGGTACAACACACACAACCCCAACCCTGCCAGCTTTTCAG
This sequence comes from Phototrophicaceae bacterium, assembly GCA_049318945.1. Classification (GTDB taxonomy): domain Bacteria; phylum Chloroflexota; class Anaerolineae; order Aggregatilineales; family Phototrophicaceae; genus CAIRDJ01. Next base: position 3,263 of record JBMOEO010000088.1, on the reverse strand, counting down.
CATCTCTATCTTCATCATCCCCATCAAGGAAGTGAGTAGCCATCCGCCCACCTACCTATTTACTCAAGGCTTGCTAGTTGTTCATAAATGGGTACAAGCGCGTGGTAGGTGGCTTCAAAGATTGGGTACAGTTGTGCATAGCGTGCTTGAATGTCCGTCGTGGGGGAGATTGTCTCGGCAATGGCGTTCATCTGCGAGATCATGTCAAAGTTGGGATACAAGCCAACGCCCACCCCTCCTGTGAGTGCCGCCCCCATCGAGGTTGCCTCTTCCAAGATTGCCAAGCGGTGCACGGGAATGCCGTAGATATTCGCCATGATTTCATTCCAGAAGCGTCCGCTTGCTCCCCCGCCGATTAAACGCATCGCCTCAATGGATACGCCCTGTCGGGTGAACGCATCCAAGATCACCCGCAAGTTAAACGTTACACCCTCCAAGACTGCCCGCATCATATCCGCGCGAGTATGCCGAATCGTCAAGCCGATGAAGCCACCACGCGCATTAGGATTCCAACGTGGGCTACGCTCACCCATCAAGTAGGGGAGGAACAACAAGCCATTTGACCCAGCATCAGCATGAGATGCCTGAAGGTTCATCAACTCATACACATTGACCCCAAGCCGTTCTGCGCTTTCCTTCTCGGTTTGGGCAAGTTGGTCGCGCGTCCACTGATAAGACGCACCTGCCGCTTGCATCGTGCCCGTCGGCATGACCTTCCCCGGCACCACATGCCCAAAGGTGAAGGTGCGTTGCGCAGGATCATAGATGGGTTTGTCGGTTGAAATGGCAATCCAAGAGGAAGAGCCGATATAGTTGTACGCGCTCCCTTCATGAATCACACCTGCCCCGGCTGCCGCACACGCGCCATCCCCTCCGCCCACCACAACGGGGGTGCCGGCTGCCACGCCCACCTCATCCGCCACGCGCGGTAAGACTTCCCCCACCACATCAATGGACTGGCGAATATGGGGGAGTTGGTTGGGGTTCAATTGGGTTGCCTCGATGATTTCCTGTGACCACTCCCCACGCTCCAAATCATACAGATTCATGCTCGAAGCGTCCGATGGTTCGGTGACAAAAACACCCGTCAACCGCGCAATCACCGAATCTTTGGCATGCAGGAACTTGTACGTTTGGGCATAAATATCTGGCTGATGGTCACGCAACCAAAGCATCTTTGCTAAAGAATAGGATGAACTCAAACGATGCCCCGTGATTTGGTAAATGCGATTGCGATCTATGCGCGTGGCAACCCATTCTGCTTGTTGCACCGCGCGAATGTCCGCCCAGATGATCGCCTTACGGAGGGGGCGAGCGTGTTCATCCACCGCCACACATCCCATCATCTGTCCGCTAAAGGTGATGCACGCCACCTCATTGGGTTGGATGAGCGTCTCGCGGATGAGCTGATGGGTAGAGCGACACACCGCTTGCCACCAGTCTTCGGGGTGTTGTTCTGCCCAACCTACATGGGCATACTCGGTGTTGTAGCTGGCAAATACGCTCCCAACCAATTTACCCTCGCGGTCATAGAGGGTGGCTTTGTTGCCTGTCGTGCCTAAGTCGTGTGCAATAACATAATTTTTCATGGTATGCGTCCCTTGCTAAAATAGTTGTGCTGTACTTTTGAATCAAGTAAGTCGGTACAATGTGATTAAAATGAGGCAGTGGGGTGTCTGCTCGCCCTCGCATTATATTATATCCCTGATCTAGCTTGAAACGAGATTGAACGATGACCAATATCCTCCCTTTCGCAACACACTTGAACGATGTCAACGGTATCATTGAAGGTGCGCCCGTCCTCATCCAGCGCACGCTACGCCAGATGGTTGGGATGTATCACGATCAAACCGCCACTCAACAGGCGATAGACGAAACTGACCGCTTAATCTATGAAGTCTATGCCAGTGGCTTGCCAGAAGAAGACGGACACATTTTGTATTGCACCACCATTATTTATCCCGGCAAGGTGGGGGATGAATATCACATGACCAAGGGGCACTACCACCAAAAACGCAATGAAGGGGAAGTGTACGTAGGATTGCAGGGAGAAGGCTACTTGCTTCTGCAAACCGAACAGGGCGAAGTGAGCCATGTCCCCATGCACAAGGGCACTATCGCTTACGTTCCACCCAACTGGGCGCATCGCACCGTGAATGTGGGCACTGTCCCGTTCATCTTCTTTGCCGTGTGGGCGGGGGATGCTGGGCACGACTACGCCACCATCGAAACGCAGGGATTCCCTGCTTTGGTGGTGGAACGTGAAGGCTTGCCTGTTTTGGTGGATAATCCACATTGGCAGGCATCTGGCGCATGAATAATCAAATTCTGATTACGCCTCGTTCCTTCCGCCAACTGACAGGCACCCATCAAGACTTGCTCCGTCAATTCGGTTATGAACTGGTCAACAGCCCCTATTCACGTCCCGCCACCGCCAGCGAGTTGATGGAACTGGTGGCGGATAAGGTTGCCATCATACTAGGCTTAGATGAATGTACTGCGGAAGTCATCCAACGGGCGACCCAACTTAAGGTGATCTCGCGTTATGGGGTGGGCGTGGATAAGGTTGATCTGGTTGCCGCCACACGGGCAGGGGTAGTGGTGACAAACACCCCCGGCGCAAACGCACTGGCGGTAGCGGAACACGCTTTCATGTTGATGATGGCGATTGCGCGGCAGTTACCCCAGCAAGATCGCCTAGTGCGACAAGGGGACTACACGCCCATGAGCGGTACAGAGTTATACGGTTCAGCATTGGGCATTGTTGGGATGGGGCGCATCGGGCGCGAGTTGGCAAGCCGTGCCAATAGCTTTGGCATGCGCGTGTACTACTATGATCCCTTCGTGCCATCTGACCGCGTGGCGGATGCTACCGCCTTGCCCTTCCTAACCCTGTTGGAAATCTGCGATTTTGTCAGCCTTCATTCCCCCCTCACGGCGGAAACCCACGCGCTGATGAACTTCCAAACCTTGCCATTGATGAAGCGTGGCGCATATCTGATTAACACGGCACGCGGAGAATTGATTGACGAATCCGCCTTGTATGAGGCGTTGCGACGCGGACACTTGGCAGGGGCGGCATGTGATGTCTTCGCCCATGAACCGCCTAAAGGTAGCCCATTGTTGACCCTGCCGAACTTCATCGCCACACCCCATAGCGCATCTGCCACGCGCCAAACCACCTTGCGCATGGGCATGATGGCATCGCAAAACGCACTGGCGGTTTTGCGTGGGCAACAACCTGTGGATGTGGTTAATCCAGA
>JBMOEO010000087.1:0-16474 GCA_049318945.1 Phototrophicaceae bacterium | reverse complement strand
GCCACCCCCCACCACTAGGAAGATCGTCGGGAGAATCATGTTCCATGCAGAAGCATCCTGTTTCTTTTTCTTGCCAGCCATGCAAAACTTCCTTACTATTGAATGATTGTCTGTTTCATTGTATCGTGTTTTGCTATGCAACAAGCCACCATTGACCAGCTAAACCTATTAAATCAAGCGTTCTATCGCACGACCGCCCAAGACTTCTCTGAAACGCGCCAAACGGCTTGGCAAGGATGGGCACGCTTAAGCGCGTTCCTCCCCGCTGTTACGCCCCTGCGCGTGTTGGATGTGGGGTGTGGCAACGGGCGGTTTGCCCGTTTCTTACTCCAACAGCATCCCACGCTTCCGATTCACTATCATGGCTTGGATACCAGCGCAGACTTGTTAGCCATTGCCCAGCAACAATTGGTGATGCTCCCCAACCTCACCCTAGAGTTGAGCGTGCAGGATATTGTCACCCACCCCCTCCCCAACCGTGAGTATGATCTGGTGGTGTTGTTTGGGGTGATCCATCACGTGCCCTCCCAAGCGCGACGCTTCGCCCTCATGCGTGAACTGGCGCACGGCGTGGCAAGGGGGGGCGTGTTGGCATTTGCCGCGTGGCGATTCTATGAGAACGCCCCCCTACGTGAGCGGCTGATAGAATGGGAAGCCACTTGGGAGCGCGAAGAGGGGGATTACTTGATGGACTGGCGACGGGGAGAACGCGCCTTGCGCTATTGTCATTATGTGGATGATGCCGAACATAGCGCGTTGGTGCATGCCACCGCCCTATCCGAACGCCTCCGTTATCGTGCCGATGGGCGCGACGGACAACTCAACTGTTATAGCATTTTGGAACGAGCATGACCCTTCAACATGAACGCTTAAGCACCACCAACCTAGCGTGGTCGCCCAATTGGGAAGACGTATTTGACACCGTAGGACAAGATCGTCCGTTGGTGGTTGAGATCGGTTTTGGATATGGGCAGATGCTCCTATACTTGGCGCAGACTCGCCCCGATGCCAACATTCTTGGCATCGAAGTTGCCAGCAAACCGCTTGCCACGATGGAAAGCTATTTACGGCGCAACCAGTTTCATCACGTGCGCGTGATGTATGGCTATGCCCAAGCCTTGTTGGCACATCTGCTAGAGCCAGCCAGTGTCAGTGAGTTTCATGTGAACTTCCCCGACCCGTGGTTCAAGACTAGCCACCAACATAGACGCTTGATGAAGCGTCGCACGTTGGATTATATCGCCAGCCGCTTGAAGGTGGGGGGACGTTTATACCTTGCCACCGATATTGAAGCGTATGCCCAGATGAGCGATAGCCTGCTTCAGGCAACCCCCACGCTCACCAACCAATTTGAGACGGCGTGGGTCAATGATTATGCTGACCGCGCCCGCACCAAATATGAACAGAAGGCAATCCAAGAGGGGCACACCCTCCATTATTTTGTCTACCAGCGCAATACCCACCCTGCACTTGACTTACCCGTCATCAAGGAATCCCCCATGCCCCATCTCGTTTTTCGCACTGATGGCAATCTACAAACGATCTATGACGCTTTCCAACGCGAACAATTTGCCCATCCTGAAGCGTCCATCTATATCGCCATGTTGGACGTATACCAAAATCCCAACGCGCTCCTGTTTGAAGTCCACATCAAAGAAGAGACCATTGAGCAACACGTGGCTATTTTGTTGGTGAGGCGCAACGATGACCCCAGCGAGTGCGTACTCAAGCTCTCGACGGTGGGGCATCCGCGCATCACACAAGGCGTACACAAGGCGGTGCGTCACCTAGCGGAAATCGTGCAACGCTCCATGCCCATTACCATTGTACATAACAAGGTATTGGGTTATGACGATGAAACCTTGTCCGCGTAAAGCGTGCGAATGGCGGATTCTGTCGCTGGGCAAATACCGCGCTCGGTGATGAGACCGCTCACCAAGCGCGACGGGGTGACATCAAAGCCGTAGTTGGTGGCGGGGGAATGGGCGGGCGTGATGCGCACCTGTTGGATGTTCCCCTCCTGATCCACCCCGTCCATCCAATGCACTTCATCTTCCCCACGTTGTTCAATCGGGATGCTTGCCACGCCGTCTCGCATGTGCCAATCAAAGGTGGAGGAGGGCAAAGCGGTATAGAAGGGCACGCCGTTATCATGGGCGGCAAGTGCCTTAAGGTACGTGCCAATCTTGTTGGCAACATCCCCCGTCACTGTCACGCGATCCGCCCCGACGATTACCATATCCACTTGCCCGTGTTGCATGAGATGCCCCCCCACGTTATCGGCGATGATGGTATGGGGTACGCCGTGTTGCCCCAGCTCCCACGCCGTTAAGCGTGCCCCTTGATTGCGTGGGCGGGTTTCATCCACCCACACATGCACACGGATACCGCTATCATGGGCGGCGTAAATGGGGGCAGTTGCCGAGCCATAATCCACAAAAGCCAACCAGCCGGCGTTGCAATGCGTGAGGATGTTCACGGTGTCGCCCTGTTTACGCTCGCTGATGGCACGGATGAGCGACACGCCATGTTGCCCAATCGCGTGGCACATTTCCGCGTCTTCGTCCGCCATCTGTTGTGCCAGTTCAAACGCGCACGCTAATTTAGCTTGTGCGTCCTCCACTTGGGCAAGGGCTTGCAATTGACGGTTGACGGCATACTCCAGATTGACCGCTGTTGGGCGCGTTGCTTTGAGGAGGTCGCCTACTTGGGCAAGGCGTTCCATGAAGGTGGCATGGGATAGCGATTCGCGCGTGAGCGCGTGGGTTGCCAAGACCATGCCGAATGATGCCGTCACCCCAATTAAGCCTGCCCCACGCACAAGCATGTCCTTGATGGCATGTGCCACATCGTCTAGCGTGGTGAGCGTTTCAATAACGAAGCGATGGGGAAGCTGGCGTTGGTCAATGATGTATACGGTGCTGGGGTCATCTGACCAAATGGTGCGATAAGGTTGATGGTTCACTTTCATGATGGTGTCCTTTCAAGGTGGCTATTCTATACGGGATAACGTCAGGTCATCCGCTACGTTCAAGGTATATAACGCAACGCGCCCATCGGAAGCAAGGGGAGTCAAGAGGCGTGCGCCGTCGCGCCAATCATATACGCCCATCCATACCGTGTAATCCCCGTCTGGGAGGCTAGGGGGCAACATCAAGCGCACTTGATCGGACAGGTGATCGTCGGTACGCCATGCGTTGGTGGGAAAATCCGCCCGAATGAGTTGGTCTGCTTGTGCAAGAATTTGCCCGTCCCCATCCACCAAATGTAAGAAGATGCTGTAATCATGGCTTGGGCGAGCGAGTGCCTCCCAGTCTAGGGTGAGGTCAAGCGCGTCGGCGGTTAGCGCGTGATGCACATCAGCAAGCGCAAGCACCTCCCCTGTTGGCTCGCTAAAGCGCAGGGCGTTCCCTATATTAGAACGCGCCTCCCATTGATTGGGCACGTTCACGCTGTAGCGGAAATCAGGCAAGCGCATTGAAAAGCCATCATGAGGCGTTGTCCCTATCGTGGGGAGCGGTTCATTTTCTAACACACGATATAGCCCAACCACTAGGGTATAGCGTCCTACTGCCAAATCGGGGGGGATATTCAACACGTGGTGCGTGGGCGTTAGCTCATCGGATTGCCACAGGCGCGTGCGATAAGCATCGTTCCATGCGACATCATGCCACTTGGCAACGGCACGCTGTTGGTCATCCCATAGTTGGACAAAGATTTCATAATCCGCTGATGGGCGTTGTTGTGTCGTCCAATACAAGGTGAGTAGTACCGTTGAAGCAGGCGTTAATTCATGCGAGCGTGTGGCATAGCCCATTAGCGTGATCTCCTCGTTGAAGGTGACATCCACCATGTGGGGAATCTCAACTTGCGTGGGGAAGAAATCCGCAGGAAGCTGGGATGGGTAGCGGTAGGCAATGGTGGTCTCACTGCGATCAATGATGGGGGACGCGCTTGGGTTTTGCATTTTGTCTAGGAGATAGGCTTCTTGCTCCGTTGTGAGCGCAGGCAACAACCAAACCTGATTATCCTGTAGCAACACCCAATGTTCAGTGAACCAGCGCGGATCCGTCCCGTCATGGCGGATGCGTTCGGGCTGGGCGGGCACCACCACTTCTAGCTCAGTGGGTGGGGTATGCAGGCGGTTGCCTTGTGGGTCGTATAAACTCCCACGATAGCGAAACTGTTCCGCCAGAATCCATGAAACCGCATAGCGATCATACTCACGCGCAGGCAACAGATACGCGCCATTCGGTTGGTCATTGAGCGTGCGAGCAAGGTCTAGCTCTGCCTGTTCCCATTGCGTCCCCGTGAGTGGGTTGGCATAGCGTTCTGCGGACAAAACGTGGAAATACTGATGCAACCAAATTCCCTCTGGCACAATCAGCCCGATCACACCCACCAGCACGAGTGCGGTTTTCCAACGGGCAAGGCGCGGACGCTGGCGCAAGTTGTCCCACAATTGCGCCAAGCCCATTCCCCCCAATGCAAAGACCAACGGGATCATATCCATCAAGCGCATGGCGTGGGGGGCGGTGGACAAACTAGCGATGATGCCGGGTAAAATGGCAATTGGGAACGCTAACCACAGCCACGCATAGGCGATGGAGCGCGGTTGACGCAATGCCAGCCACGCGCTGAAGACCCACCCGATGAATAACGGGGGCGTTAAAATGGGTTGGTTCACGTCAGAAGCATACCATCCGTAAAAGTACCAACCTAACGCTTGCACAATCAACCACAACTTCTTGAGAACCAACGAGAGCGCGGTGTTGTCGCTTTCGCTTAAGTAGTTCCAAAATAACCCCCCGTCATACGCGGTGGCGGGGAAGAGGCGGAAGTTAAACGCTTCTGGCGTGGTGGCATATAAGATGAGATTGGGCAAGACCAACACGAACGCCAGTGCTCCCATCCCAAACCATCCCCAAAAGCGACGCTTAAAACCTTGCCCATCCGCCCAAGCATCATGCGCAAACCAGAAGATCACCACCAACGGCAACACCCGTGCCGAGATATACACATATTGAGTGAGGGCAAGCGCAACGCCTGCGAGTGCCCATTGCCACCAACGATTGCGAGCGCGTGCCCACGCCGTGAACCAAATCAACGCCGCGAATACCATCGGGATTTGTGGGGACTGAATGCCCTTACGGCTAATGTGGATGACATGCAAACTCAACGCCGCGCCGAACATTGCCAGCAGGGCGGCGGTGACGCGGAAGCGTTTGGCGTTCCCTTCGGTTAACCACCATACCATCGGATAGAGCATCATCACGAACGCTAAACTTGAGAACACCGTCACCGAGCGCGACGTGTAGATGTCTTGCACGCCTTGCCCCAGCACAATAGACCCACTCAACAGGTACACCGTGAGCGGTTCAGGTCCATACAGTTCACGCACAAAATGGGGGAAGATGCCGTAGTCCACAAAATCGAGCGCGTCAATCCCGAATGCCGAGCCATCCCCGTCAATGCCTACGGGCACGGTATCCAAGCGATACACGCGCAAGGCAATTGCCAACAGCAGAATGGTGACATACAAGATGTGTTGAGGGGCAAGGCGTTTGAGGTGGTTCATGGGTTGTTATCATCCGACGGTTGTAAAAGCGTGTGTAGTGTATCCGAGCCAGTGGGTGTGTTCAACGCTGGACAGGCTTTGAGCGCGTTCTCGTGATAGCGAGGATCATCTTCCAGTTGGTCGCGCTCCAGCAGGACATACACCACAAACCCTGTTTGACGGTAGCCCTCACACACGACAAAGCCCAAACTCTCGAATGCCTGTTGCCACGCCCCAAACGCCACCCCCGACGGAGCAGGGAAGTAGCGCGGGGCGACATCCGCCACCAAGAGGGCAGGGTCTTTCAGCAGGGCAAACGGCGTGGGGTAGTAAGCGCGACGCTTATCCGTCCATTCGCCTAAGTAGTAATTGAGTTCCCAACCCAGCCAGCGGTCATACACAATCGCGCCAAACTCACGCTCATTCACATAGTGAGCAAGTTCAATGATGCCGTCGTGCTTGCCACGATCCCCCCCGATGGGCAACTGGGCGGTGCTGGCGTACACGGCTATGGGGAGCATTGCCACCCACACCCCACCCAAGATGAGGGGCGCGTGCTTGCTTGACTGTTGATGAACGATGGCAACGGCGGTCAAAAGGAGGAATGGCTCAATCAGCAGGACGTAGCGGTCATAGATGCGCACGTCGGTTAGCAGGTGCAACAGGACATAAGCGATGAGCCAGCCACGCATCAGGCGCATGGGTACGGTCGGCAAACGGAGCGGAAACACCATCGCCATCAACCCTATCGCCGCCCAACGCGCCACCTCCCACCATGCCACCGCTCGCGTGGGCAATTCCCACCAAGTGACTAGCCAGCGTTCGGGTTGGTTGTGCTGGGTGGCAAGCGCAAAGATGGACGGATCGGGGCGTAACCCATCATAGATTACCAATAGGATGAGGATGCTCCCACTCCCCAGCACAAAGCGCGTCCATGCTCGCCAATCCCACCCACGAAAGCGCACCGCAAGGAAGGCAACCACCAACGGGACGAACACAATCGCCTGTTGTTTATTCCCATACGCCAACGCCAAACACAGCCCCGCCCACAAGGGACGTTTGCGCCATGCCATCACCATTGCCAACATGCCGAACAGGATCATGGGGGAATCGGTGAAGGCGGTCGCGCTGAACACGATCAACAGGGGGGAAAGGCTCAAGCCTGCCAGCGTCCACATCCCCCCTGTCGGGGAGAGGGTATCGCGTGCCAACCGATAGCCAACGGCAAGGGTGAACACGCTGGCGTAAAAGCTCCATAACCGCGCGGTAAATTCCCCCTGCAACAGGTCAAGCTGACGTAAGCCGTTGTCGTCTAACGTCACCCCAACAGTTGCCATCAGCACGGCTTGCCCCCACAACGCTAAAGGAGGCTTATCCAAATTGCCCGTCAGTAGCCAGTCTCCACGCACGGCGAACGCCCGTGCAAAGCTGGCATAGGATGCCTCATCGGGATGGAAGCGCACCGCGCCTGTGAGCAAGCCCGCCCTCAAGCCACTACCCAACAAGATCAGCGCGATGACAATCCCGAACGAATGCCGAACCTTAGCCAAAACGTTTCCGTAGATAGGTTAAGGCGATGCGGTCAATCTGATGGGGTTGGTTCAAATTCCATCGCTCTTCTAAATTCTCCACCCCCACCAATCCCCAAAAGGCGGTTTGAGCGCGTTCGTCCCATTGATCGGTGATGTCCCCCGTCAGCATGCCCAAACGGTGCAGAAGTTGCTGTAGCTCTAAGGCGAGGGGCGCATCAATGGGCAGGCTGTCTTCAGGCTTGGGCGTGCCAAAGAACAGGTGATGCGCTTCAATCAGATCAGCGAGTTTGCCAATCGGGTTAGGGTCATCATCCACGCGCAAATCTAAATAGCGGTCGTTGTCTCCGCCATACCCCCCATTGGGGCGCACCACCAGCACGCCAGCGGATTGCTTGCCACGGCGATCTCCGCCAGCGGTGTCTGCGGCGTGGAGGGCGTGCCATAAGCGATCTGCCAATTCTCCCCCAGCGGAGCGATAAGCATCCGCCATATCGTGTAAGACCATCTCCCCTGCGAGGATGTTCCCCTGACAGGCGAAACCCTCTCCCACGATGTGCCCTGCCCAGTCGTGGCACGCGCTCCCAGTATAGGCGACTGCCTCCCCGTTGCGGTCAACCATGCCCACCTGCCGATGTGCCCGCCCGTCGTCAGCAGCAAGAACATGCTCCAACACTTCAGACGCGCTTTTGCCCTGTTCAAGGAGCATTAACCCGTGTGAGCCGTAACTGACCTTCGCTAAGGCTTGGGTGGCGATTGCCCCCACGCCTCCACGCGCCCAACTGACCACGCTGGCAGCAGCTAAAAATTTGCTGGCAACGCCTACACCCCATGCTTGTTCATGGGGGTCATACGCCACGATTGAAAAAGTATGAATGTGCATCATGATGAACCCTCTTTTAATAACGATGTTGAATGGTGTGTGCCACGTGCTTGTAACCCGTACAGCAACCCCGGCAAAATGACGATCACAAACGGAACAAGAAACAAGCGCGTTTCGGCTATGCGACTGATGAGCAGGTGAACGATCAACCATGTGGGCAAGACCAACAGCCCTACACGCTTAAGCCAGTCTGCCCATTCATTCCAGTATACCCACGCCAAGAAGGGGATTGCGCCATACGTCAACAACAGCAAGAAGTAGGGTAAGGGGCGCGTCAGGTTTTTGGAGAGCAAGTCCATCACGCCATGATTGGCACTGATGGGCACGTCCCCAATCCACACGCGCAACCCGACATAAACCAGCGCAAAGATCACCCCACTTGCCATCACCACCCCTGCCACCTTGCGCCGTGAAACGCCTTCCCATAATAGCACCAACGGTAGAAGGGCTAACAACGCGCTTGTTTCTCGGTTGAGGGCTGCCATCAGCGTGAGCGGGATGAAGATCAACAGCGCGTGAGCGTGCAAAGCCAGCATTCCCAGCACATAGAAGATCACGTCAAAGTAAGTGTTAAAACTCAAGTCACTTCCATAGTTGCTGTGCGACATTGCCCACACCAAAACCGTCAGCGCAAGCACGATCAGATCCGCGCGAAAGCCTAGCCGACTGTGCCAGTGGATCAACAGGGCGAACAGCAGGGCGTTTTGCACCAGCCGAAAACTCACGAATCCCACCGCGACATCCTCAATCCGCACGCTTTCTAGCCCACGTAGCCACGCTTCCACCGCCCATGCTGAAAGCACGCGATAACTCCACGTGTCCCCAGCGCGTTGCTCTAAGACCGCCACATGTCGCTCTAGCTGATTCGTGCGCAAATACTCAAGGCGGGCGGTGTTGGTATCCCCATACTGAAATACCTGCGCCCCAACAGAAACTAGGCTCATCAGGAGGATGACAGCCAACCACATCAATGGGATTCGGATGCTCTTCATGGATAGACTCGTCGCTTGTTCTTGTAAGGTGTGCATTATACATGCGCATTTAGCACGCAACAGCACCCTAGTTGTTTGACAAATTTGTAAAAAGATTGAATGCTTCCTAAAGAAGTAGCGGATTCTGATTCATGTAAATTTCCAAACTGATTTATAATGACGGCTTAACTAGGGCACATCATCAGTAAACGGGAAATCTCCATCATGGATGAAGCAAGCAACGTCAACCAGACGATACGCGGATATGAGATCAAACGTCAAATTGGTCAAGGTGGCTTCGGTTCGGTATACATTGCCTATCAACCGATTGTTGACCGAGAGGTCGCCATTAAGGTGATTCTGCCCAAGTATGCCAATGATCCCGTTTTTGTGCGTCGCTTTGACACGGAAGCGCGTTTAGTTGCACGCCTAGAGCATCCCTTCACGGTGCCACTCTATGATTATTGGCGTGAACCAAGCGGGGCGTACTTGGTCATGCGCTATTTCAATGTGGGCAGTCTATCCGATTTCATTGAGACCAACGGTGCCATGCGCCCCCGTCAGGCATTGCGCATGATGGAGCAGATCACCAACGCGCTAGACAATGCCCATCGTCACCATGTCATCCATCTGGATATCAAGCCTGCCAACATCCTGCTCGATGGCGACCAAAACGCCTACTTGACCGACTTCGGCATCTCGCGCGTTTTTGAAGCCAGCTCGCCCGACTACCGCGATCCTGTGAATACGCTTTCGTTGGTGTATGCTGCGCCCGAATTGGTGCAGATGAACCCACCCAGCTATCAGGCAGACATCTATAGCTTGGGCATCCTGTTGTATGAGATGCTGGCGGGGCAACACCCCTTCACCCACCTGAACACATTCCATGAGCTGGTACGGGCGAAGATCAACCAACCGCTTCCATACCTGCAAACGGTCTCGCCGTCGCTCAACGATGTGTTGACTTTGGCAACCACCAAAGACATTAGCACGCGCTATCAAAGCAGTTTAGAATTGTTGTACGCATTACAAACCGCCTTAGAACCGCAAGTGGTGGTCGCCTCCCCTGCTCCCACTCGATCCCCCTCCAACAGCACCCAACCACTCTTGAATCCCTACAAGGGGTTACGCGCCTTTGCCGAAGCGGACGCAGGAGAGTTCTATGGGCGTGATGGGTTAGTGAAGCGGTTGCTCAATCGCCTAACAGATGTCCACCCCTATAGCCGTTTCTTGGCATTGGTGGGAGCAAGTGGGAGTGGCAAGTCCAGCGTGCTACAGGCAGGTTTGGTGAGCGCGTTGCGTGCCAACCAGCTAGAAGGTTCTCAAGCGTGGTACATCGCCAGCATGGTGCCGGGTCATACGCCCTTGCAAAACCTTGAAACCGCGCTCTTGAGCGTGGGGGTGAAGCATCACCCTAAGATTGGTGAATACCTACGCACCACCAGCGACTCCCTCTTGCGCCTTGTCCACCATCTCCTGCCGGAAAAAGAGGCGGAGTTGGTCTTGGTGATTGACCAATTTGAGGAACTGTTCACCCAAGCTGAAGATGCAGAACGGGAGCAGTTCTTGAAGTTGCTCACTCGTACTGTGTTGAGCAAGAATAGCAATGTACGCTTTTTGATTGGGATGCGTGCTGACTTCTATGACCGTCCCCTCAGCCACCCTGAATTTTCACGCTTGCTACAAGATCGCACGGAAGTCATACTGCCCCTCACCGCCCAAGAACTGGAGCGTGTGATTGTTGCCCCCGTTGAGAAACTTGGCTTGAGTGTTGAGCCAGAGCTTTTGGCGGAGATGGTGGCAAGCGTGCATAACGAAACCGCCGCCCTTCCTTTGTTGCAATACGCGCTGACCGAGTTGTTTGAACAACGCGAAAACGATAAGCTCACCCTACGCGCCTATCAAGCAATCGGGGGGATTTCTGGCGCGTTGGCAAAACGCGCAGAGGAACTCTACAGCGAACTGAGCGAGCCTCTCAAGTTTGTGGTACAGCAACTCTTCTTACGCTTGGTGACGTTGGGGGAGGGGGCAGAAGATACCCGTCGCCGTGCGTCTCAATCGGAGTTGCAATCTGTGATTGAGCAACCGCAACACCTGAAGATCGTCTTGGATCTGTTCGGAAAGTATCGCCTGCTCACCTTTAGCAATGATCCCGAAACGCGCGAGCCAACCGTTGAAGTGGCGCATGAATCGCTCTTGCGGGCGTGGGGGCGGTATCGCCAATGGATTGACCAACTGCGTGCAGACATCCGTCAACAGCGCGATTTGTCCAGCGTGGCGATGGCGTGGCAAAGTGCGAAGCGTGATGAAAGCTATCTCATCAGTGGGACGCGCCTTGACCAGTTGCACCAATGGGCACAAGAAAGCGCGTTGGCACTTTCAAAGACCGAGCGCGAATTTTTGCAAAGTAGCCTAGAAGCCCGCACCCAACGCCTAGCGGAGATCAACGAACAGCAACAGCGCGAAGCAGTCTTGTTGCTACGCTCGCGCAATCGCTTGCGGATCGCGCTGGGAATTTTTGCTGTTGCAACGTTGGTAGCAATAGGATTGACCCTATACGCCTTACAGCAACAATCCGAAGCCGTCGCCAGCAACACCCGTTCTAATGGCTTGTTGTGGTTGGCGAACGCGCAACGCGCCCTCGCCGATGGTAACGCTAACCTTGCGCTTGTCTTCGCCCATCAAACCGATTCGATCATCGGCATTGAAGACGCACAACGTAACATCTTGGAAGGGATCGCCAGTGCACCCGGCGTTTCACACCAATTCCAAGCCCATGATGCAACCATCATCAGCATGGCATTCTCTCACGATGGGCGGTATCTCATCACTGCAGAAGGCGAACCCGTTGACGTAGCCCGACCGCAAGAAGCCCCACCACAACAGGGAGCAGGGCAAGGCGGACAACAACCCCCTCCAGCGCGTGCTGAGGATAGCAATCTCTCTACGACTCCAACTCGTGGCTTGGCGGTATGGGACACGCGCACATGGCAGGAAGTGGCACGCTTTCAAAACCATCAGCGCAACATTCAGGACTTCACGCTGATTGAAGACGACGGTCAGCACCTTGTCGCTTCGATTTCACGAGGGGGGCAGGTGTTGCTGTGGGACTATCAGACAGGTGAGCCACAACGGCAATTGACTGACCTGCGCGAAAGTGGCAATTATTCCATCAGCTACAATGGAGATGGATTGTTGGCGGTGGGGGTGCGCCCACGCTCCCAACTTCAAGTATGGAATCTTGACCGTGAGGGATTGTTGCCCGTTCGCACGCCACTCATCAACGATACCATGAGCCATATCAACTTCATCCCCAACACATCACAATTGCTGTTAAGCTATGTGAGTGGGCGACAACTCATCTATGATGTGATAGCGCAACAAGTTCTGTTTGATGGTATCCCCGATGGCATGCCTAACGCCAGTGACCCCGCTTACTTGGATAGCACGCGCATTACACCCGACGGCAAGCAGGCATTCTTTAACTTGGGCACGAACGTGCTAGTTTGGGATATTGCCAGCGATACCCTCCAACGCTTGCCGATTGCGTCTACCCCTAACATTGCATTGGCGATTGCCGATGACGCTTCCTTGCTCTTGTCGGTGGCTGGGTCAGGGGTGTTGCAAGTCTGGAATACTGACAGCACCGCTTTCACTTCTGTTTTACGGAGCGATCTTGAAGAACTCTACCGTGCCACGATTAGCCCCAGCGGGCGATGGGTGGCATTGGGGAATGAGATGGGGACGGTTCAAGTTTGGGAAATCCGCACTCGTTCCCCCTATGTTCTGGGTAACATTCCCACACAAGGAATCCAGTCTAAACTACGCTTCTTAGATGATGATCGTCTGGTTGCCAACCAACTCATCATTCAACCCGGCGAAAGAAGTATCCCCGGTCTGTTCATGTCCAACCTCATTACCAATGTTCGCACCCCTTATGACAGTGACCACCTACCCCCATATAGCCTGTTCGGACTGGATGTCACCCAAGATGGACGTTACACGGTGGGCTTAACCAGCTATCACATACCCGGCTTATATAGCACCGGTGACGCGAATCTGTTTAGCGTGTGGGATAACGACACGCTCAAAGTGGTGAAGACCTTCCCCTATGCGGACTTGACCGAATTTAGAACGCTGACACTTGCGCCAACAGATTCAGAAGAGCTAGTCGTAGCGGTGGCGTTGGGCAACCAAGTTGAAGGTTGGAACATCCAAACGGAGGAACGGGTGTTCAATTTTACCCCTGCCACCGAGACGGTGCATGATCTGGCGTATCTGCCGAACAATGAGGGTATCCTTGCCTTGAGCGACCAAACGCACCTCACCTTGTGGAGCGTGGAGGATGCCACCCAAACCCAAACATGGGAGCTACCCTTTGAGGCGGTTGCGTTTGCCATCCATCCTAACGGGACATTGTTGGCTTTTGTGTTGCCTGCTACACAAGACCAGCATGTCCTCCTCTACGATTTGAAGACGCAAACGGTAACGCAACGGTTGGTTGGGCATGAAGCGCGAGTGGTCAGTTTAGACTTTTCAGAAGACGGTACACGGTTGACCAGTGGAGATGGTAATGGCTCGGTGATCTTGTGGGAAACGAGTAGTGGCATGCTCTTGAATCACTACGTGTTGCCCAATAACCTGAGTGACCTTCGCTTTAGCCCAGACCAAAGCAAGATTGCCGCGCTGACCTCGAAAGGGGGTATCTTCCTGTTGGATGCCAGTTCCAGCACGAAGGATGATCTTTTCAAGTGGCTAGATGGCAACCGCCTGATTTCAACCATCACCGATGTTGATTGTCGCCTGTACAACATCTTGACGCTGTGCCAGTCTCAAGGGGTGTTGGATGTCACCCCTCAGTGATGATGGTAGACATCACCACAAACAAAAACGGACACAGCTTTCTACAAGCTATGTCCGTTTTTGACACGCACAAAAAAAGTCTATCAACAATGTACTTTCAAAAAAAATTACTTTACCGTCTGCGCCGTTTCATCGGAGGGGGCGGTGTATCATGAACGGGTATGGGAATGGGTACAGGTTCTTGTTTCGGTTTCAAAAGCGAGTCTAAATCATCAATGAAGTCACGGACTTGATCGGCAACTTGGTCTATCCAATTTTTCTTTTGTTGCTTGGACATCGTATAACACGCCTTTCAACTATTTCAGGGCAAGTGGACCTAATGAGACTCGAACTCATGACCTCTTCAATGCCATTGAAGCACTCTCCCAACTGAGCTATAGGCCCCTAAATGGTGTTGGATGTGCCCTGAAACAAATCAACATAACTTACTATAGCACGTTTTTTAACGCTCCGCTAGATGTGTTAAGCCCAATTAACATAACATTTATATTCCACTTTTTTCCAGTACAATGAAAACAAAAAGGATTCATCATGAGAACAATTTTATCCCTTTCGCATGCCGATGCCATGACCATTCTGGAAGCCATCCGTGCCCGTGCTGACCAAAATAACCACAGCTTGGCGGTTGCCATCGTGGACGCTTATGGAGAGTTACTCGCTTTCTTGCGCACCGATGGTTGCCGTTTACCTTCTGTGCAAATCGCCCAGAACAAAGCCTATACCGCTGTGCGCGAACAAATCGAAAGCCGAGAGCTAGGCGCACGCAGTAAGCAAGACGGCTTCCCCATGACCAACTTTGGAGAATTGCGCTATGTGACATGGGGCGGGGGTGTACCTGTCTTTCATGAAGGCGTAGCGGTTGGCGCGGTGGGGGTCAGTGGTTTAAGTGAGGATGACGATGTAGACTATGCCAAGTGGGGCATTGCGCATCTCACGCACTAATTCTATTTCCACACTGTTTACACAATGAGGGAGCACGTCCGTTATGTTCTCCCTCACACATCATTTAGCAACTTAACAAGGGAGTCCTGACCATGCAAGTCGAACTAAAGCACCAACCTTCTGATACCTTAGCCATCTGTCGCTTGAATGCGCAAGAGTCCATCAAAGTTGAACCCGGCGCATTGGTGGGTTATAGCGAAGACATCACCATTGAAACCAAAGCACAAGGGGGATTACTGGGGGGCATCAAGCGCATGATCGCCCAGGAGAACTTCTTCCAGAACATGGTTTCTGCAGGGCGTGAAGGGGGCGAGGTATTGCTTTCGCCCGTTCTGCCCGGCGACATCAACATCATTGACATCCAAGATCAAGCGTTCTATCTACAAAGCGGAACGTATTTGGCAAGCGATGAAGCCGTTGAGTTTGATACGCGCTGGGGCGGTTCACGCGGGTTCTTTGGGAGTGGCTCGCTTTTGTTGCTACAGGTGACGGGACGTGGGCAAGTATTGGCATCGTGCTATGGGGCAATGGAAGAAAAAGTCTTGGCAAAAGATGAGGTCTATACCATTGATACCGGTCATATCGTCGGGTTTGATGCCTCCGTCAAGTTTGAGGTGCGTCGCGTGGGGGGCTGGAAAGCAACCTTCCTAAGTGGTGAAGGCTTGGTGGTACGCCTGAAGGGACCCGGTCGCGTGTTGGTTCAAACGCGCTCCGAATCTGCTTTCTTGAATTGGCTCATCCCACAACTTCCCACTCCACCTACCCCTCCAAGTGTTTCTTCGTAGGGTATCGGTTGAACGGGCAGGGCAAGGGGGATCGCTTCCCCCTTGCTTTCCGCTAGAATTAGTTGCTAACGGTGATGGTCACTTCATCCGTATAGGCTTCACCCGCGTAAGCGATGTGATCTGAATTGGCGAATTGCAAACGTAGAACATATTCACCCGCCTCTAGCGTCAACTCGGTAGAGATTTCACCCTCGCTAAAGTGTAAATGTTGATGGTCGTCTTCGATCATTTCGCCTTCCTGCACGAAGTCCGTATTGACCAAGATATGCAGATGTCCGCTATGGTCATGGACTTCTCCCCCTGCTGGCACAACTTCTAAATTGTCCGAGACAGCCATCTCAACCACAAAGGGAGAGGTAACGGTTTGTCCATCTTCAAGATTGACGAAGCGCACAAAAGTTTCGCCCTGTTGGTGATCGGCGTGGTCATCGCTGGATTTGTCCGCTTCCTCACCGTTTTGATGATCGCCATGACCATCGGCGGGCTTGTCCGCGTCCTCACCGTGTTGGTGATCGCCATGACCGTCAGCAGGCTTATCCGCGTCCTCACCGTGTTGGTGATCGCCGTGACCGTCGGCGGGCTTATCCGCGTCCCCACCGTGTTGATGATCGGGGGTTGCTTCGCCCATAACGACGGGGGCGACGGTTGCTTGATCGGCAGGAGTGGTTGAGCTAACTGCAGGGTTGCTAGATGGGCTGAATAATATAACTGCTACGCTGATAGCAATTAACAATCCGAATAAAGCGAGTGCTTGCGCCAATCCACCTTGTTGATTGTTTCCGTTTGATGACATCATCTTGTCCTTATCCACATGACACACATTCCCCGTGATGATACGGAAACCCGCCCCATTCTACAATCCCCCTCATGTTGTGAAGGACGATCATGGCGAGGGTACTTGTGGGCATCCCCGACATGATCGAATGGTATGGCTAGGGGACAGT
>JBMOEO010000086.1:0-16642 GCA_049318945.1 Phototrophicaceae bacterium | reverse complement strand
TTCGGTGTTGAATCAGGTGAATGATACCTCTCTATCAAAATCCGCTGATGGGAAGGTAGACATCAAAAGTCGTTGTTATCCCAGTGAGTTTAACAATATACCTCCCGTTGATGAAACCAAAGCAATCCCGTTTGAGTTGGTCTTTGAGGGTAATGGAACAAGAACGGCTGAGATAACCCTAGCCATTCCCGGTAGTTTTATCACTGTTAAACGTGGTACTGATGGGAGTTGTGTTGATGCAATACAACACAACAACTCCGCAATCATCGCACTAGGGATAAGCAACGCCATCCCCCAACAACAAGCGACGGTGTACTACCTAGTTCCTGACAATCTCACTGCCCCTGCTAGTCCACCCCTGTTCACCGTCACTGCGACGCTACAGGATGGAACGGCACTGACCACAAGTGCTTCCAGTCAGTTGCAAGTGCTTCCGTTGATGTACTTAGTTGCAGGAGGAAATATCAGGCGTACACAATCTACAGAAGATACAACGAATATCATTCGCCCCTTGTTAGCATATGAGCGTGTGCGTGTGCTGAAGATCGAAGGGGAAGGCGAAGGTCAATGGGCACGAGTCGAATTTGACCCCAAGCCCGATAATCCAGAAACGCAGGGATGGATCAACATCGGTCATTTAAGTGTACAGGAAACGTTCATTGGTCTCCTTGAGTGGGCACCAAAACAATAGCGCGAGGTTCAAAGCGTGGCATGTGGAGGGATGTCCAGCCACATGCCCTTACTAAAAACGTGTGGGGGGCATGCTACCCATATATCCCCCCGGCGGTTTGGTGCGCGTGGCGGATCGGCTCTGGCAACCGATACTTCGTGGTGCAATTCAACACCAATTCGATGCTTTGCTCTAGCGAGAACAAATGCCCCACTGAAACGTAGATCGGCTTGACGTTCGTTTTGCTACGCACCACCGCGCCGATGATTTCGCCCTTGTGCGTGATTGGTTGGGTGTGCCCACGCTCTGGCGCAGGGTCAGCATACTCCCCGATGAAATGCGTCTTGCCCACCCCAACAGTCGGCTTTTGTAACCATAACCCCATGTGCGCGGCAATGCCTATGCGGCGTGGGTGGATGCGCCCCATTCCGTCAAACAGGAAAACATCCGCCTCATGCTTCAACTGGGTGAATGCCTCCACCAACACTTCCCCTTCTCGAAAGGTGAGCAAGCCCGGAATATACGGGAACGTGGTGGGTCGTTGGGCAGTGACGCGCTCAACAACCTGTAAATCGGGATACGTCAAAATCACCACCGCCGCCGTTGATACGTTGTCCTTCACCCCAACATCCACCCCTGCCACCGTGTGGATCGCATCCAGTGCCAACGGGCTGGTTTGGGAAAGCTGGCTTGCCAATTCGGTTTGTAGATGAATCGCTGTTTGTGGGCTAACGTCCCACGCATGGAGGGTATTCAGACGCATGTGCCTTCACCACTTTGAATGAATAATTGGCATATCAGTATATCATCCTCACCTAAATTCATCTGAGTAAATCGGCGTATCTGCCATAAAATGAATCGCACGAAGATAGATGAAAGGAAATCAAACATGAGAAAAATTATTGTGGTTGCCCATCTTTCATTAGATGGAGTATTACAAGCACCCGGTGGCGCACAAGAAGATACCAGTGACGGTTTTACACAGGGTGGGTGGATCGGTCATTATGCTGATGAGGTGTTGGGTCAGGTGATCCGTAGCCAGATGAATACCCCGTTTGATCTATTGATCGGGCGCAAGACCTATGACATCTGGGCACCGTATTGGATTCATCACGGGGACATCTGGCAAAGCGTGAATACGGCAACCAAGTATGTCGCCTCCAACACCTTGACGGTGGCGGAGTGGCAACCGACCGTGATTCTAAACGGTGACATTGCCAGCAAGATCAGCGAGATTAAACAACAGGAAGGCGCAGATTTGCACGTCTATGGGAGCGGAAACCTCCTGCAGACGCTGTTCAAGCATGATTTGGTGGATGCGTTGTGGCTCAAGATTTACCCCCTCACGCTGGGCAAGGGCAAACGCTTGTTTGCTGATGGCACCATCCCGATGAAGTTCAGCATGACCGAGAGCAAGGTGTCTTCTAAAGGGGTTATCATCGTCAACTATGAGCGTGATAATGCCTAAACTTGAGAAGCCTGTGGATGTATCTACACCCACAGGCGACCCCTGAGTAAGCGTTTATTCAATGCGATAGGTTAGCTCATAGAGACTTTTCTTCCAGTTGAAGCGGTGCGTGCGTTCACCAGGGGTGAAGTCCACCAGATGAACTGCGCCCAAAAGATCATCCTGCATATCCCACAACGCATCATCTTCTTCAGTGAAGCCGATCTCTGCTGGGGCTTCTAGCCCTTCTAAACGGAAGTCACTCAGTTTGCCTGCCACCATGGGAATCCATGTGATGTCAACCTGTGTTCCAATCTGCATGCGTGCTTGTAAGAAGTCCAACTGATCGGTACACGTTTTGCCACGCTTAGACATGTCATGGTGCATCTTGCGCTTTTCAGTCTTCCAAGACCAAACGCGCTTGCGGTTGAGGAAGAAGTTGATCTCATCTCCATCCCCTTCTTGTGCTTCAAAACAGCTTAAAGAAACCAATTGTAAGGTGTATGTCATGTGAAATCCTCATGCAAAAGAACATTGTAAACGCCCTTACACTGTAACATAACTAGCGAAAATATGGGCAACCTTATAACCTGTTTGTTATGAAATCATCCATCGGCGGATGAAAGAATGTGTCCGACGGGGGAACAGCGTACTAAGCAAGTTGAACTCTTCTGGCGTGAATGGGCGCGATAGGGCAACCACCAACGGATACACCCCTATGGCAAGCACCAACGCGCCCAATGGTTGCACCTCCCAGAGTAAGGCGAGGATGCCTGCCATCACGCCCGCCCCCAACATGGGACGGCTCCAAATGGCAAACCAATTGATCCAGCCTACCTCTGACATCAACAAGCGTGAGAAGCCCACCAGTAGAATCAACTCGCTTAGGATGGTGGTGATGCCCGCCGCCACATAGCTGTAGCGCGGAATGAAGATTAAATTGGTGACAATGTTGAACGTTACGCCCAACGCAAACGCCCAAGTGAGTTGTCGCTGTTTGTTGAGGGCGATCAGAACATATTGGGTGAGGCTATTCATCCACCCAATGGGCATACTCCATAGCATGATTTGTAGGGCAATTGCGCCTTCGGGCAAGAAGGCTTGCCCGCCCAACAACAAGGTGAGTGCTTCTGCGCTAAAGGTGAGTACCACCGCGATAGGAAAGACCACCAATGCCAAGAGTTTTAACCCCACATGATAGTACAGCTTCAAGCGTGGACGGTCGTCTTGGGCATGACGGCTTAACCGTGCGAACAACGCCTGTGTGAAAAAAGCAGGGATGATATTCAATCCGAGCAACCAGCGATAGCCCACGCTGTATTTTCCAACCAATGCCACGCCTTTGTACAATTCCAAAATGACCACATCAATCTGAAAAAAGATCGTTGCCAAAAAGTGATTGAGCAACAACGGGTAGCTTTCGCGTGCCATCTGGGCGATTAGGGGAAGTTGTATGTTAAAGCGTAGCCGTCCGAACATGTCACGCCCCCCCCATGCTAGGATTGCCAACGTCACAAAGTTATTGAAGATACTCACGCTTGCCAGTCCGATGATGCCATAACCACCAATGAGGGCGATCAACCCCAATACGGCTTTGCTCACGGTGGTGACGGTTTGTACAGCGGATGGGTACTCGGCGCGTTCAAACGCATAGTAAAGCGAGGTCATGCCCTTGCTCAAACTAGAGGGCAAAAGCCCGCCATACAATAACAATAGGGCGGTGATGCCTCGCGGATCAAACGGGGTTGTTCCCCAGTTTTGACGTATCGCAATCATGCTCAACAATAGCCCAATCCCCACCGCTGATAGGCATAGGCGGAATACGCTGGACTGTACCAATAGCTCGGCGGCACGGGCGCGGTTACGTCCAACTTCACGCATGATGTACAGGTCTAACCCAAAGTTGGTGAAAATATCAAACCACACAAACACCACGCCAGCATAGGCATAGATGCCCGTATCCGCCGGTCCCAGTATGCGGAGCATGACGAACGCAAAAACGAAATCAATCCCTCTGTTGAACAGGTTCAATACGATGGGGGCAAAGCTGTTGCGTGCTAAAAGGGCTTTGCCGTCGGTATCCTTCTCAATGACGAAGCGTTGCCATGCCCACACTCCACCCAATAACAGGGCGACCAGTCCGCCAATGAGGGTGCTAAAAAGCCCAACTTGAAAACTCAAAGGGCTATAGACCAAGCGTAATGTTGCCCCGTTGGGTACATCACGAAGGGCAATTCCCATGAAGTTGTCCTGCACCCGTTCCACTATTTGTGTGCTTTCTTGTTGGATGCCCTCTTCCGTTACCGTCTGCAGGTATGCCCTCCAGCCTGTGAAATAGCTTTGGCTAATCACGAGCCAACTTGTGTTGGGGGCATCTTGCAAGTCAATGACTACCTCGCGCCCAGTGGTGGAAATCACCCCCGCAGGAACATAACTGGAGGGCACAACCGCTTCAGTGGGTTTATCAGCGGTGGGGATGAAGTATGCGCGTGGGAGGGCGTGGCTATTCTCCCACACGTTAACCGCTTCATCCGCATATACTTTGCTGTAGCCTTCTACATCGCTCAGGTCGGTTGTGCGGTGGGTGATGACATAGCGCACATTGAGTAGGTGCAAGCGGTCATGGGTGAGCGCATCCCGATAGTCGAAGGGTACGCTGGATGGATAGACCGTGTAGAGTGGGGCGATGCGGTTGTAGTCCAACTGGACTTGTGGGGCAAGCTGGCGCATGTAATCCACATATTGGCGTGGGATGATGCTTTCGTAACCGCGCACATCCTCTAAGCCGAACTGCCAACCCAAGTTAGCGTGCATGAGGGGGCGTTGGTTAGGATCATCTAGGGTGATGTATCGCCATCCATGCGGTTGTCCCTGTAGCCATTCGATCATCGGTGGGGTGAAGTGCAACAGGGCAGGATCGCTACGGGGATTGAATCCAATATGGGCGACAATCAAATCCAACGCGGTGAGCGTGATTGCTCCTATCGTCACCCAGCGTATACCACGCTTTGCCAGTAGGATGATCCCTCCGCTGGCAAGCATCATCAACGCTAACCAACCGCCATTTACGACTAAGTGGCTATAAAAGGCTTGGGCATCTGGGAAGGCGGTTGTCGCTTTTGCCAATCCCAAAAAGATGCGCTCAACAAGCGGAGCAATCGGGGCATAAGCAATCACCCCCAACCCTAACCCACTTGCCAAGACACATCCACCCACGATCAAGCCCCAACCCAACCAACGCTTCAGGCGTGGGCGTTCGGTTTGGATGAGTTGATCCATGCCAAACCCTGCCAGAACCGCCACCGTCAGCGTCACGGCAAGCACCCAGCGGAAGGGGGTGTGTGCCTGATTCAAGCCCGGCAAGCCATAATATAGAAGGGCGTAGGTGGGCAACCCGAACATGAAGCTCAAGCTGATTAGCCCCAGCCCTACGAATATGCCACGATAGGGGGGGCGTGATGGGGAGTTGCCCATCAGCGCGTACAGCATCAACACCAGCGGAAGGATGCCTACATACAATGCCCCTTCAACATAGTTCTTGATTCCCCAATCCGTATGTTGAATTGCCTGCCCCAAGCTATTGACCGTCACCGGAACGTTGCGCCCCGTGAAGACATCCCAGTAGGTATGCTGGGCGGGGCTACCGTAGAAATTGGGCATAAGGTATTGGATGAGATCACGCATGGGGTGAGCATATCCGAGCGTCTCTTGGAAGGTTGCGCCATCCGCTCGCCAATTGGTGCTGACCAATTCGTATAACGGGATGAATTGCATTGCCCCTATGCTGATGCCCAATAATCCCATCACTGCCAAATGGGAGAATCGCGCCAGCATCCCACGCACAACTTGCGCTTCTTCGTGACGACTATCCCAAGCCAACGCAATCACGCGCACCGTGCTATAGAACACCGTTATTAGAATGGTGTAGTAGGTGATCTCCACGTGACCGGCGAAGATATTCATGCCCAGTATTCCAGCCCCCAGCACAACCCACGGAATCACTGCTTCGCGCCCCCAGATGGGTTCACGGCGGATGATGAATTCGCTCATCAACAATAGCAGGGGAATCCAAACCGCCGCGCCAAGCATCATGGGGAAGACCGCCCCCGCCACCAAGAAACCACATAATTGCCACGTCACGCCAGAAACCACTGCGGAAAGCGGACGCACTCCCAACGCCCGAACAAAGAGCGACATGCTCCACCCACATAGCCACAAGTTGATGACCGTGAACCATCCATAAGCAATTTCGATAGGCAACACATAGTAGATCAAGTTGAGCGGGTAGAGTGTGGAAGGTTGCCCTGCAGCCATGAAGGGGATGCCCCCTAGCTGATAGGGATTCCACAAGGGTACTTCGCCCTGCTCCAGATTTGCCTTGATGAACGCCTTCCATTGTAGATTCTGCAAAACCAGATCACTCACCAGCGCGTTATAGGGGACACTCGGCGCGTTGACCACTTCTTGATAGGTGGCATAAGGCTCAAACTGATACAGGTTTTCAGTGGGTAAAAGCGTGCGCCCACCAAGCGTTTGTTGCCAAAACAGGATCAACGGGCAAATCAACAGAATGAGCGCAAGCAGAGTTTCTCTCAACAGGTGTGAGCGTGTGGGAAGGGACATCGTGAGTTTTTCCAATCAGGTGGCATCAGGTGGATTGCCCGTAGTATAGGTAGAGTGGGGGTATGGTGCAAGCGGTTAGCATTTTTTGGATACTTTATCAAACCGATACATCATAACTTAATCAATTTTGTTATAGCGGTAAACTATCCAAATGACTATGATGAATGATATTTCGTAAATGAACAGATGATAGTAAAGATGATTTACTCTAGCAAACGTTTTGTTATGGTATTGGTGTTGTTGTTCACCCTCATCATAATTGGGGTGGTACTTTCGCAAACGCTGTTTAATCCATTTGGTAGCACTTGCCCGCCATTGATAGAAACCGCCCTTAACGAATTAGATCAATGTGGCAGAATCGGAATCAATACAACTTGTTACGGTTACAATCGTGTTGAGGCAACCTTTAACCAACCGGTTCCCTTAGATTATTTCACGCAACAGGGGGATACTGCGCACATCAATGAGATTGATACCCTGCACACTGCCCCTTATGACCAATTCAATAATGAATGGGGGGTTGCTTTAATGCGTGTTCAGGCAGACATCCCCAACACGCTTCCCGGTCAAGGCGTGGTGTTTGTGTTGATGGGGGATACTACGGTTGAAAACGCTGTTGAAAGCGCAAATGTGTTTGAGCCATCCACCATCTTATCGGCTACCACCGCGCTTGAAGTAGCATTACGAAGTGGACCCGGTTTGGATCGTAATGTCATCTATACCGTACCACTGAATACATCACTGACGTTGGATGCCATCAATCCAACAGGGGATTGGGTGCGTGCAATTTATCAAGATGTCACCTCTGCTGATCCCAAAGCGGTGGACGGACAATTTGGGTGGATTCCGATCTCTAGCTTGAGTGTTCCCCTTGCGCCCAACAGTTTGAGCGTGTTGGAAGATACGCCACACACTCCCATGCAAGCGTTTTACTTTGAAACGGGTATTGGGAATGCAGCGTGTAAGGAAGCACCAAATACCCTAGTCGTGCAAGGACCGGAGAACCTAACCGTCGCTCTTGATGTCAATGGCATGAACGTAAGCCTTAGTTCGATGTTGGCACTACAAGCCCCTGCCAACGGGGAGACACGCTTCATTTGTGTCGTGGGACCTTGCACGCTCCAAGTTGACAATGAACCAGAGCAAATCTTAGAGACGTTTGAACAGGTCTTCTGTCCGCATCAGTCTAATGCTGAGGTGGGCGTGGATGAGGGTATCGGTAACAATGTGGTGGAGTCTTGTAATCCGAAAGAACCGATTGACCCCCAAGATGTCATTGAGTTGATTGTATTAGATGAAATTTATGCCAATGTTCCAGAGTTATTGAATTATGACCCTGAAGTTGTCAAGAACACTGCCGAACAATTAAACTTGGATGTTGAAGGGTTGCTCAACCTGATTGAGATCATCCGCGAACAAACCCCACAAGCCACCTCAACAGTTGCCCTCAGTGGGGGGTTCATCTTGCCTACTGTGCCCACGATAGCACTCACCCCCACGCCGTTTACCCCTACACCTGATACCACGCTCACCCCCGTCTTCCCAACCCAACAGCCCACAGTGGAGGGAGTGCCTGTAGTGGAAGCAACAGCTACCCCTAACGCGGTAGCCCCCGTTGCCAATGATGATAGTGGTAGCATCGCAATCGGCACGCATAGCGCGAGGAATGTTTTGTCTAACGATAGTGGCAACCCTGCGCCGATTGTCATCTCGTTTGGAGGACCCAACCCCGCCAATGTGACTGATGTGGTTGCTAATGGCGACGATGTTTACTCAAGCAATGGTATTGATGTGGCGATCAGCAGCGATGGTACGGCGTATGTTGACCCAACCTATGCTACTGGAAATGGCACACTCACCTTTTACTACCGCATTCAAAATTCGCTGGGGACGGATGATGGGCAGATCACGCTTGCCTATGGATCGAATCCTGCGACAGTACCAGATACCTACAGCACCAACGAAGGAACTGAGCTAAACATTTCAAGGCGTTTCTTACCCTCTCCTCAGACGGTTGTTGAGGTGCCCTCACGCTTGTTATCGCGCCCATTCTCTGGGATGACCATAGGCGGACCGATGAACTTATTGTTCAATGATACGCTTGGTTCTCCTGTTGCCACCTTATTCTCATTTGGCGGATTGAGCTTAGGAGGGACGGAGGCAAGCCACGCCAGCGGGAGCAACGTTTCTTTCACAGCAGTGGGAAGCACCGCCATGTTGACCGTTAATGCGGATGGAAGTTTCTCTCTGACCAATCCACCCTTCAATACTGGCACATGGCAATTTAACTACAAACTCAAAAATGCGATCAATAGCTCGATTGGTACAGTGACGTTTGAGATTTATCGTGAGGTGGATGCTGTCGATGATGGGAACAACACAACAGGTTTCTATGTTGTGCCCATTGGTGGAACGGTTACTTCTGCCAATAACATATTGGCGAACGATATAATTGGAATCCCTGAAGGTAGCCTTGATTCTTATGGTTATCCTTCAAGTGCTGTTCCCGGTGCAGATTATACCGTTCCAGCTGGCGGCGGTTTAGTAACCGTTAACCTAGCCTCCAACGGCACACTGAACTCTCTTGAAGCGGATCTACTCGCCACACCAGGGGTATATCCATTCTCTTACACCATTGCCAATAGTCATAGCGGAGATTACGCCGATGTGTATGTCGAAGTCATCGAAGAGACCAACCCGTCCGTTGCCAACATCACCCCTTATAACGGGGCAACCGCTATTTCAGCGACTACGAATATCACCCTTGTTTTCAGTGAGGACGTAAACTTGAATAACTTCTCACTAGATTGTAACGGTGTGATTTTTAATAAGCTCAATTCTGCCTTGAGTGGCAACGGAACAAGCACCATCACCATTGATCCTAACGGAACGCTTCCGTATGGGCAAAGCTGTAACTTGACCATTGAACTCAATGATGTCACGGATGTTGATACCTTTGATCCGCCTAATGAGTTATTGAATCGCTATGCTTCTAGCTTCACGACGCATGCCCAACCCATTATCACCGCCATCACTCCAGCAAATAATAGTAATATCGGCACGACCGATACCTTTATGGTGACGTTCGATCAAACTGTCACCTTTAATCCCAGTGTGGTGACTGTAACGTGTGATGGTACTCCTCAAACATTCACCCCTGCAACAACGCAGACAGGTATCAACTCTTTCACATTCCCGCCTGCGACCAGTTGGACAGTTGGTGTTTGCACCTTTAGCATTCCAGCGACCGCATTTCTCACCCCGTCAGCGGGGGCAAGTAGCTACAGCTATACCTTAAATGTGAGTTAGCTCTATCCTCCCCTACGTCGTTGCGTGGGGGAGGATGTTTAGTTGCGGATAGATGTTGATTTCATCCGTTCTATTCATCATAATGGCGGTACACTAACGTTAATTAAATAGGACATCTCATTAACATGTTCCCAGAAATTGCCCATCCAGAGTTTGTTCGGTTACTGCAAGAAAGTGATGCTGAACTGTTTCAACAATCAGTGGCGGATCTGCAAGCACAGTTGCTTCATGCCTCCACCATCCAAGAAGAAGGCTTCTGGTCAGAGGAGTTATGGAACTATATTGAAGCCTCTGGACAACCACAATACATTCACTTGCATTGGAATGCTGAACGTTATTACGCTGATAAACTCAACCATCCCGATGAATACTTCAATCATTACTACCTTATTGGATACGCGCGGATTGTCTGGCTAGTGTTGCGTTACATGGAAAACATGGGGTATGACCGCGATGATTTCTACTTCATCCGCGGCTTTCTACAAAATGCTTTCGATCATAAAGATGTGAGCATCTTAGAGATTGGCGCAGGAGAGGGCAAACTCATCCGTGATTTGTTGAGCGTGGGTTATCATAACATCGAAGGCATTGAGATGGCGGTGGCAGCGTTGCAAGGGGCGCGTCGCATGTTGGCGAACATCCTACCCAAGTCATCCCTACATGAAATGTCATTTGAAGAATTTCGCAAGCAATTTCCTGATCGCCGTTATGATGTAGCAATTCATGCCCATTTGATCGAACATTTGCCCATCTCTTATGCCCCCACCTTCCTCAAAGAAATTTATGACACGCTTAACCCACATGGTTATATGGTGGTGATTACGCCTAGCCGCCTAAACGGGCCCCATGATGTGACGCGCTACTTTCGCCCTGGTGGATCGGAGCCAGAGGGTTTTCACCTCAAAGAATATACCCTACGCGAATTAGAAGCCTTGCTCTCGTCAGCAGGGTTTGGGAATTTCCAAACCGTTCAAAGTCTACCCACGCTCAACAACTGGTGGGAAAGCCACCCCACCCCACAGAAATTCACCTACAAGCGCGACCTTGAATCCTTCTTGATGAACTTAACTTGGGAGCAACGCAAGCCCATTGTGGATGGCATGTATTATGTCGGGATGGTGTGTCAACGCCTTGACTAAACCTAGTGGGGCAGGGTGGTTTCCCTGCCCTCGTCTCAATAGGTTTAATGGGGATTTGAACGCTCAGGCAAATAGAAGACGACGGTGAGCAGTGCACAACTTGCGGTGATGAGCGCGAAGATGAAGAGTGACGGATAGCCTAGTTGCTCTACGATAGTCCCACCCATGAATGGGGCAACCAGTGCCGTGATAGCAATGATTGTGCTGGATAAGCCGGTATAGATGGGGCGTTGTTCTGCTGTGGTATAGCCAACTAGCCAGTTGATGTAGGCATAAATCAAACTGCCACTTGAGAAACCAGCCAACCAGAAACTAAGGTAAAGTGGGTAGACCCTCATCTCTCCTGCGGATAGAGCTAATATCGGGGAGAGAACTGAACACGCTAAGGCAAGAATCATCGCATGACGATTGTTGCGTGCCCCAAGCCATGCAAAAACGATTGAACCACATAGCCCACCTATTGTTTGGATAGCCAACAAAGTCGGAATTGCTACTGCGCTGGATAACCCTAAATCAACCGTTGCAAATCCAATGTAATACGGCGCGGTCATCATGAACAAGGCAGAGAAGAAACGCGCGATGATGTATGCCCGATATGACCGATCAACACGCAGTATATCCGCTAAATGGGGCAAAAAATCATGAAAGGGTTGGACGCTCCCTGTTTGTCCACTTCCCACCAATTCTGTCATGAATAGCCCTGGCAAGATGGAAAGCGTGTAGAAGATGCCAGCTATACCAAAGATGATGGCATAGTTATTAGGGAAGGCAAAGTTGCTCAAGATATATCCCACCAAAGGTGCAACCAACAACATGCTGATGCTGGTGATGGTAGTCGTTAAACCAAACATTCGCGCTCGCCAACGATTATCTAGGCTACTGCCAATCATCTCAACATACGGCACGACTACCAAACCATCCCCAATACTGGCGATGCCATAGCAAAGGGCAAATGCCAATAGGATCAAGTTCGGTTGATCTTTACCTACCATGACAGTAATCAAGGCAAATAGGATGATAACCCAGCGCACAAATAAGTTCGGAAAGATGAACCAAGATTTTTTGTGCGTATGTCTTACGATTAAGCGTGCAACAAACAATTGGGGTAGCGTATTTCCAATGCTGAAAAAGTTACTCAATAATCCTATTAAGACTTGTGAGTTCGTGAGATGTCCTAAAAAGTCTGGAATGACAGTAGTTGTACCGGCTAAGTTGTAGCCTATATTGAATAAAGCATTATCCAACAAGAAGTAGATGAAATTACGACGATAAATCCGCTCGCGCTGATCGACAGAAAGCGAGTCCGAAAGCTGAAAACCCATGAAGCAACCATTCATATACAGTGTTGTGAGCCTTCATCCTAAACGGTTCTGCCTATACAGGAAAATACCCAACTTCAAGAGGTCAAGTCGGATAGGAGCGTTTGGGTTGCTTCTTCTAATGTGGGTAGTTTCTCTAGCAAAGTATTATAGTGGGCGAGTGCCTCGCTCCTGCGTCCCATGTGAAGATAGAGTTGAATGATTTTGCGATGAATATCTTGCCGATTATAGTCATCAGTGATGGCGCGTTGGTAAAAAATTAAAGCGTGTTCGGGGCGTTGCTCCTCCATGCGTTTGTCTGCGAGGGCAAGGAGTGCTTCGATGTAGCCATATTGAAAATCTTTGCGGCGGTTGACTACCCACTTTTCAGTATAACCCTGCAGAAAGGGTGCCCGATACAACTCAACCGTTTGTTGCCACGCATTCAAGCGTGTGATGGGATCATTGTCTTTATTTCGTGCTATCTCCAGCGCGTTCACAAAACGATCAAGGTCAGATTCAACCTGTATATTAGGGTTGATGGTGTAGTAGCCATTTAGATGGATGAGGGCATCCATCCCCAATGCCTTGTGCAAACGTCGTTTGGTTACATGAAACACGTTTACTGCTTGGTCATGATTCATCTCTGACCAAAAGGTTTCACAAATCTCTGACCGCGTTAGCATCGGACGATCCAACGCAAAGAAGAATAATAAGCGCGGTAAATGTCCATCCCAAGTTTCAATCAGTCGGTCATCAACATAAATATCACCATGCCCTAGCACACACACTTTGATATGGGAGTGGTATTCCGTTAGTGAGCTTGAGCTTGTGGCATGATTTTGTTTAATGACTTGCTTGTCTTGTAGGATCAATACCTTCCCTTGTGCCATCAATGAAGTCCAGGGAAGGCGCGGGAGGGTACGACTATTGATGAGGATTTTGACATGGCTGGGCAAAAAATCTAGTAAGACATCAACGAAGTGTTGGATGTCATCTACGCTATCGCTGTGGTCATATTCATCCAGAATCCAAATGAATGTTTCGGAGGATACCTCCGCTAAATCTTGGGCAAACGCTTGGGCAATTTCTATCATCCCTCCTTCTTTTGTGTATAATTCAGAGGACAATAAATTGCTATGCCGACCAAAGATAGGTATTTGTGCAGGAATGTGGCGCAACATCCCATACAAAAAAGCACCCAACGAAATATCATCTTGCCCTAGTGCATAGTAGACGGTGCGGATGGATGTTGACTGAAGTAGATACGCCACTAGGACATTTCGATATAGACTCTCAGGATGTAGCAGAATAATCTGGGAATCTGCTAGGTGTTTTTCAATAAGAGAATGAGTCTCTTCAAGAATATTTAGTATGCTCATTATATTATAAGATCATATCGAAAACGGAATCTACGCTAACTATAGCATAGATAATAAAATGTTGGATACCCTTAACTTAATTAACCCTAATAAGTGAGCCAGCGAATAAGATATGCGCATGAACAAGAAACCCCCACGTACACTTGGAATCAACCTAGCAATCATCTTGTCCGTATTGTTTTTTACGGCGTTCCCGTTCATACACACGGGTTACAGTCTCATCTTACAAGACCACATGCGAGATTCTCAGGTATTGGTGGGGTCTAATTTTAACCTTGCCCCCCCTATTCCTAGCATTACTGAAAATGCCTATGTAAACTTAGTCTTTGAGATATTCATACCGCTTGGATTTTTTGCCTTGTGTGCCATCACATGGATAGGAAAGCCCACCTATATTAGACATATTTTTTCAGTAGGCGTGGTGTGGATGATGGTGCGCATGTGGTTACGCTTATATGTGATTCAAGAGGATGGGGCACTATTCATTTCTAATGGCTTCATTCATACGCTACAAACTGCTTATGCAATCTTTAGTTCGTTGGTTGGGGTGTATGTCCTATGGTACATCAATCGCGCACCGGCTCGTGCGTTCTTTCGTGGTTACTACTTGCAAGAGCCGAGTGCCGATCAAGATGACTAAGCCCGTTTTTTGCGTTCCATCTCAATTAGTTCGCGCCGTAGCGTTTTACCGACTGAAGTCTTGGGTAGCTCATTCACAAATTCAATGCGACGGGGGACTTCATAATCTGCCAATCGCTGGGTGGCGAAGTCAATAATCTGCTGGCTAGAAGGCGTGGCATGCTCGGCTTTAATGACAATCCACGCTTTGAGTGTTTCAAGCCCTGGCTTATCAGGATGGGGAATGGCGGCAACTCCCACTTCAGCAATATCGGGGTGTTCTGCTAACGCCTTTTCTACCATTGATGGGTAGACATTGAAGCCCCCAATGAGTGCCATATCTTTTTTGCGGTCAACGATATAGAAGTATCCGTCTTGATCCATCCGCCCAATATCACCCGTGTAGAACCAGCGTTTGCCATCCCGTAGGCGCATTGCCTTATCGGTTTCGTTGGGCATATTGTGGTAACGTTCCATCAAGATGGGTCCTGCCATCACCAACTCGCCGATCTCCCCAATCGGAACATCCTGCTCATCATTTTCTAAACTGACGATACGCATATCCATATCGGGGAAGGGCAACCCAATTGACCCAACGCGGTTTTCACCAAGGAGGGGGTTACAATGCGTAGCGGTGGGTGCTTCACTCATGCCGAATCCTTCCATAATCACCCCACCGCTCAAGCGTTCAAACTCACGTTTGACGGCAGGGGGCAATGGAGCAGAGCCACTAATGCAGGCACGGATCGAACGCAAGTTATATTTGCCCTCTTGCACATCTTTGCGATTGTTGATGGCGTTGAAGAGGGCGGGCACACCCATGAAGAGGGTTGGCTTGAAGGTATCAATCGTGTCAAGAACATCGGTGATGTCACGGGCGTTCGGCACAAGGTAGATGGGCGCACCTAACCCCACAGCAAAACTCAAAACCGCCACCATCCCAAACACGTGAAACATCGGGATTGCCCCCAAGAAGCTATCGGGTTGATCGCTGGTCTGTCCCAAATACGCCTTGCACTGTAATGTATTGGCAACCAACGCCTTATGCTTCGAGGCTGCCGCCTTAGCAACACCCGTTGTCCCACCTGTATATTGGAACAACGCCATGTCCTCATGGCTAATCGCTACATTGGCTTTCTTGCCGTCGTGTTGTTCCAGCAAATCATGAAACCAGCGATCCTGTGGATTCAATTGCTCAACATAGTGCCCATCCTTCTTCTCCCGTGTGAGAGAAAAAAGGAAACGCGCAAAGCCTTGTAAGTATTGTTTGTACTGGGCAACGATCACCTGTTGAATGCCCGTCTGTGTACGAAGCCGTTGCACTTGCTCATAAAACAGGGACATGCAAATTACGAAACGGGCGCGACTGTCATTGATTTGATGTGCCATTTTGGGATCGGGGTAGGTGGGGTTGACGGCTGCTACAATGCCTCCCGCCTTCAAAACCGCATAGAACGATACCACAAAGGCAACCGAGTTAGGCATGATGATGGCGACTGCCTCCCCTTTTTGTAGCCCCATCTCCACTAACGCATGTGCCATCGCGTCTGATGCTCGGTTGAGTTCTGCATACGTCATCTGGGTATGCAAGCGTCCCAAACGTCCTAAAACGGAGGGCAGGCGTGTACTGGTGACGAGTGCGATATGGTTGGGTGTTTGTTCTGCCGCTTGCACCAAGAACGAGGGGAGTGTGGTTTCTGGGTACGGCTCTAGGGTTTTGGGGACAAAGCGATCATACGCATTGATCCATGGGCGTTCACTGTAACTGACCATAGAAAGATTCCTCTTTAACAAATCTAACAAGGATTTAATATTCCCACAAGTATAAAAGGGTTTACAAAATTCTTCAATGTATCCGCTTGACCACTTGCAGATGTTGAATGAACTCCTGTGGCAAACGAACCAATTGCCCCTGTTTGGTCAGGCAGATATGGGTAGTGGTGGCGGTTGCATGCAGGGTTTGTGTTGCATAATCAACGACCTCATAACCAAAGACAAGGCTACGGCTTTTGAGGGTTTCTAGCCATGTACGCACAGTTAGTTGTTGACCGTATTGCATGGCTTTCTTGTACTGAATGGCTACTTCCGTCACCATTAGAAAGAATCCATCTTGTTCAAATTGCGCATAGCTGTAACCGTTCTCGCGTGAATAATGG
>JBMOEO010000085.1:0-16953 GCA_049318945.1 Phototrophicaceae bacterium | reverse complement strand
TAGCATCTTGCACTTGCAGAAAGCGTTGCCACCACACTTGAAGCCCTTCATCATCAGGGACTTGTAAGGCTTGTGGGGGGATTCCGAGCGCGTATTGATGCGCCAATTGATGGAAGATTTCTCCGCGTTGTTGCGCCTGTTCATAGCGTTGTAACGGTTGGGTGACGGGGGCGGGGTATGCCAAATGCTGCATATCGGCATACAAAAAGCGACGACGACAAATAAACCAATTCTGCAAATTGGATTGACTGAACGTAAACGGCGTGACAAGTGCGTTAATCATTGATCTGGGTTGCCTCCCACCATGTGCGCAATGCCAACAAGGGCGTTGCCTCTCTCGATTCTCCCATGCGCCCGGTGTTCCATGTCACCGTTAGTTGACGGCGAGCGCGAGTTAAACCAACATACAACAGGCGTAACCGCTCTGACGCATAGTCCACACGCGCTTCATCTGTGGCGTGCCCTTCGTGGTACGGGGATGATTGTTGGAGCGCGTTCAACTGGGCAAGCGTTTCTGCCTGTAAGTTGAGGCGATCACGGATGAAATATTTCTCACCCTGATAGCTGTCGTGAGGTTCATTGGAGGGGAAATCATAATTGTTGATGGACATCAAACACACATGATCCCACTCTAAGCCCTTCGCCGAATGTAGAGTTGCCACCGTCACCACCCCTTTGTGATGATCGGGATTGAAGGTGCGGCTCTCCTCATCCATCCCCAAGAATTTGCGCTCATTCGTGGCAATTTCTCTAAGCCGTTGGGTGTATTGTTCCAAGTTCCAGCTTTGCCCTCCGCTTCCCAAATACAATTCTTGTGCCAGCCCATCTTGGCGTAAGTGCATCGAAAGCGCGTAGGCAATCGCCAAGTCAGCAGGGCGCGTGAACAACCGCTGTGCCACAGTCAAGATCAGTTGGTCAATGGGTAGCCAAACCGCCTCATGCAATTCTCGCACTTGCTCGCGGAAGATAGCCAGCGCGTCGCGCGTTTCAGGATCAACATCAAATTCTGTCAACCAATCCTTGCCATGCCCATACAAGAAGGATTCCAAGTGGGCGCACTGTGAAAGCACCCGTGCATGACGATCCACCCTAGACATGGTGTCTGCATCTTCTTTGAAGTCACGGTTGAAAACGCGATACACCCGTGCCAGTAGTTTTGCGTCCGGCTTCGCTAAGTAGTTGAGGATATGCACCAAAGAGCCGGCTGCTTCGCGCGTGGTGACGGTACTTTTGAGCAACTCAACATGTGGGATTTTCGCTTGTTTCAACCGCTCCACAACATCAAAGCCCCGTTTATTACGTGGGGTTAAAATGGCAATGGTCAAGCTAGGATCATCGGTGAGGGTGCTTTGCACGGTTTGCACCACAAAGTCCAGTTCTTCGTTGGAGGTGAACGGTGTTGAAACAAACGTCACCCCATCGGGTAACAACGTTGGGTTGGGTTGGGGATCATCAGGCGGAGAAGGCTCAATGTATGGCTCGGATAGGGGTTGGCGTTCACGAATGGCGGAGTCATGGTGTTGTAACGACCAATCAATGAGATAGTTCGCCACACGGATAATCTCCACTGCAGAACGCCCACTGTTGGGCAGGGTCTTTCTAGCCACGCCTTGACGCGCCATGAACGCTTTCAAGTAGCGTGGGTTGGCGGTGGTGAAGGTTTCATAAATCGCCTGATTGGGGTCGCCCACACGAATCCAATTACCCCGCTCCCCTGCCAACAGTGCCAAGATGCGCTCTTGCAACAAATCGCTATCCTGTGCCTCATCCTCTAGGATATACATCCAACGATGGCGTAACCGCTCAAGATAGCCCGCATCCGCCAGCAATGCCTGATATGCCAAGCGGATCAAATCTTGAAAGTCGATACCCACTCGATAGTGTAGGGCATCTTGATACCGCGCATAGATCACATTGCACAACCGCGCTAAAGGCAACTCCTGTGAGCAGGTACTCAGTTTTTGCTCAATCTCTTGAGGCGTTTGGAGTGCGTCCTTCGCCTGTCGGATGAACGCCGACGCACATTCTTTGATGGCTTCGCCCCAGCGTTCATGGGTGACGTTAGTCTTGTTGAGGTGCGAGGCTAAAATGTAGTCCTCTTGCAAGTCCTCAAATTGCCCCAACATAGCATGAACGGCATGATCTAGGATGGCGTTGGTCTCGCGTTCGTCAATGATGTTGAAGTCTTCCCCCAAGCCCACCAGTTCGGGGCGTTCACGCACAATGTCATTGGCAAGCGCGTGCAACGTTCGCACTCGATAACCGAAGCCGGGCAATAACCCTCGCGCTTTCAATGATGCGCCGATCTGACGCGAGAAATTGCCCACCGCCGAGTTCACCAACGTCACCACTAAAACTTCTTGGTCAGGGGCAAGGGGTGCTTCCGCCAGCAACTTCACCGCTAATTCAGAAAGGGTGCGCGTTTTACCTGCGCCGGGCACCGCCGATACCCCCATCCACCCTGACGTATACTGAAGCACTTCCGCTTGTTTGGGACGAGGCTTAAACATGAGAGGATACCTTATGACGTGCTAAATGGCGCAGGATAGACTGTAAAGCATGGAGTAAAGGACCGCGCTGTTCATAGCCCATTTCTCCCAAGTGACTAAATCCGAAGTAGATGCCCTTGCGACAATTGCGGATGAGACCCAACACCAGATGATAGAGGGCTTCGTTGCGCGTGTAATATTCCTGCTCATCCGTCCACATCAAGCCTTGCGTCCAATTGCGCGAGAGAACATAGGGATGGGTGAGCGGTTGATAGATGCGCTCCCACCACCCCCCGCTGCCGATGTTCAACCAATATTGATAGTCGGTGGGACGGTTGCTCA
Organism: Phototrophicaceae bacterium; assembly: GCA_049318945.1. Classification (GTDB taxonomy): domain Bacteria; phylum Chloroflexota; class Anaerolineae; order Aggregatilineales; family Phototrophicaceae; genus CAIRDJ01. Next base: position 14,122 of record JBMOEO010000085.1, on the reverse strand, counting down.
TCAGATAGGTATAGGCAGGTGCCACTAAAATAGCGTCCGTATCGGGCATTTGCCAGCTACGCACATACTGATTGGCGATCACCCCCTCACGCACCAATTGGATATACTCGCGCCCTAGTGTCGTGGGTGTGCTCACAGGGGTGACAGCACGTCGAAACTGACGGGCAGAGTCCATGAGGTTCGCAGTGACTTCGGCGCGGTGGGGATGCTGGTGGAAGCCAAAGCCCACTTGTGACAGCAACTCACCGAACGCCACCGACCATAAGACATCCATCTCAGCAATCGGCGTTTGTTGGTGGGTCTTCACCCATTCGCGCAATGCTTCGTACTTCTCGCCAAAGACAAACGTGATGCGCTCTTGTAGCGTGGAATCCAACTGATGAAAGGCAATCCACTGCCCCCCACGATAGAGATGCTGGACAATTAAACGCGCCCGAATATCATCCAACCCCTCCACCGCCTCCAACAACAGCAAGGTGACATCTTGATCGGTGAGGGGCAATCTCCAGCTGGGGTTGACCACTTGTGCCAGCGTGAGCAAAGCACGCGCCGACGGTTCATCACGCAGGGCTTGCGACGGGCGATGGGCGCGTATAGAAATATTGCGCTTTTCAAAGGCTTGTTTGAGCGAGAAGAGCAATGAATCCGAAAGAAACGCGGAGACAATCACCATCTCACTAGGGCTGGTTAAGCCACCTGCTAGACGTTGTGCCACAGAATCCGCCACCGCCTCGATCATGTCGGTGAAGTAATTGAAGTCACCAAACTCTACCACCGCATGGGGATCTAAAGTTGAGTGAGGCACTGCTCGGCTGGGGTAGTGAATGATCTGGAACAGCTCTCCCAGTTCGTATAAGGATGGTGTATTGGTGAAGGAGTGTTCGGGGGGCAAGAAGCGCGTATCGCGTGGTTTCGCCAGTTTTTTCAAACGTGTTGCACTGTTGGGATCAGCACCCAGAAAACGACGATACCCCGCTTGTTCATCCATTATCACGAGGGCAGATTCCGCTTTGGGTAGCCATTCCAGCCAGCAATCATGCGTGATAGGGGATTCTTCTTCGATGTTGTCTAAAATGAGATGGCGGTACTTGCCCTGTAGATACGTTTGGACGGGGGGCATTTGCCAAAGTTGCCAAAACAATTCAACCTGTAGGGAATAATCTATCATGCTATGTGCTAGGCAAAACTCACGAAACAACGTGGCACACCGCTGGGCATCATCATACACTCGCGCTTGGGCACCCTCCTGTTTCAAATGGGCACTCTTGAGGCGTGTTGCCAAGTCGGTATGTGGAAACCCCACCAGAGCAGCTTTGTTGAGATTATCGAGGAGTTGGCTATAGAGGCGATTGCGAGCAAGGGTGATGCTATCAAATAATGCCTCGTCCACAATCACTTGCCCAACCGCTTGGTGCATGAAATACAGCGCGGTTTCTAAACTGAGGAAGGTTGGGCGTTTATCGCGTTGCACAAATCCAGCCGAATCCACAATCAGGGGAAAGAATAGTTCCACCACCTTTTGCGTGATGCTTCCCCAAGTTGCCACCGTCACGCGCCCCCCCGCCTTTTGAGGTTCACTCTGTAGCGCGTCTTGATACACCTGCCCCAAGGGGGCTTGGGGCACCACCACCAAGATTTCATGGGCGGCTACTTTGTCCTTAGTGAGCAGACGCAACATACGGCGCACGCCGACGGTGGTCTTGCCCGTGCCTGCGGCACCGTGCAAGAACTTGATCCCGTTTGGAACACTTTCAACAATGGATTTTTGTTCAGGGGTGAGCTGTGAAACTTGGATCATGACCACCACACAGACTGAAAACGTTGAGCAAAGAATAGAATATTATATCCTATCAGCTCACTTTTTAGCAATCGTGGTGAAATCGTTTCGCCACCCCTCACACCGAGCGAGTGGCGAAACGGCTCAAAGCATGGGGCTATTCGATGCCGAAACCGTTAGGGGTGGTTTCTGGGCTGTTGACGAAACGATGCACCAACGATTGGAAGTGATGCACGCCGTTTTCATAGCGACCGGAGAAACGCCCCGTTTGATATGCGCGTGACTTGAGGTTGACTTGAACTTCATCACAGATGGCAATGTCTTCATATTGAACATCATCCGCGAATTGAATCATGCTCTCCATCGACTCTTGCCCCATATCAAGCGGAAACCACCAATCAAACTTGAGCAGAATTTTATCCACGCCCAAAGGCAAGACCACATTGGTGGACAAATTATCAGGATAATCATCAATCATGAAATTGGGGAACAGCACATGATAACAGATTTGATCCCCCTCTTTGGGGTTGGTATAGCGACGGTTGTTGGGGTTGCCGATGAACGGGGGTTTAATCACCGCGCGTTGGGTGGAATAGAACGGGTGGCAATCCACGTACAAGTTATCTAGGCTCATCTCGCGTGCCAAGCCGGGGTGTGCGGTTGCCACATGATAGCCTTCAGCATAATTGTCCATGTATACTTTCCAGTTGACATCAATCACATATTCGCGTTCATCCACCAAACGCCACTGTGACCAATCAATCCCTCGAATGCGATCAAAATCATTCGCCCACCACTCTGCCAAAGGCTTGGCATTATCATCTAGGTTGACGAAAACGTAAGGACCCCAAGTATCTAAACGAACCTCGCGCAGGTTATAACGCTTAGGATCAAAGTCCTCCACCTCAAAGAAGTAGGGGGTGTTCATCAGGCAACCGTTCAGGTCAAACGTCCAGCCATGATAACCACACTGCAAACTTCTACGGCTTCCTGTTCCACGCGCCACTGAACCCGCACGATGGGGACACACATTATAGAAAGCACGCAAGCGGTTGGCATCATCGCGCAATACCACGATTGGCTCACCAGCAATAATCCCCGTGATGTAATCGCCGGGTTGGTTCAGTTTGGCTATTTTGGTGATGGGTTGCCATGTACGGGCAAAGATGCGTTCTAGTTCAAGTTGATAAACTTCGGGATCAAGATACCAACTTGCGTCAAGGGTGGAAGCAAGGGCGGGGTTTGATTCAAAATGTCGATTGTTCCATGTCTTGTGCATATCGCAGCTTCAAAACCTACTTTCCGAATTGAAATAAAATAGAATAGACTAGCCCAATTATTGAAGATATTTGGGGGGTGTAAAGAGTGTATCGAAAAAATAACTCGTGAATATGTTGAATCATCCACTAAATTAAACATACCGTTAACTTCATGTTTGCACGTTCACAACAAATCCTTAATGCAACTTTCCCACAATGAACCTATCGAAAACCCTAACTTAGGAGATTCATCCATGAAACGTTTTGCCTTGCTAGTAGGATTGGTTGTGTTGTGCCTCAATGCTTCCGTTATGTTTGCACAAGATACCTTGACCCTCACCCCCATCGGCACGTATGCCACCGGCTTGATCTTTGAAAGTGCCGCAGAAATCAACGCTTACGATGAGATGAACAAGCGTTTAGCCGTGGTCAACGCTCAATCCAACAGCCTTGATTTGGTTGACATTATTGACCCCACCACCCCCACCCTATACAAGTCAGTCAATTTGAATGACTTCGGCGGGACTGCCAATAGCGTTGCTATTCACGGTGAATTGATCGCCGTTGCTGTTGCGGCAGAAGCCGTTGACGGTGCTGGCGCAATCGTCTTCCTCAACCTTGAGGGCGAATTGGTCAACAGTGTAGAAGCTGGTGTGTTGCCCGATATGGTGACATTCACGCCTGATGGTAGCAAAGTGGTTTCTGCAAACGAAGGCGAACCCAGCGACGATTACATGATTGATCCTGTTGGGTCTGTCACCATTGTTGATGTAGCAACCTTCACCGCAACTCAAGTTTCTTTTGAAGGGGTTGATGCTGAAGGCATTCGCGTTTTTGGACCTAACGCAACCTTCGCACAAGATGTTGAACCTGAATACGTAGCAGTTTCTGCTGATTCTATGACTGCTTATGTCACCCTCCAAGAGAACAACGCGCTCGCCGTAGTAGACCTTGCTCAAGGTGTGGTGGTAGATGTGCTTGATTTGGGCGCAAAAGACTATAGCCTTGAAGCAAACGCAATTGACGCTTCTGATAAAGATGGTGGCATCAACATTCAAACTTACCCCGTGATGTCCCTGTACCTTCCTGATGCAATTGCCGCTTACGAAGTGAACGGCGAAACCTACCTCATCACCGCTAACGAAGGGGATGCCCGCGATTATGATGGTTACAGCGAAGAAGCCCGCGTTGCTGACTTGGTACTAGATGCAACCGTGTTCCCCAATGCTGCTGAACTTCAAGCTGAAGATCAACTAGGGCGTTTGAAGACCACCACAACCATGGGCGATACTGACGCGGACGGAGATCATGATGTGATTTACGGCTTCGGCGCACGCTCCTTCACCATTTGGAATACCGCTGGCGAAGTTGTTTTCGATAGTGCAAATGCGTTTGAAACCATCACCGCAGAACTGGTAGCCGCTTCCTTCAACTCTGACGGTAGCAATGAATCCTTTGATGCTCGTTCCGACGACAAGGGCCCAGAACCTGAAGGCGTGGTAGTTGGTGAAATCAACGGGAAGTTCTATGCCTTCGTTGGTTTGGAACGCACCGGCGGGGTAATGGTTTACGACGTAACCGACCCAACCGCTCCTGTCTTCCAAACCTATGCCAACAACATCACCCCCGATGGTAGTGTTGAAGCTGGCACAGCTGGCGATATTGGACCCGAAGGGTTGAAGTTCATCTCCGCTGAAAAGAGTCCTAACGGGATGCCCTTGTTGGCGGTTTCTAACGAAGTATCCGGCACAACCACCGTCTACGAAATCAAGTAGTTCTCACCTAATTCTCTCCTAGAGCAATCAAAAGGGGGTACAGATGTACCCCCTTTTTGCATCCTGCACAACTCAACATAGGAAGTTTGTAGACTGTCTGCTGACTTGACATTTATTCCGTCACCATAAACAATAGAATGGAAAGTCCATCTAGGAATCCCAGAAGATGTTGCACCACTATTGCACGACCATGACCGATACCACTACTGATAATAATTGGAGCTTGCTACGGTAATTGGGGGCAATAGATTTTGTTTTGTCTAAGAACACCCTACGGGGTGTTTTTTTATGCTAAGGAGAGAAGCTACACAATGGTTAGTTTAGATACACCGGAATTTGTACATCCCGAAGAGCATCGTATTCCGTTGCATGATTACCCCAAACAAACGATGTCCATCCCAGAATCACGGATGTTCATCATCAAAGCCGCTTTGGATGAATACAAAAGCAAAGCTGGAAGCGACGCGCCCACGTATGATGCTTCACAAGGGGACGGGGGTGCCAGTTTGCCGGGGGTGCCACGCCCCATTATGGAACGAGCGTTTGAGCTACAGCTAAAACAAGGGACAAGCTACGATAAGCCATGGGGCACTCCCCTCTTCCGCAAGGTGACAGCAGAAAACTATTGGAAGTTGCAACCTGAATCGGGTTGGAACGCTCAAAACATCGTCTTCACACAAGGCGGACGGGATGCCCTCAACAAGGCGTATAACGCCATGATCTATCGTGGGCATGGCAATGTTGGAGACTTATTGGTTGTCTCGCGCGTGCCGTGGATTAGCTACAATTGGGGACCTTACAGCGTGGGGTTGAACGTCCTACGCGCACCAGGGCAACCCAGCGAAGGCTGGCGATACACCCCCGACAGCATCGCAGAATGCGCTCGCTTTGCCAAAGCACATGGGCGCAACATCGCCGGCTTGGTGATTACCTCCCCCGATAACCCCACTGGCTACACTTTGCCCTTGAGCGATCAAATTGAATTGGCGCATGCCGCGCTCCGTAACGATTACAAGTATGTCATTTTCGATTGGATGTACCACTGGGTGACGGATGGCGGACATAATGACATCAATGTCGTTTTACAAGCATTCTCCAAAGAAGACCGCGAACGGTTGATCTTCCTTGATGGAATCACCAAGAGTTTGGGCGGTTCTAACATTCGTAGTTGTCACCTGTTAGCAGGGAAAGACATTGTAGAACATATCACCAGCCAAGCCTCACACGGGGTATTGCCCAGCTTCTTTGCGCAAGCCGTAGCAATCGCCGCCTATGAAGGGGATTTTGCCGCAGCAGCAGCCCCCATCATTGAGCCAATTCGGGAGAGCCGTAAAGTTTTGAAAACCGCACTCACTCAATATGGCGAGCCGTTTGTGATTGGTGATGGCTACTACGCTTTCATTGATGTGGAGAAATATGTTCAAGCGGGGAACTTCACCGATAGCACCCATTCGCTCTTGGAATATACGGGGAGTAACTTTGGGGTGGTATTTGTTCCGGGTGTTTATTTCTCGGATGCGGGCAAGAACTGGATTCGCTTCTCGTATGCGTTGCCCCCTGAACGCACGCAAAAAGCAATTGATCGCCTGTTTGAGGGCTTACACTCCCTCGCATAAACGGCTAGAAAAGATGGGCACAGGGGAATTGTCCTGTGCCCATCACCATTTCAACTATTCAAATTGGCTGGCATCAAACTCAACAAACCACTTGGTGAAGAGTTCATCCAATGTGCCATCCGCTTCCATGCTTGCCAATGCAGCATTGATCGGTTCAACCAACTCAGAGCCACTGGGGAAGATGAAGCCGAGTTCTTCAGAGGTGATGCTCTCTTCGATCACCTTCACCAAGCCCTCGTTGGCTCCGATGTATCCGATGGACGCGACGCTATCCATTGCCACCGCGTCTACATCCCCTGCCATCAATGCTTGGACTGCTACACCGAAGGTTTCAAACCCTTGAATGCGCATGTCTCCCACTAGGCTAACTGCGGTGTCGTAGTTGGTCGTCGCGGGTTGCGTCCCAATCAAAGCAGCTTCATCCGCTACGAAGTCCGCTATCGTTGGGTAACGTTCTTCATCCGCACGCACCAACAACACTTGCGCCAATTGAATGTACCCATCTGAGAAGTCTACTACTTCATCGCGTTCTGCCGTGATCGTGATACCGTCCGCCGCCATGTCGTATTGCCCTTCAGATACCGCGATAATCATCCCGTCCCATGCCGCTTCCGTGTAGACTGGCACACAGTTCAAGCGTACACAAATCTCATCGATTGCGTCATAGTCCCAGCCAATTCCTTCGCCCGTTTCTGGGTCAATGTAGTTGAAGGGTAGGTATGCGTTTTCTACCGCTACGGTGATCTCGCGCCCTTCTAGGTCAGGGAGCATCATTTCTTCTTCGGTCAAAGAATTGGGATCAAACTCAACAAACCATTTGGTGAAGAGTTCATCCAATGTGCCATCCGCTTCCATGCTTGCCAATGCAGCGTTGATCGGTTCAACCAACTCAGAGCCACTGGGGAAGATGAAGCCGAGTTCTTCAGAGGTGATGCTCTCTTCGATCACCTTCACCAAGCCCTCGTTGGCTCCGATGTATCCGATGGACGCGACGCTATCCATTGCCACCGCGTCTACATCCCCTGCCATCAATGCTTGGACTGCTACACCGAAGGTTTCAAACCCTTGAATGCGCATGTCTCCCACTAGGCTAACTGCGGTGTCGTAGTTGGTCGTCGCGGGTTGCGTCCCAATCAAAGCAGCTTCATCCGCTACGAAGTCCGCTATCGTTGGGTAACGTTCTTCATCCGCACGCACCAACAACACTTGCGCCAATTGAATGTACCCATCTGAGAAGTCTACTACTTCATCGCGTTCTGCCGTGATCGTGATACCGTCCGCCGCCATGTCGTATTGCCCTTCAGATACCGCGATAATCATCCCGTCCCATGCCGCTTCCGTGTAGACTGGCACACAGTTCAAGCGTACACAAATCTCATCGATTGCGTCATAGTCCCAGCCGATTCCTTCGCCCGTTTCTGGGTCAATGTAGTTGAAGGGGAGGTATGCGTTTTCTACCGCTACCGTTATTTCACGCCCTTCTAAGTCGGGTAATGTATCTTGCGCCATTGCTGCGCCACCAAATGCGAGAACGCACACCATCAAAAGCATCAAAAAACGCTTCATGTAAAAGCCTCCAAATGTAAACTGATTGATCTAAACATATCCTAACGTTATGGAAAGGTTATTTCCACGTTATCTAACTATAAAAAAAAGTTGCTAATCCTGCAACATTTTGGCTAAAGTGTTGCGGATTGTACAGCAAATGCCTCTAGGCTGTCTGCAGATTGAACCACCACGCGGGTGACTGTGTTGTCAATCCGCTTGACCAAGCCGCTGAGTACCTCTCCATTGCCGATCTCAATGAAGGTTTGTGCGCCATCGCGGAGCATGTGTTGGATGGATTCACGCCAGCGGACGGGTGCTAACATCTGTTGCGAAAGTTCATCAATGATGCTGTCGGGAGTGGTGAGCGGTTCTGCTGTGACATTCCCATATACAGCGAAAGCAGGGGTTTCAAATGGGATCGTTTGCAAAAGCTGGTTGAACGGTTCCGCCGCACTTGCCATGAGGGGGGAATGCGCGGCAACGCTCAAGGCAAGGCGTTGTGAGCGTTTTGCCCCAGCCTGCTTGCTCTGTTCAATGGCAACCTCAACGGCACGCGCTCCCCCAGAAATGACGATTTGTCCGGGGCAATTATCGTTGGCGATGACCAATGGCTCGCCTGTTTGGTGGCTGGCATCCTCACATACCTGACGCGCCACATCTACCTCAATGCCCAGAAAAACACCCATTGCGCCGGGGTGCGTCTCCCCTGCTTCACGCATCAAGCGAGCGCGTTCACGCACTAGGCGCAAGCCCGACTCAAATGAAATCGCTCCCGATGCCACTAAGGCGGTGTATTCCCCCAAGCTATGCCCCGCGGCGAAAGTGGGAATAGCATCAGGGAGACGTTCTTGCAGGGCGCGTAGGGTTGCTATGCTGGTGACGAACAGAGCAGGTTGTGTGTTGTAAGTATCGTTGAGTTCCTGTTGTGAACCCTGAAAGAGCAGGTCAGCGAAGTTTAGTCCTAGAATCTCATTAGCTTGGTCAAAGGTTTGACGCGCAATCGGAAAGGCATTGGCGATAGATTGCCCCATTCCGACTGATTGAGAACCTTGACCGGGGAAAATGAAAGCGGTTGTGTTCCAGTTCATGTTTCCATCCCGTTGGTATAATCGGCGATATAGAACAAAAAAGGTCGCTTAAGCAAGAACGACCTCTTTTGAACCATACAACACCCAAAGCAGGGGAACGTTATGTTCAATTAGTTGTCTTGTGCAACTTCCATAACGGTTTGACCGCGATACGTACCGCAGTTGGGGCAAACGTGATGCACAACATGATAATCACCACAACCCTCACATTGAATAATGTGGTTGAGGGTTAGGCTGTCGTGAGCGCGACGACGGTCGCGTCGGCTTTTGGACAGTTTACGTTTAGGGAGAGGTCCCACGACTGGCTCCTATAAAGATTCTTAGATAGACACAAATAACGCCCACTTCAATGAGAAGGGGCAATAACCCGAATAGTATAAGGATTGTTTGGGGAAGCGTCAAGATCACGATCACAGCCATTCGCCAAGCGCAAGCACTCGTGTGATTTATACAAAGCAAGATTGATTATTTTGTGGCATGATCCACTATTGCCCATTTGCCCCTCAACCCGTATTCTGTTATTGAAATCCGTACTGTATTAGGGAATACCCACATGTCTATTGTTTTCATCAGCAAGAAGGATAAGAAGCCCTAACCCACATGTAAAGTCTGGGCTGTTTCCTGCTGTTTGAAATCAACTATGCAGAATAACACTGAATCCGCTCAGACGAGCGGATTTTTTATTTATCATTCAACCCATACCAAAAGGAATCAGAGATCATGTCCGTCTATACCGTAGAATGCCCAGAATGCGCCGCCACCCTAACCTTGCCTGAAGGAACAATGCTTAACGAGTTAATCAGTTGTAAGGATTGTGGAACGGAATTAGAAGTCATTGGCTTGAACCCCGCTAGTGTTGATTATGCCCCTGAAGTTGAAGAAGACTGGGGCGAATAACCATGCAGGTAGCGGTACTCGTCACCCACATTCGAGCAGAGGAGAAACTTCTGATTGAGGCGTTTCAAGCACAGGGGGTTGAACCCGATGTGATATTGGATCGTAGCCTCGATTTTGATCTTGCTCAAGGCGCACAGCAACCCTCCCCCAGTGGGAAGGCGTGGGCAGATTATGACCTTGTGCTAGAACGCGCCGTCAGCACCTCACGCGGATTGTATACGCTCATGCTATTAAACCAATGGGGAGTGCCCACGTTGAATAGCTATGAAACGGCGCACATCTGTGGGGATAAGCTCGCCACCACTTTGATGCTGGCGCAAGCCAACGTGCCCCAGCCCAACGCACGGGTGGCGTTTACGCCTGAAAGTGCGCTCACCTCACTAGAAACGCTTGGCTATCCCGCAGTCTTGAAACCGATTACAGGGTCGTGGGGGCGGTTGTTGGCGCGGGTGAACGATGCCGAAACAGCAGAAAGCATCATTGAGCATCGCCAAACGCTGGGAGATTATAACTACCATGTTTACTACGCTCAAGAATATGTCAACAAACCCCAACGCGACATCCGCGCTTTTGTGTTGGGTGATCGCACCATTTGCGCCATCTATCGCAACAGCGAGCATTGGATCACCAACACCGCGCGAGGGGGCAAGTCCTCTAACTGCCCTGTCACGCCTGAACTAGACGAGATTTGCGTGAAAGCCGCGCATGCAGTGGGCGGGGGAATCTTAGCCATTGATGTCTTGGAAGACCCAGAACGCGGATTCCTCATCAACGAGGTCAACCATACGATGGAGTTCAAGAATAGTTCCGCGCCAACTGGGGTGGATATTGCCGCCGAAGTGGTCGGCTTCGCCTTGAACTATGCCAAAGGAACGCACTCATGACCCTTCGTGCCGGCATCATTGGGGGAACAGGCTACACAGGAGGCGAACTCTTGCGCCTGTTGCATACGCATCCGCATGTTGAAGTGACACAAATCACCAGCAGAAGCGAGATGGGCAAGTATGTTCATACCATCCACCCGAACATGCGTGGGATCAGCGAGTTACAGTTCACTCATCCCGATACGCTAGAGCCGTGTGATGTATTATTCCTTGCCGTACCACACGGAACAGCGGCAACACAGATTGAACGCTACGCCAAGATCGCGCCCAAGATCATTGACCTAAGCGCGGACTTTCGCTTGCGTTCGCCAGAGGTCTATCAGCGTTGGTATGGCGAAGCACACCCCGCCCCACACTGGCTAGAGCGGTTCACGTATGGCTTACCCGAAGTCAACCGCGACGCGCTCAAGTCTGCGAGCTATGCCAGTGGGGTTGGGTGCAATGCCACCGTCATCAATTTGGCATTGCTCCCGTTAGTGCGAGCTGGACTCATTCGGCAGGCAACAGCAGAAATCAAGGTGGGTTCTTCAGAGGCAGGCGCAAGCCACTCCGCTTCGTCGCACCACCCCATCCGTAGTGGCGCGGTGCGCACCTACAAGGCAACCGCTCACCGCCACATGGCGGAAGTGCAACAAGTCTTGGGGGATGTGCCGATACATTTTAGCGTCACCGCCATTGAGATGGTGCGTGGGGTACATCTGTTGGCACATGTTTACTTAACTGAAGCGGTTGAGGAAAAGACCATCTGGAAGACCTACCGCAAAGCGTACTCACAAGAACCGTTCATCCGCTTCATCAATAGCAAAACAGGGTTACATCGCCTGCCAGAACCGCGCTTGGTGGCGGGCACCAACTATTGCGACATCGGCTTTGAGCTAGATGAGACCGACCCAACTCACCTTGTGGTGGTGGCATCGTTGGATAATCTGGTCAAAGGGGCGGCGGGCAGTGCTGTTCAAAGCCTGAACGTGATGTGCGGTTTTGCAGAGCGCGACGGCTTAGCATTTATGGGATTGTATCCATGAGCAATATTTTAGTGGTCAAGTTAGGGGGCGGGGTGGGCTTGAATTGGCACACCAGTTGTGCTGATCTGGCGCAAGTTGCCCAAACGCGCCCGTTAGTGGTGGTGCATGGCGTGAGCGAAGAAGCAAACCGCTTGTGTGCTGAGCGCGGTATTGAGGTGAAAACGTTGGTTTCACCCAGCGGTCATGAATCACGCTACACCGATGCTCCAACGCGCGATGTGTTCGTTGAGGCGGCACGCAACGTCAACCGCAAGGTGATTGCAGAATTAGGCAAGCATGGGGTGGCGGCACAATTGGTAGAACACAGCATCCTTGCTACCATGAAGCAGGCAGTCCGCGCGGTGGTGAATGGGCGCGTGCGCGTGGTACATGATAATTACACTGGCTCCATTCAGGGAATCCTATCAGAGCCGATCTTAGAGCTATTGCAACAGGGCGTGATCCCTGTTATTCCCCCAGAAGGCTATAGCGCAAACGATGGCATCTTGAATATTGATGGCGACCGCGCTGCCGCTGCGGTGGCAACCCACATCAAAGCGCAAACGCTCATCATCCTCAGCAATGTGCGCGGGTTATATCGGGACTTTCCCAATGAAGATTCTTTCATCCCTCATGTGCCAATGGCTCAATTGGAAACTGCTATGGAATGGGCACAAGGGCGCATGAAGCGCAAAGTTTTAGGTGTGCAAGAGGCATTAAACGGGGGGGTAAGCGAGGTCATCATAGCTGATGGGCGCACCGAACACCCGATCTTGGAAGCATTGAATGGAAGCGGAACGGTATTCACAGCATGATGAACTTTGAGCAAATCACCACCCTAGAGAATGAACATACTTCTGGGTCATACAGCAAGCGTCCGCTGGACTTGGTGCGCGGAAGTGGCGTAGAGGTATTCGATTCATACGGCAAGCGGTATCTGGATATGACCAGCGGTCAAGGGGTGGCATTGCTTGGGCATGCTCACCCGCGCGTAGCAGAAGCGATTGCTACCCAAGCCCATACCCTCATCACCTGCCCTGAAATTTTCTACAATGATCGCCGTGCCGAGCTATACGCCGAATTAAGCAAGCACCTGCCGAACAGCTTAAACCGCATGTTCCTATGCAACAGTGGCGCAGAGGCGAACGAAGGTGCGCTGAAGGTGGCGCGGATTTTGACTGACCGCCCCAAAGTGATCTCTGCTATGCGTGGGTTTCATGGGCGCACGTTGGGCGCATTGTCGCTCACATGGAACAAGAAATACCGCGATAGCTTTGAAGACTGGACAATTCCCGTCACCCACGTTCCCTACAATGATTTGGAAGCCATCGCCCGCACCATTGACGGGCAAACCGCCGCGATTGTCTTAGAGGCGATTCAAGGGGAGGGGGGGGTAAACCCTGCTGACGAAGCATACCTACAAGGGGTGCGTGCGTTATGTAGCCAGCATGGAGCTATGCTTGTGTTTGATGAAGTGCAAGCAGGCTTGGGGCGCACCGGTCGATGGTTTGCTTTTGAGCATGCCAACATCGTACCGGATATCATCAGCCTAGGCAAAGGGATTGCAGGAGGCGTACCGATGGGGGCGGTGGTGTGGAATGGGGCACATGGCATGTTGCCCAGTGCCAGCCACGGTAGCACGTTCGGGGGCAATCCGCTGGCGTGCGCCGCTTCTATCGCCACCTTACAAACGCTAGAACAGGAACAACTCCCCCAACGCTCCCATGAATTGGGGCAATGGGCACTGGAAAGCCTATCCCAGTTGGATTCCCCCCACATCCGTGAGATACGCGGACGGGGTATGATGATCGGGATTGAGCTGAAATCGCGCGTGACTCCCGTCTTGATGTCGCTCCAAGAACAGGGCATCCTCGCTTTGACGGCGGGCAACAATGTCTTGCGTTTGTTGCCTCCGCTGATCGTCACCGAAGCACAACTACAAGAAACCTTGACCGCCATTGAACACGCATTGAGGGTACTATGACCTATCCCACCTTGATGACACACCCCATCAACATTGAAGCCACCGTTGCCGAACAACTCATTCATGATCTTGTTGCCATCCCAAGCTACTCACGCGAGGAACAACCAGCCGTCACCTTCTTGGTGGACTGGTTCACCCAGCACGGCTATAACCAAGCGTTTGTGGATGAGGCAGGCAACGCTGTGGGCATCGTGGGTGACGGGGACGGGAGCGAAGACGTGATCCTATTGGGGCATATTGACACTTTTCCGGGCAAGCCCACCGTCAAAATCGAGGGGCGCAAACTGTAT